>JAFUDC010000109.1 GCA_017459345.1 Eubacterium sp.
ACTTGACGTGGAACAAAGGATATGGTAGCGTAAGAATGATAACAGTGTGTTATCTTCTAACAGCATTTCAAAAAACTATCTAAAACTATAATCCAGAGGGTAACTCTATCCTCAAAAATCCTACAGTAAGTTTACGCTATCCAGGCCATCCCTTTCCCTTGACATCAGATATAGAGAAAAGTATAATCAATTATACACAATTGAGCAAATGTCATGACAATAAAAAGGAATACTATCTATGACTTCATTATTAAAAAGAACCGGGGCCGTGCTGATAAGCGGCCTGTTTGCCATAACTGCCTTTTCCGGCTGTCAGAAGCAGGAGGAGACAGCGGCTCTCGCTGACATCAAGGTGGAAACGGCAGTGGCTGAGTACGGGACCCTGGAAATCAGCACCGATTATATCGGTACCTTATCACCCAATCTTACTGTGGATGTTATGCCCCTGATGGCGGGAACCGTGGAGAAAGTAGCTGTGGAGGTCGGAGACAGGGTAAAAAGCGGAGACCTGCTGGCCCAGCTTGATGACACCTCCGCTGACCTCTCCGTAAGATCCGCAGAAGATGCGGTGGATTCCGCCAAAGCCGGAAAGGATGCGGCGGGAAGCCAGGCCAGATCGGCAAAGATGCAGGCAGATGCCAATGTAAAAACCATGAAAACGACCCTTAAGGGCTATGAGGATTCCCTGAAAGAGGCGGAAAAACAGCTGAAGAAGCTAAAGGATTCCAAAAGCAGCATCAAGTCTGCCCAGAAGCAGGCACAGAAATCCTACATTGATACCAAGAAACGCTATAAGACTGCCCAGGCACTTCAGATCCAGTTCCAGGCATTCTTAGATGCCAATCCGGACTGCAGGACAACGGCGGGACTTACCGCTGCGGCAACCGCGGTGCCGGTTACGTTTCCCTCCACGGAAGCCCCCGGGGCAGGCGGCAGCCAGAATAACAGTAATGGGGCAGGGATAACCGACAACAGCGGAGTCCAGATTCCTGATTCAAACCAGATGCCGGACTCCAGTCAGTTTCCTGATTCAAACCAGGTGCCGGACTCCAGTCAGTTTCCTGATTCAAACCAGGTGCCGGACTCCAGTCAGTTTCCTGATTTCAGTCAAAATACCGATAATACAGGAAATCAGGCCGGCACAGGCGAAAGTTCTTCCCAGACCGACGCAGCAGCCCGGCTGGCAAAGCAGAAGCAGGCCCAGGCTCTGATGAAGGCCCTTACCGGTGCAGGAATTACCGTAGAGTATCTCACCGACAACGGGGTGAATGCTTTGAAGGAAGATGTTGCGGACGGCGAGACGGCCTACAATGGCGCCAGCTCCGGCTTGACTCAGCTGGAGACCAGCATCACCACCCTTGAGACCAACATCAAGCAGCTAAAAGGGCAGATTAAGGCAACTAAGGAGAGTCTTAAGACCGCCCAGGAGATGGCTGACGCCGCTTCTGTGGATATGAGTGTATATGATGCCCAGATTGCGGCAGCAAAAACCGGCGTGGATGCCGCAAAGTACCAGAAGGACCTGTACAGGCTCACGGCCCCTATAGATGGGGTGGTTGATGCCGTTAACATCAAGGAAAACGGGATGGCCGCCCAGGGCTATGCCGCATTTACCATATCCGAGAAGGATTCCATGGTAGCTGATTTCTATGTGACTGAGGATGTGAAGAATTTCCTTAAATTAGGGGATAAAGTGTCTCTTCTGAAGAGAGATGATGAGGAGAAGGTGGAGAATCTGGGACATATCACCCTGATTAATCCCACGGCCGATCTGCAGAAGGGTCTTTTTAAGGTGGAGGCAGAGATTGTCACTACCGGCCAGAGCCAGTACTCCAACGGGTCTACCGTCAAGCTCTCCATCGTGAGCAACGCAGTATCCGGCCAGATTCTTATCCCTTATGATTCGGTTTACTATGACGATGGCCAGGCCTATGTCTATAAGGTGGTAAACAATCAGGCCTTAAGAACTGATATCGAGACCGGCCTGTTTAACCAGGAGTACATAACCGTTACCGCCGGTCTCGTCCCCGGGGATAATATTATCACCACATGGGCTTCCGGTCTTAAGGACGGGGCGGAAGTAACCCTCATGAATGGAACGATTGACAGTTCTGAAGAATATGATGAGGTAACTAAATGAGTCTGACAAAACTGGTTATGAGACGTCCTGTCACCACGGCTCTGGTCGTTCTTGGCATCGTGGTCTTCGGCGTCTTTGCCATACTTGGCTTTGATATGGAGCTGATTCCGGATATACAGATGCCCATGATGCTGGTAAATACGGTCTATCCCGGAGCCAGCCCGGACAGCATTGAGCAGCTGGTATCGAAAAAAATTGAGGATGCGGGGAGCTCCCTGTCCGGTGTGGAGCAGGTGCTGTCCTACTCCTATGATAACTATTCCATGGTAGCCTTTACCTATGACTATGATATGGATATGAATGATGCCTACACAGACCTGTCTGCTGCCATGGACATTTTACAGCTTCCTGACGACTGCCAGGATCCTGTCATTCTCCAGCTGGATGTCAATGCCGTGGATACCATGACCATCTCCGTCACCAATGACGGATCTTCGGACATGATGGCCTACATAGAGGATACCATGGTGCCGGCTCTGGAATCCGTTCCGGATGTGGCCAGAGTCCAGGTCACCGGAGGACGGGAGAACTATGTCCGCATCCAGCTTGACGAACAGAAGATGCAGCAGTACGGGCTGAATATTGCAACAATCGGTCAGACCATCGGCATGACCCAGTATAATGTTCCCGCCGGAACCATCTCCGGAGGGAATCAGGATATCAGTGTGAGCACCAGCTCAGAGTACCTGTCCCTGGATGATGTGAGAAGCACGGTCCTTACCACATCCAGGGGAGCCCTGATTACCCTTGGGGATGTGGCAGATATCAGTATGGCTGCCAAGGCCTCAGATACCTTAAGCCGATACAATGGAGAGAGCAATGTCAGTGTCGGCGTGACCAAGAGGCAGAGCGGGTCTACGGTAAGAGTCTGTAATAATGTGAGAAAGGCCATAAAAAGGCTGGAGGATTCCGATCCCGGTATCCTTTTTGATATAAGCTACGATTCAGGACAAAGCATCACTGATTCACTGAAATCTCTTGGTGAAACCCTTATGATCGGCGTGGTGCTGGCAATGGTGGTTCTTTTCATCTTTTTCGGAGATGTCCGGGCCAGCCTGATTGTGGGAAGCTCCATGCCTCTTTCCGTATTTGCTACCCTGATCATCATGTACCTTTTTGGCTTTAATCTGAATATTATCACCATGGGTGCCCTGGTCATCGCCATCGGTATGATCGTTGATAACTCCATCGTCGTGATTGAATCCTGCTTCCGGCTGAGGGAAAGCAACGCAGATATCAGGGAGGCCGCCATTAAAGGCGCCGGCACTGTCTCCATGAGTATCCTGGCCTCCACCATCACCACCTGCGTGGTATATCTTCCCCTGTCCCTGATCTCCGGGATGGCCGGCCAGATGTTTTCCCAGCTGGGACTGATCATCGTCTTCGCCATGATCGCATCCCTGATCATGGCCTTAAGCATCGTGCCCCTTCTCTACGTCCGGATGGATCCGAAGGAAAAGAAGCATAACACAGCCAACCGTATCCTGGATAAGGTGAAGGCAATATATGAAAAAATTCTGAGAAAGCTTCTGCACCGCAAAAAAACAACAATGCTGGTCAGTGTCCTGCTTTTGCTTGTCTCCATCTTCCTGGCCTCTACCCTGGACTTTGAGCTGATTCCGACAAACTATGACGGCAGTATCAGCATTGCCGCCACCTTCCGGTCGGGAACCAAGCTTTCCTCCATGGGAGATCGCATGAAGGAGCTGGAAGAGATGGTAAAAGCAGATGACAACTTTGAGAATTACAGTCTCACCATCAACCAGAATACGGCAACTCTCAACGCCTACGCAATCAAAAAATGCAAACGAACCAGCCAGGAGGCGGTGGAAGAATACACGGAGCGTCTGGCTCAGATGACAGATGTGGACATCTTCGTCCAGGCTGCCGGCGGCGGCAGCGAGATGACCAGCAACTATTCCTCTGACCTTGTAGATATCGTGCTGGAAAGCAATGACCTGGCTGCTCTGGCCCAGGCCTGCGATCAGGTGGAGAACATGATGCGTACGTGTCCGGGAGTCCTGCATGTAAGCTCTGATGCGGCAGCTGCCAAAACCTCCGCCCATGTCATTGTAGACCCCTTAAAGGCCGCCAATGCCGGCCTGGCTCCGGCCCAGATTGCGGGAGACCTTTACCAGACTCTGACCGGCATGACTGCCGACAGCATGGAAATAGACGGCAGGGAATATGATATCATCCTGAATTACCCCACCGGTACATACGAAGATCAGAACGCCTTGATGGATAAGGTTCTGACGGGTGCCATGGGCAACCAGGTGGTCCTGTCCGACATCGCCCGGGTGGAACTCACCCAGGAGCCCCAGATGATCCAGCGCAGCAACGGCCGCTATCAGCAGACTGTCTCCGCCACCGTAAGTCCCCAGGCCAAGAGCAAGGCCAGCCGGACCATTCAGAAAAAGGCTGCTGACATGGACTATCCCGAGGGAACAGGGCTATCCTCCTCCTTCATCGACAACCTGCGGTCTGAGAACCTTACTGCCATCTTCCGGGCCATACTGGCCGGCGTCTTCCTGGTATTTCTGGTGATGGCCATGCAGTTTGAATCCCCGAGATTTTCCATGATGGTCATGACCTGTATTCCATTTTCCCTGATTGGTTCCTTCCTCATGCTCTTTGTCACCAGAAGCACCATGAACATGGTATCCATGATGGGCTTTCTGATGCTGATGGGTATCGTAGTCAACAACGGAATTCTCCTGGTAGACACCGCCAACCAGGAAAAGGAACATATGGACCTGGATGATGCCCTGGTTACGGCCGGAAGCATCCGCCTGCGGCCCATCCTGATGACAACCCTGACCACCATCCTTGCCATGGTTCCCATGGCCTTCTTCAGCGACAACAAGATGATGAGCGGTATGGCCTTTGTCATCATCGGCGGACTTATCGCCTCCACTTTGCTCTGCCTGCTCATGATGCCCACATTCTATCTGATATTGTCAGGGAGAAAAGCAGATTCGGAAGACGAAGAATAATCCGGTTTTTTATCATATGTTCTACTTTTTTATGATATCTTTACAACCCTTTGAAACAGGAGCATTTTATGATATACTCAAATAAATGCATCCGACAATTTTAGTCAGAACTATACTATGTGTTATAAGAGGAGGATACTATGAAAATCGTATTATTAGAGCCACTGGGAATAGCAAAAGGTACTTTAAACCAGCTGTCTTTGTCTCTGACCAGTTTGGGACATGATTTTACTGCTTACGACACATTTACTACAGATGTGAATGAATTGAAAAAAAGAGCCGGTCAGGCTGATATCCTGATGCTGGCAAACCACCCATTGCCAGGTGAGGTCATTCGTGCTGATGATAATCTCAAATTTATCTCTGTGGCCTTTGTGGGTATTGATCACATCGATATAGATGCATGTAAAGAAAAAGGAATTGCCATCTCTAACACCGGCGGCTACTGTGATGATGCTGTGGCAGAACTGGCAGTCGGTCTGACCCTGGACTGCCTCCGCAATATCAGCGAAGGTAATGCCGCAGTTAAAACAGGCGGAGGCAAGCAGGGGGTTAAGGGACATGAATTAGCCGGAAAAACTGTAGGAATTGTGGGAACCGGAGCCATAGGCATGCGGACGGCCCAGATTTTCAAGGTTTTCGGCTGCAAACTGATCGGCTTCAGCCGGACTAAGAGAGAGGAGGCAAAGTCCATCGGAATCGAGTACCGTCCTCTCCCCGAGCTTATGGCTGAGTCAGATATCATCACCGTACACACCCCTCTTACACCGGAGACCAGGGGATTGATCGGCAGAAAAGAAATCGCTGCCATGAAAGAAGGAGCAATACTGATCAACACCGCCAGAGGGCCGGTGGTTGACACCGATGCCCTGGCAGAGGCACTGAAAGCCGACAGGATTAAGGCCGGAACCGATGTCTTTGAGAAGGACCCGCCCCTGCCGGCTAATCACCCTCTGCTGGATGCACCAAACCTGATCTGCACACCGCATATTGGATTCGATACCAGAGAGTCCATCGACCGCCGGGCAGAAATGGTATTTGAGAATGTGCTCTCCTGGCTTAACGGGAAACAGATCCGGAAGATGCTGTGAGGGGAATAAGTCTTATTCCCCCACCACTTTTATGGCGCCTGCCGGGCAGGCGACCACGCAGGATGGTTCCAGACCCTGGTCCTGTCTGGCTGCACACATTGAGCACTTATGCATGATCCCATCTTCCCCAAACTGGGGGACATCCCATGGACAGGCTGCATAACACAGTTTACAGCCAACACAGGTGGATTCATCCACCAGGACAATACCATCCTCTCTCCTGTAAATGGCATTCTGAGGACAGACCTCCATGCAGGCTGCCTGATCGCAGTGCCTGCAGATATCAAAGTGGAAGCGAAGCTTCTCCCGGCCGGGAGTGATGTCTTCAGTTTCTCTCATGATGATAAAACGAATACCTTTTGGCAGCTTATACTCCATCTTGCAGGCGATCTCACAGGCGCAGCAGCCCATGCAGCGATCTGTGTTGATTTCCAGTCTTTTTTTCATCATCCGATCACCTCCTGCTTATTCTTCTTTAGCTCAGATGTCTTATTCTGATAACTCAGCTGATTTGTGATTCCCGTATATCCCTGATCCTCAGACATCTTCTCCACCTGAACCAGAGTATTGAAGTATCCGGTAGTATTACCATCATAGAGAGCATTGTAGTCCCACATGATACCCTTCTCTTTTAAAGTATCCCGGGGGCCGCCCTGGCTTAGGGATGTCAGGACATTGACGCTGCCTCCAAGCTTAACCCACATGCCGCTGTTCAGCTCCACCACGCCGGGTTTGGTGATGATACTGACTTTGGCCAGGATGTTTTCTAACTGACCCCGGTCGTTATAGATCCGTACCTTGTCTCCGTCCCTGATTCCTCTAGCTTTGGCGTCTGCCGCATTAATGTGAATCTTGGCCGGGCCTTCTATCTCCTGAATCCAGGGCAGGTTATAATATTGAGAATGGCATCGGTAAGATGGATGCTGGGAAACGATACATAAAGGATACTTTTCTGCCAGCTCAGGGGTGGCCCGGATACTTTCCTCCGGCTCCACAAAGTGAGGCAGGGGATAGTAATCTCCCGGGAACTGTTTTCCTCTCTCTTCCATAATGGATGAGTAAAATTCGAATTTACCGGAAGGAGTATTGAACCTGCCATCCTTATATGGAATGGCTGGCGACCACTTCTCATCCACCAGGGCAGGACCTCTGGGGGAGATTGCTGCGTCCACATCGGTGTTCATGCCCACCAGCATACGGATATAGTCGATGCCGTTACGGGTTCTGGGAAAATATTCTTCATAGCCCAGGCGTCTGCCCAGCTCCTCGAAGATCTCCAGGTCGGGCACTGCCTCGCCAGCCGGCTGGCAGACAGGAACCAGAATCTGATTATAATGGTGCCAGTAAGAGGTATGCAGGCCATATTGCTCCAGAAAATGGCATCCCGGCAGTACCAGATCTGCCCAGTCTGTATCATCCGTCATGAACTGCTCGATTACCACGAACATATCAAGCCGTCTGACTGCTTCCAATGTATAGTCCACATAGGGCTGCTGAGAGATCAGGCCGCCTCTCCAGGAAATGATCCCCTTAATGGGCGGGTCAGCAGCAAGCATGGCGGTAGCCACGGCGGAGATATTGACCATCCGGGTCTTCTTGATGTCGGCTCCTTTTGGAACTGCCACGTTTGCCGTCTGCATAAAGCCCTCAAATCCCGGGAAGCCCAGATTATTCACAAACTCATAGGTTCCATACTCTTTTCCGATGTGTCCGCAGACTGCTGCCAGGCTGGCCAGGGCTCTCTGGACCTGGTGGCCGTTGCTGTATCTCTGCTGGCCGCAGCCGCAGGACATGTGGGATTTATGTCTGGCATAAAGTTCCGCAGCCTCAATAATCTGCTCCTTAGGGATAGTGGTAATCTCCTCCGTATACTCCGGCGTCCAGGGTTCCACCAGTTTCTTAAGGTCCTCAAACCCCACCGTATGCTTTGCAATATATTCCTTATCGTGCAGATCATTTTTTATGATCCAGTGAATCATGCCCAGGGCCATGGCACCATCGGTACCCGGTCGGGGTCTTAAGTGAATGTGGGCCTTGGCAGCCACTCCCGTGGCACAGGGGTCAACCACGATCAGCTTTGCCCCCCGGCCCATGGCACGGTACAGGTAGGGAAAGACATGGGGATGGGTGGCTGTCGGATTAAGTCCCACCATCATGATAACCTCGGCATTATCTGCCCAGATATCCGGCGCCATGGTATTCTGGCTGCCCACGCTGCACTGGGAACCTGAGATGCCGGACAGAACACAGAAGGACCCCACCAGCTTGGTGGCCCCAATCAGGTTCCAGAGCCTGGCACTGACTGCCTTGGCCATATATTCCCGGTTGCCGGAGTAGCCATACTCCATGATAGCCTCACTGCCGTACTTATCCTGGATGGTTTTAATTTTATCCACCATGTAATCCATGGCTTCTTCCCAGGAAATCCGCTTAAACTTACCCTCTCCACGTTCCCCTACCCGGAGCATGGGATACTGCACCCGGTCAGGACTGTTGATCTTCTGTACATTTGCCATGGCTTTTAAACACAGGGTACCCTGGGTGATGGGATGGTCGGGGTCTCCCTCAATCTTGATGACTTTCTCATCCTTCACATAAACCAGGAGTCCGCAGGTGTCATAGCAGTTGTGGGGACATGCTGTCTTCACTACCCGGTCCGCGATGACCGTCTTCCCATCCAGGGTGACCGGGACATCCGTCGCCACAGCATACATATTAAGATCCTCACATTTCCTCCAGGGAACCGGGTTTACAAACTCGGTGTGCTTCATACTTTGATTCCTCCTCTAAATGGCAGCATTTTTCTGACAAAAACGTCCGGATGCCCGCTTTCGTAACCGTGCCGCTTCACTTGCACGGACGAAATCAGCTCCTTATTTCAAGTCCGGCAGATATTAAATGTATATCAACCGGACGTATAGCCTTTATCATTATATCAGTAATCACAGATATAAAAAAGAACCTCAGCATTTGTTGAGATACTAAAGATTTTTTTAGTATTGTTTTCATAGATATTGTTTTTTCACAGATGGTGGTTATATATTGCAATTCTTATTGAGAAAATCTGATATATTACTATATGTGTGGATATGGTTCACTAGTTTAAGCTGCAATCTTAAGTAGATAAAAAATGGGATGATTTTATGTATCAGAAAAAACTGCCGGAAGAAAACCTTTGTCCGTTTGAATATGCCTTAAGTCTGATCGGTGGAAAATGGGATATCCGAGTGATATGCCTTCTTGCCCATAATACCTCTTTACGTTACGGGCAATTTAAGAAAATGCTTCCTGATATCTCTGACACCGCCTTATCCGGTGTTCTTAAGAAGCTGTTGGCCAGTGACATGGTAGTGAGACATGCTTTTAACGAGGTACCACCCCATGTGGAATACAGGCTCTCTGCCAGGGGGCTTGAGGCTGTCCCCATTCTTCAGGCTTTGTGCAGGTGGTCTGTGGAGAGTAAGGATGAGAAGGTGCTGTCGAAGCTTAAACTATGTGAAGATTGCAGGTATGGGATTACTGCATCCGAACGAACAAGTTACAACGATCTCTCTGCTCTCATCGGATAGAATTTCCTATTTTCTATTCATAACGATTCCTGAAAGATTTAAAAGAGCTGCCTGACTCAAGTTAAGAATCAGACAGCTCCGTCTTTTATTATTCACTGTTAAATTACGACGATTATACTATTCCTGTCACGGCTGAAGTTACCGCAGCTCTTACATACAGGTATATCCGCCGTCAACCGGAAGGATGACACCAGTCACATAGGTTGCTGCAGGTGCTGCCAGGAAGCAGGCAGCTGCGTCAAGCTCGCCCTCGTTGCCATATCTCTCAAGAGGAATCATGGTCTTGGCGTTAGCCTGGAAGAAGTCGCTATCCAGGGTTTCCTTGGTCAGTGGTGAGTAGAAATATCCCGGGCAGATGGCATTGACTGTAATGTCATATTTGCCCCACTCTGCTGCAAGTGCTCTGGTCAGGTTGACAACTCCGCCTTTTGCTGCGTGGTATGGGGAGGATGGTGCTACCTTGTTTCCTACCATGCCGTACATGGAAGCGATATTGATAATTCTTCCGTATCCTGCAGGGATCATGGCCTTCTTGGCAACGGCGCGGGCCAGACGGAAGGTTCCGAAGAGGTCAATATTCACCTCGTTATAGAATACTTCATCCGGAACATCCTCTGCCGGTGCAACACCGCCGGTACCGGCGTTATTGATAAGGATATCGATACGGCCGAACCGTTCCATCACCTGATCTACTGCAGCATCCACTGCCGCGGTATCTGTGATATCACAGCGAACCGGAAGAGTTTCCACACCGAATTCCTCAGCGATTTCCTTAGCCACTTCCTCAATAAGATTCTGACGTCTTGCGATTGCCACGATATTACATCCCTGACTTGCCAGAGCCTTTGCCATCTGTACTCCAAGTCCGGTGGAACATCCGGTTACAATTGCTACTCTGCCTTTCTGATCAAAATAATTTCTGTCCATCTTCTTCTCCTTGATTCATAAATACAGATTTGTTCAAAAGGTGCAATTAAGTGTTCTTCAACACTTATTGCATTTATTTTAATATATTTCCCAGAAAAAATCCATATAATTCAGCATATTTCCACGTGTTTGTATGTTATTTTGTCATGAATTTCCTTAGATGATTATTTTTTCTCAGGTACAGAAGATGGCTAATTAATCAAGGTTAAATAAGACCACTTTGAGCCAGGCGTCCGATCACTGCAAGAACGCCCAGCACAGTGCCGACTGCACACCAGATCTTGGCCTGCTTAATCTTTTTCTGCTGTTCCTCAAGGGTTTCTGCTTTATTGATCTGTGTTGTTGTATAGATGGCAACTGCACCGGCAATCGTACAAAACAGCAGAGTGATAATGGACCAGGCCATCAATCCGCCGGTTGCATAAGGTTCCACCGATCCGTAGTTCTTCACGGGATCATGTGTATGGACATACCGGTCTGCCGGTTCCTTTACCGGCTGATCTTCTTCGAGAATCGTCCCGCAATTTGGGCAGACGTTGATCTCATCTTGCACAGTGGTTCCGCAATTAGGGCAAGTATTCATAATAACATCCTCCTCTTCATACTTTGTATTTTGTTGACTAATGTTGTCGAATGCCCGATTTTGCAGCTCTTCTGCTTCGCAGCGAGGCAAAATCCGGCTCCTTAAGTAAAAGTTCACACCGGAGCCAGAAAGGAAAAAACGGGGATATTTCTCAAGATCCAGTAAAGAGCCAGAAGGATTATAATTCCCTTAGACCACTTCTGAGTAATATGTACGGGCCGCAAGCCCAGCCCGGGCCATACCAGCCTCAGATACTCATGAATCACGATCAGAGCACATGGCACTCCCAGGATTACCAGCATGCAGTTGCTGGACATCATTTTTACCGGATGACCCTTGATCAGATGAATCATCGCCCTTCCGGAACCACATCCGGGGCAGTAGAGTCCCGTCATCTCATAAAAGACACAATGCAGTCCCCTTCCAACCCTGACCAGGTACAAAAGTACCAGAAGAATCAGGGAAGGAAAACCGACACCAATCAGGATACGTTTCCATAAACTTAAAGATTCATCCACGCTGCTCACCGCTTTTCTTAACAACTCCGAAATTCTGTATTGAATTCTATATTATTGTACATGCTCAAACTGGTATATGTCAAGAATACTCTCTTTGTCTGGATAATTGCAAGATTCCTTCGTCAGGGCGAAGATAACTTTGGTTTTCATCTAACGGCTAAAGTCATGAGAATTCTGCGTCTGAGATTATAAAAAAGGGGTGTTATTCGAAAAATTGTGATATGATATCAATGATATAGAAAAAAATTCTGCAGATTGGAAAATGACCATATCAATCATGATGATATGGAATGAATAGCAAAAAAGAAGGAGTACCCATGCCAAAGAAAAAGAAAGTCACCACCCGGGATATCGCCAGCGCCTGTGGGCTTTCCCAGACCACCGTCTCCATGGTCTTAAGCGGGAGGGAGGATATCCATTTTAAAGAGGGTACAGTAGAGAAGGTTTTAGAAACAGCCCGCAAGATGGGCTATAGATATAAGAAAAGAGAGAGGAAGCCGGTCAGTCCCACCACAAAGACTATCCTGATCATGTGCCCCTCCCTGTCCACAGAGTATTACACCACACTGGTCAGGACCATCACCAAAAGTGCGAAAAATAAGGGGCTTTATACCATGACCACTTATACGATGAGAGACCTGTCCACGGAAGAAAGCCTCCTGTCCATGGCGGCAGATTCCGGCTTTTTCGGAGTTATCTATACCTATGCACCTCAGGCAATCGCCAAGATCAACACGCTCAGGAAGCAGATCCCCTTTGTCCTGATCAACGACTATAATGACCAGCTCCGGGTTCCTCTTATTGAGCTTGACAGCAGACGGTCCGGGAGGATGATCGGGGACCACCTGCTCTCCTTAGGCCACCGCAACATCGCCTACATGACAACTCCACTTGATCCCGTGGAACTCCCCAGAGTCAGGAGGCTGGACGGACTTAAGGAAGCATTCCGGGCAGCTGGTCTTGATGACAGCCTGGTGGAGGCAGTGGCCCTGACCCAGGAGCAGTGGGATTACTATCTCATGGGCAACCGCTATTATGATGCAGGCTACCAGCTGACCATGCAGTATATGAAAAGGCCCCACAAGGCGACTGCCTTTGTGGGGACCAATGATCAGATTTCATTTGGGGTGATGGATGCCCTCCAGAAGATGGGCTATTCCATCCCCGGGGACTATTCTGTCTGCGGTTTTGACAATGCTCTGGCCTCATCCTTTGAGGGGATATCTCTCACCACCATAGATCACTCCGTGGAGGAAAAGGGAGCTGCCGCTGTTCGTCTGCTGATGGACGGACACGATGCCGGATCAGTCAAAGAAGACAGCCGGTCGGCCATGCTGCGGCTGGAGTACGAGCCGGTACTGCTGGTGAGGAAGTCAACCGGGCCGGTGGCTCCTACTCAACCACCGTCGTAAATGCATCCCAGGGAATGGCAACCTCTGCACCCTGATTGATGATCTCATCAACATGCATAAGGAGAGGATAATCGGAAAGCTTTACCACACCTCTCTCGGCCAGCTTCTTCACTGCCCTTGCTGTTCTGGTGGCAATAACGATGGATTCCAGAGTCACACCGTTAAGCTCAGCCATGGCCTCATCAAAGGAAAGACCTCTGCCCAGCAGAGTTCCGATCTTTCTGGTTCTGCCGCCGAATACAGTGACAAAGAGGTCTCCGCCGCCATGGATGATATTCTCCGGACCGCCGCCAATGAGCTCAAGGAGCTGCATCATCTCCTTTAATCCCTGTCCGAAGAGGGCTGCCTGGGAGTTATAATGAACAGCACCGATCTTACCGTCTCTCTTCTCAGCCAGACCAACTGCCAGAGTTACGCCCAGTGCATAGGCATTCTTCATGGCTACGGCACACTCAACACCAACCACATCTGTGGACAGGGAGATATGATAATAGTCTGTTGCCAGGAGGGACTTGATGTACTTTAAGGTTTCCATATCCTTGCCGCAGAAGGCAACATGGGAATCATCATGGTCTGCCAGCTCATAGCTGGTGCAGGGACCGCCGATGGCGTTGAAATTAATATTCTTTCCCTCCGGCTGTCTCTGGGCAAATATATGGGGATAGGGAACCAGGGTTCCATCAGGAAGGTCCACCATACCCTTGGTGACTGTCAGCAGCGGAACCTCCTCCGGAAGAACCGGCAGGATCTCGTCACAGAACCAGTCCAGCCCAAAACTGCTCACACCGCCCAAGATCAGGTCCGCACCCTCAAGTGCTTCCGCAAGCTCCTCAATCTGATAATACTTGATGCCATGATGCAAGGTTCTCTTTAATGTAATATGGAAGTCATCCTTCCTGAGACCATCGATAATGTCACGATCCAGAGGTGATCCCACCAGGCGGACCTCATGTCCGTTCTCGAATGCCGGAAATGTAATGGCTGAATTCATCTGACCTGCACAAACAAAAGTAATAACGCTCATACTCTTTACCTCCTGAAATGTAATCTCTTTTTCCTTTTCCATTTCGCTTTTTTCTCATCGGAATCATCTGGATGATTTCCGGTCTTTGGGTTTAATGCCTTTTTATATTTTGAGGCAGGAGACAGGGGACAGTTCCTTGTCTTCTGTTCCCGTGTCTCTTAGGATGGCTCTATTGAACCACATTTTTTATATCTTGTCAAACCTTCCAGAGCGCATAAACAAACGAATTTCAGGCCTTTTTTATTAATCATTAACAATTGATTAACCTTTTCTGGAGATGATATTTTTTACAGAAAAAATATATGAATTTAATCATTGGATACTATTTCCGGTATTCACCTGTTTTTATCCTTGTCATCATGATAAAAATCCTGTATATTCTAATTAATCAATTCTGTATTTGATTAATAGTGCTGCTGTTAATCAAAATAAATCAAAGAAGAAATATCACTGTAAAAAGGAGACGTAAGAACAGTTCTCTGTCTCCAAAATCAGAAGAGGACAGAATCAATGGGAAAAAGAAACAGAGTGACTACCAGGGATATCGCCGAATACACCGGCCTGTCCCAATCAACAGTATCCATGATATTAAGTGAAAAGAAAAATGTCTCCTTCCTGCCGGAGACCGAGGAGATTGTACGGGAGGCTGCAAAAAAACTGGGGTACAAAAAGCCGGAGAAAAAAGCTGCCCAGATGGATACCTGTCTGGCTGATACCATCCTGTTACTGGCTCCTTTGCTAACCAACAGCTACTATACTGCCATCATACATGCCATTACTGACCAGGCTGCGGCAGTTGGATATCGAGTGCTTACTGCAGTTACCTTGCGGCGTCCGGAAAAAGAAACAGAATACCTGGCCTATGCCAGAAGCAGCAGGATGGCCGGAATCATCATCCTCTACCCCATCAGCCGGATTACCGAAGCCAATGCTCTCTCCAAAACGCTCCCGGTGGTTCTGATTGGGGAGAAGCCTGACCGGGTCCGATTTGACTCTGTGGAGCTTGACAGCAGAAAGCCCGGCTTTCTGATGGGTCAGCACCTGCTGGGTCTGGGCCACAAACATATAGCCTTTGTCTCTGCTCCTATCCGCAAGCAGGATATCAGCCGGGCAAGAAGGCTTGATGGCCTTAAAATGGCCTGGGAGGAAGGAGGACTTGACCCTGCCCAGATAGAAGTCTGTACCCCTTCCACATCAGCTTACAACTCCTTCACCTATTCATCTGCAGAGTACCAGACCGGCTATGAGATGACCCTGAAAGCCCTGGCTGACCAGACAGGAGCCACTGCCTTTGCAGGACAGAATGACATGACAGCCTATGGTATCATGGCTGCCTTAAGGGAAAAAGGATTTCGTATCCCAGGAGATTATTCAGTGGGTGGTTTTGACAATTCTCCCCTCTCTGCCATGCCCCAGATATCTCTGACCAGTGTGGAGCATGCAACCTTAGAAAAGGGCCAGGATGCTGTAGATTTGATTTATCAGAAAAATCATCAGGCTCAGGGAAAAGGATATGGCAGGATCACCCGAATGGAATACGAGCCCAGACTGATTGTGAGGCAGTCTACGGGGAAGGTGAATCACTACATAGATCACTAACAGACGAAAGGAAAAGGGCCATATCGGCCCTTTTCCTTTCGTCTGCTATTCACTTAAACAGTTATCACTTATTCTCTTCCCGGATTCTGTTGAGACGCTTCATCACATCGTTGCCGCCTCTTCCGAAGTAGTCAAGAAGAGTATTGTACTCAGCGTAGAGCTTATCATAAACAGCTACCTTAACCGGGTCTGGTGTATAAACCTTATCCTGGAGCTTTCCGAACTTGGCTGCGATCTCATTGGCATCCTTGTAGCCTGTCACGCTTTCCGGTGCGGCTGCGGTTCCGAGGACAGCTGCGCCTAATGCACATGCCTGATCGGATGCGCAGACCTTCACCTCACGGTTTAAGATGTCGGTGTATATCTGAACGATCAGCGGGTTCTTGGATGGGATGCCGCCGCTTAATACGACGCTGTTCACCGGAACGCCGGCTTTCTCATAGCTCTCTACGATGGCTCTGGTACCATAAGCAGTTGCCTCAACCAGGGCAAGATAGATCTCCTCCGGTTTGGTCAGCAGGTTCATGCCGATGATGAGACCATTCAGGTCAAAGTCCATGAGGGGAGAACGCACGCCGTTGAACCAGTCAAGAGCTACCAGTCCGCTTGCTCCGGCCTTGTAGCCTGCAAGCTTCTCGGAGAGGAGCTGATGAACGCTGATGCCTTTCTCCTTAGCCTGACGGGAGTACTCTTCCGGAACACAGTTATCCACGAACCAGGCAAAGTGATCGCCCACACAGGACTGTCCTGCTTCGATTCCGAAATATCCCGGCATGATACCGTCTTTTACGATACCCTGGATTCCCTCTATGGAAGCATCGTGGTCTGCCAGCATCAGGTGACAGGAAGAGGTTCCCATGATGATCATCATCTCGCCCGGCTTGCCAACGCCGCCGCCCGGTACGGAGCAGTGGGCATCGATGATGCCTGTTCCAACCGGTGTTCCTGCAAGAAGGCCAAGCTCTTTTGCCATGGACTCACAAAGATGTCCGGCGCAGGCTCCGATGGGCAGTACCGGCATGGAGAATTTCTCCTCAACAAAGTTCTCCATCTTAGGATCGAGAGCCTTGAAGAAATCCTTGGACGGGAAGCCTGTCTCATGATGGTAAAAGGCCTTGTAACCCATGGTACATGCGGATGTCGTTAATGTATCTGTCATCTCCCAGAGAATCCAGTCCATGGCCTCCATGAAATAATCTGCTGCATCATAAACTGCAGGTGCCTCATGTAAAGTCTCAAGAATCTTCGGTATGGTCCACTCAGAGGAAATCTTACCGCCGTACATGGACAGCCAGGATTCCTGACGGTCTCTTGCTACCTGGTCGATAAAGGCAGCTTCCTTCTCTGCACCATGATGCTTCCAGAGCTTCACGTAAGCATGCTTCTCATGAGCGAATTCCTCTGTCATACTAAGCGGAGTCTTATCCTTCTTCACCGGAAGAATGGTGGCAGATGTGAAGTCAAGGCCGATGCCGATCACTTCCTCAGGAAGAACCTTACTCTCCTTCATGACGCCGCGGACAACCGTGATCAGGCCTTCCAGATAATCACCGGGATCCTGCAGGGCCCATGCCGGCGGCAGAGTTTCTCCTGTGGGAATGTGTGTCTCCATGACTGCATGAGGATACTCATAGACAGCCTGGGCAATGGCATCGCCATTAGCAATATCAACCAAAAGTGCTCTTACCGATAATGTACCATAATCAAGACCAATCGCATACTTCTTCATTAATATAACCCTCCTTAAATGTGTGAAAGTGTGTTGTCTGATGACATTATGTTAATCCGGTCTTATATGCCGGTTTATTTTGTTCAAAGTCTGGCAGCCTGCTTTTTAATATATGAATCGAAAGTCTGCATTCTGCATGGCTTATGATTTATGCGTTAAAGTACTTAACCATCCTGTCCCCATACTCTTCGGATAATCCCAGATCCCAGAGAATCTGCAGCACGGTAAATCTCGGCCGAACCTCCTTGGCATAGATGACACAGTCTCTGACTTCCTCATCGCTCACACCGATGCCTGCCGGTGTCACAGGGGCATCCAGAGAGGCCAGCAGCTTCTCCATGTCCTCTGTGGCAGGAAGCTCTTCTTCAATGGTCTTCACAATCTTATCCCAGTTCTTCTCCATGTAATCGATGCACTGATCTCTTGCAGGGATATCATTTTTCTTAGATTTTTCTTCTACAGCTATAATACCATCAGCGGCGATCTCATAGCAATGATGAATATTTGCAATCCATTCATTTTTGTCAAACACTCTGGCCTTGGCAGCTGCAAAGTCAATCTTCTCCTCAGCCAGCATATGATAAAGCTTTAAGGCCACAATGGTTCCCACACCAACCTGGGTTCCGTGGAGCTCCGGAGTCTGTCCATGCATGAGAGCCCGCATTTCCCAGAAATGGGAGAAATGATGCTCACATCCGGATGCCGGTCTGGAGTTGCCCACAAAGCTCATGGCGATACCGGTAAGGACCAGGGCCTCTGTCACTGCCTTGATGGCCTCGGGGTCTCTCTCCCTCACCTTATCGCGGTATTCCATCACGGTGGCGATGGCAGTGCGGACCATGTCAACCACCTCTTTACAGTAGTACTCATCATTGATCAGATGGGACAGCTTCCAGTCCATGAGGCAGGTGTACTTGCCAAGAGTATCTCCGAGACCTGCGGCGATCAATCTCATGGGGGCCTGGGCCAGCACATCGGTATCACCGATTACAGCAACAGGTCCCTGGCAGTCCACCGTAGTCTTCACATGCTGAAGCATGAGAGCAGAGCCGATAGATACGAAACCGTCCATGGAAGGTGCAGTTGCGTAGATAATGTAATCAAGACCCATCCGGAAGCTGATCAGCTTACAAAGGTCATTGAGGGTTCCTGAACCGACGCCCAGAATCAGATCGGTTCCCGGTCTTACTGCCACCAGGATCTCTCCGATTACCTGCTCGTTGGGAACAACCTCCTCATAATCAAGGATGACCTTGCCGTAATCAATCCCGGCTGCTGCAAGCTCAGCTGCTGCTGCTTCCCCGGCTGCCTTCCAGGTATTGATATCTGCAACGATAAAGGGCTTCTTGTATCCAAGTTCTTCGATGTGCTTCGGTAATCTCTTCACTGCCTCCTTGTCAATGTCAATTCTCTTCACTGATGAATAATGCTTATGTCCGCAGGAGCAGTCAATTTCCTTGTCAAGATATGTGTTCAGATCCAATGCCTTTGCCATGATGGTTCCTCCTCTTTCATATTGATTAATATTGATGTTTATACTAAGTTCGATTTTTCTGCCCTGACCTGAAATTTTGTTTTTTGTCCAGGTTCTGCTGCAATCCATTTGGAATTCAATCGCTTGCTATAATGCCATTATACACACCCATTTTTTAAAGTCAACAGGACGGAAATTTGTCGATTACTAATCAAATCAAAAATTTAATTAATCAAATATTTTGATTAGCATATTTGCCGATAAGTCTTATATAATAAGCATATATTTGATTATTAATCAAATAATAATATTGACTTTTCTATCTGAAAAAATTAAATTATTAAATTTTTGTTAACTTTTTCATCCGCATCAGGAAGACACATTTCCTGATAGCTATTGAGCCCCCGCTTATGGTATAATCTGGTCAGCTCCTGCAAGGATCTGTATATTCATAAGAATACACTGGCCTTCCGTTTCGGTAAACTGAAGGACCGCCTGGGTACAAATCCCATACAGAATTCCCGGGACAGGGAATTCATGGAGTATCTAATATATTATCTGAAAGATAACAAATGATTAATTGTGTCCTGGACACAAAAAAACATAGTCTTTTCATGCTGTCAGAAAATTGTTCCAACTTCTTAACTTTGTTATGATTGCATTAGATGGAGGTGATTATCATCAAACTCTTGTTTGCACCGGATTCCTTTAAAGGATCCCTCACATCAAAACAGCAGATTGCCTTACTCAGAGAAGCTGCCCGGGAAGTTTTTCCCGACTGTGACATCGTGGAAACCCCCGTTGCAGATGGCGGAGAAGGTACCATGGAGGCCCTTGTGGACAGCTTCCATGGACGGCTGGAATCCCTTACGGTCAAGGGCCCCCTTGGCGGGCCTGTGGATGCCGCTTACGGAATCTTAAACGAAAATACGGTCATCATTGAGATGGCCCAGGCCAGCGGGCTTCCTCTGGTGGATAAAGATGACCGGAATCCGTTTCTAACATCCACCTATGGTACCGGAGAAATGATCGCCCATGTGCTTAAAGAAGGATACTCCCATATTCTCCTGGCTATCGGCGGCAGTGCCACCAACGACGGCGGCATGGGGGCAGCCAGCGCTCTTGGCATCGTTTTCCTCGACGAAAGCGGTCAGGCTCTCACCCCATGCGGAGGCAGCCTGAATCAGATCAGGGTCATCGATGACAGCGGTCTCCTTCCTGCTTTCCGGCAGGCCAGGTTTACCATCATGTGTGATGTGGACAATCCCCTGCTGGGTCCCAGAGGAGCTACCTATGTCTACGGCCCGCAAAAGGGAGCCAGTCCGGAAATCTGCGAGGAACTGGAAGCAGGAATGAGCAACTACAATGCTGTGCTGAAAGCACAATATGGCGTGGATTATGCCGACATGAAGGGAGCCGGAGCCGCAGGAGGACTCAGCGTCCCCTTCCTGACATTTTCCCAGGCAGAACTTAAAGCCGGCATTGATACCGTCTTCGATGCCATTGACTTCTCCTCATTACTTGATGATGTGGACCTTGTGGTCACCGGGGAAGGACGCACCGATGAGCAATCCGCCTACGGAAAAGTTCTGTACGGCATAGGTCAGGCCTGCCTGAAAAAAAATATTCCGGCAGTATCCCTGGTCGGCTGTCTTGGTCCGGGATATGAGGCTATCTATTCCTGCGGAATTGATTCTCTCTTTACCATCACAGACGGACCAATGTCCCTGGAGAAATCCATGAGTAATGCGGCTAATCTGTATAAGGACTCTGCAAAGAGATTGTTCCGGCTCATCCGGGTTGGAATGCGTATCGGTTAGAAGCCGGTTTTATCATGAGAGACCATACCAATCTGGATTGGAGAGACTTCATCCCCCAGATCAAGCTTCCCACTCTGGTATGTGTAGCCAGAAACAGTAATGTATTTGACTGGCATGGAAGCAACTGGGTTGGAGAGAATATCGAAGGGGCTAAGATTGAATTCTTCGAGAATTCCGGACATATGCTCTTCTGGGAAGAGCCGGATAAATTCAACAAGCTGGTTGGGGATTTTGTAAAAGAACATTAAGCTTAATCAAGCAGGAAAGAGAGCCGGAACATTCCGGCTCTCTTGCATTATAGGAAGTAAACCACTCTCCCCATTAAATTATGAAAACTCTTTTTATTTAAAGTAATCTGCCAGATAATCTGCATACATCTGGCCTAAATGAGCTGAAGGGCTTTCTTCTTTCCAATAGGCATAGACATATAGGGGTTCAATTGTCTCGTAAGGGATAGATATGATCCCTTTGGGAAGAGTCGGAGCTTCCTGACGGGGATTCAGTACCAGGGGAGCAATCCCCAGGTTCTTCTTAATTGATGTGTACACGGTGGTCAGTTCATTGATGGCAATGGGGATATTGGGCTTCTCATTGATTATGTCGAACTCCTGCCATATACTGTAGTAGGGAGGACATCCTGAAAAAATCAGGGGCTGGCCAACCAGGTCGGAAACCTTCAGGGTAACCTTCCTGGCAAGGGGATGATCCTCCTTCATCAGAACCACTGTCTGAAGCCGAAGTACTTTCCGGTTGGCAAAATCCTCATGCCAGCCAACACAGGCGGATAATCCCAGTTCTGCCCTATCTTCTCCAACTATCTTCTTGCAGTTAAAGATTCTGTGCTCTTCCAGCCCCAGCTCAATCTTCGGATACCGCTCTGTAAAGGAGAATGTCGGCCGGGGAGAGAGAAGCTGCACCAGGCCGATATCCAGCACGACCCTCAGGCGGCCGGTCTCCTCCTGTATCCGCTTTTCTTTGAGATTATCCAGAAGATCATGGTAACTGTCCAGCATTTTCCTCAGGCAACGGTAAGTCTCCTCCCCTTCTCTGGTAGGAATCAGGCCCTTTTTTGTCCTGACAAAGAGCTCAACGCCCAGATCAGTTTCAAATTTCTGAATCACGCGGCTGATATACTGCTGACTGACATAAAGGTGCTCCGCCGCTTTTGATATCTTACGATCCTCATACACCTGAATATAGTACTGCATCTGGTTCAGATCCACACTCATCAACTCCTTTGCTGTAACATCACCGCAATTAATTATAGATAAGGAATTTGTAATATCTATCAGCATCTCTTCATTGCCCGATCATATTCTATGTACGATTTTACCACATATTCTATATTATTGCATGGTATTTTCTATTAATATAATCAACAATTTACCATCAACTAATCAGTTGTATTGACAGCCCTCAAAATAGCTGTTTTACATCTGCTCAATAATATGACTATAATAAGACATCATAAGGAACCATAAACCATCTGTTCTAAGTATATTTACTTTAGAACTATTATTTTTCTCATGTGTTGTATATACATTATAACACATAAACAAACATAATTGTATCTTAAAAACATTTAATGAAAGAAGAAAGGATGGACACAAGAATGTATGATTTTTCCAAGATGACAAAAAAGGATTTTGGTAAGTTTTTTGATTTTTCCGTACTGCCGAAGCAGACCACAGAGGCTGAGCTGGTAAAGGGATGCCAGGACGCCATCGCCTACAACTGTGCTGCATTCTATCCCAATTCCAACTACTGGCTTCCCCTCACTAAGGAACTGCTGAAGGGGTCCGGCGTTCTTGCCGCAACAACCTTTGACTTCCCCACAGGTAATGCAACTCCCTACATGAAGGGCAAATTTGCAGAAGAAGCTGTTAAGCTTGGTGCAGAGGCCATGGATATGGTAATGAATCTCGGTGCCTTAAAGTCCGGACGAATCGATGATGTCAAAGAAGAGCTCCGCCTTGTAAAGGCCGCTGCCGGTGATGATATCCTGACAAAGTGTATTCTTGAGGTTTGCTATCTTACTGATGATGAGATCAGACAGGCTGCAACCCTCGTAGCCGAAGCAGGATTCAATTATGTAAAGACAGCTTCCGGACAGTTTGAGGGCCCCACCATGGACCAGTTCCTGGTAATGAAAAATGCCGTTGCCGGATCCAACACCAAGACAAAGGTTGCAGGCGTGAAGTTCCCACGTCCACAGAACGCTTATGCTTTCATCATGGCTGGAGCTGATCTGATCGGAACAAGAGCTGCCATCGAGATCCTTGATCATCTGGATATGGCAAGAGAAATCGGCCTGGTTCCTAAATATGAGGGGTAAGCACATCAGATTCGATTGAGACTCCCTCTTCTATAAGGGGGAAAAAGTTCGCTTCCATCAGGTGGAGTCACAATCTTCATCTGATGTAGCCTGCGGCGCATCGCAGAGTTGCGCAAAGGAAAGCGCATACGCGCTGCGCAACTCGCGCGCAATCGCCAAGGCGATTACGATTGAATTTCTGACAGCTATTGTAAAAAGAATTTTAGAGGAGAAGGCATATGGTTGATTTATCAAAGATGGATAAGCATTCCATAGGAAAATGCTTTGACTATTCCGTACTTCCAAAGGATACACAGGAGGAAGCCATCAGAAAGGGCTGCAGGGAGGCAATCGCCTATAATTGTGCAGCATTTTACTGCTCTACTCCCTACTATCTCCCTGTGGTAGTTGAAGAGCTTGAAGGCAGCGATGTTCTTCCTGCATGCGGTGTCTCATTCCCCTTTGGGGCAACCACCGGGCTGGTTAAGGCCTTTGAAGCCGAGCAGGCATACAAGCTGGGGGCAAGGGCAATTGATACTACCATGAATATCGGTGCCTTAAAGGATAAAAAATATGATGTGGTCAAACAGGAACTGGATGATTTTAAGAAAGCAGCCGGTGATGCCCTGACCAAATGCATCCTGGATGTCTGCTTCCTGACAGATGAAGAAATCCAGACCGGATGCAAACTGATCACGGAGGCAGGAATTGATTACGCCAAAAGCTCCACAGGGCAGTTTGAAGGCCCCACCATGGAACAGGTCCTTATTATGAGAGAAGCCGTAAAAGGAACCAACACCAGGCTTAAGGTTGCCGGAGTGAAATTCCCTCGTCCCCAGAATGCTTATGTGTTCCTCCGGGCAGGAGTAGATCTCATTGGTACCAGAGCTGCGGTGCAGATCATTGATGCATTTGACCAGATGAGAGAAATCGGAGTAATTCCTCCATTCGAGGGATAACAAACAAATTAAGTAAACAGGAGAAGGCAAAATGAAAAAATATGTAATCGGTATTGACGTAGGAACCACCGGAACCAAGGCCATGGTAGTTGACCTTAAGGGAAATAACCTGGGCAGCAGCTACCGCGATTATCCCTTTATCACCCCAAAGGATAAATGGGTGGAACTTGATCCGGACAATCTGACAGAACAGGTATTTACCGTAACCGCAGAATCCATCCAGAAATCTCAGGTTGATCCGGCAGAAATCGCTGCCGTGAGCTTCTCTGTACAGAGATCCTCCTGCCTTCTGGTGGATAAAGACGGTAATGCTTTAAATAACATCATGGTATGGCTGGATACCAGAGCAGACGAGACCATGGAAGAATTCGGAAGCCTGATCTCTCCGGAATACACAGAAGAGATTTCCGGTATGCCATGCAACTCTATTTTTGCTAACTGCAAGCTTTTCTGGATGATGAAGAAGACTCCGGATATCTGGGACAAGGCTGCTTACATCTCCACGATCGACAGCTACATCATGAAGAAGTTCGGCGATGGAGAATTCTGCATGGATATCAGTTCTGCCCAGACCGGCGGACTGATTGATGTCAGAACCATGGACTGGTGCTATGAGCAGTTCGATAAGATCGGACTCTCCAGGGACAAATTACCGAAGCTGGTAAAACCGGGTGAGGTTGTGGGTAAAGTAAATGAGGCCATCATCAGCCGCACCGGCCTTTCCGCCGATACTCTTGTGGTATGCGGTCTTGGCGACCAGCAGGCAGGTGCTTTCGGCGCAGGCGTTGTGAATAACGGTGATGTGGAAATCACCATCGGAACCGGCGGTTTCGTCATCGCAGGTACCAACAATCCGGACTTCAAGAAATTTACAGGTATCATGGTCTCCACCACCCCCAACATTGGAGTCTTTGAGGTAGAAGGCATCCAGAACAGTGGTGCCACCTGCTACCGTTGGGCCAAGGAAACCTTCTGTTCCGTGGACAGCCAGATTGCCGAAGATCTGGGTATGGATCCCTTTGACTTCATGGGACAGTATGTAGAGCAGAGCCGCCCTGGCGCAAACGGACTGATCTTCAGTGCCGCTCTTTTCGGAACCGGTTATCCCACCTGGAACCTGAATGCCAGCGGAGCCTTTGTCGGCATGAAAGAAACCCACAAGAAGGGGGACTTCCTCCGGGCCGTTATGGAGGGAATCACCTTAGAAGCCCGCTATATGCTGGAGTCCATGAAGGAAGTTGGCGTTGATGTCAATCCTGTGATCACCATCACCGGCGGCGCCACCAAGTCTCCCATCTGGAGACAGATCATCGCTGATGTCATGGGAGCAACCTGCAGAACATTGGATGTATCCGATGCTCCTCTGATCGGTGTAGCCAGCCTGGCAGCCATCGGCGCAGGTTTGTTCGAAAACCGTGAAGAAGCCGTTGCCAATATGGTTCATTACAAGGACGAAGTTGCACCGATTGAAGAAAATGTCAAGATCTACGATAAGGTATTCGACATTTACAAGACCATTTATCACAGCTTAAATGACAGCGGAGTATATACTGCACTGAACAGTCTCTACGATTAATCAAAGAAAAGGGGTATCATATGAAAAAAGTGATCAGAATGCCTGGTAAGTATATCCAGGGTGAAGGTGTTATCCAGGATGTGGGCGAATATGCAAAACCACTGGGAACAAAACCAGCCTTAGTATGGGGAAGCCATACCCGCGCTGCTGTCGCAGAGCCGGTTTTAGAGTCCCTGAAAAACCATGAAATCAATGAATATTTTGAGATTCATTTTAATGGGGAATCTTCTCATGAAGAGATCGCCCGCCTCCAGGAAGAAGCAAAATCCGCAGGCTGCGACTATGTCATCGGCTTCGGCGGCGGAAAAGCACTGGATTCCTCCAGAGCCATGGCAAGCAGGATGGGCGTGCGCTACATGATCGTTCCCACCATCGCTTCCAATGATTCACCTACATCCGCCTGTGCAGTTTATTATAACGAAGAACACGAATGCATCGGCAATGAGATGTTTGCCTTCAACCCGGATGTTGTGCTTATCGATACAGGAATCATTGTCAAGGCTCCGGCCCGCTACATGGCTGCAGGAATCGGCGATGCTCTGGCTACATGGCTTGAGGCAAACTCTTCCTACAAGAACCGGGGTGCCGTATTTGCCGGCGGCGGCTCCACCATGACAGCACAGATGATGTCCAAGCTCTGCTTTGATACCATCATGGGCTATGGAAAAGAATGTATCGAAGCGGTGAAATGCAATGTCGTTACCGCGGCTGTGGAAAAAGTAGTGGAATCCACCACTCTTCTCTCCGGTATTGGCTGGGAGAGCGGCGGACTGACCTGCGCCCATGCAGTGGCCAACTCCCTTCCGGTTCTTCACGAAACCCACGACTTCCTTCACGGGGAGAAGGTTTCCTTCGGTATCATTGTTCAGCTGATGCTGGATGAGGATATGACCCAGGAAGAGATCTACAGGATCGTTGACTTTGAGATTGATATGGGTCTTCCGGTGACCTTTGATGATCTTGGTCTCAAGGACCAGTCTTTAGAAAGAATGCAGAAGTTCGGCGAACATGCTGTTAAGAACGAGACCTACATCCAGACCATGTACTTCCCGGTAACCGCATCCTCCATGGCCGGAGCCATGATGGCTGCCAACTCCTTAGGGAAGAGAAGAAAAGCCCTGAAAGGGATTAAATAAGCCATCCTGTGATAATACAGGCATAATAATAACAGGGACTCCAGCAGGAGCCCCTGTTATTATTATGCCAAAAAGCTGCACAGTTCTGAGTAGTTACATATTATTAATTATCGGTTCAGCATGGCCACAAGTCTTTCATTAGCCAGAAATTCTTCCATGCTGATACCGCAGTCCCCGATCTCTCTGGGGTTCTTCACACCCTTCTTGCCATCAGCATGATAATCAGACCCGCCTGAGATGAAGAGGCGGTCTCCGTAATACTGGATTACTTCATCCTTAATCTCTTTTTTTGACAGTTTTCCAAAGTAGCTGGTCTTATCATATGTGTAAGAAGCCTCGATTCCGTCAAGTCCTGCCTCAATCAGATGCTCGATAAAGACGGACCTATGTATGATCTTTCCTTTATAGGTAACCGGCTCGGTTACCAGGTAAGGATGGGCCATGATGACATAACCGCCGGTGCGGTGTGCCTCTTTGATTACTGTCACAGCATCCGGTTTTTCTCTCTTGATGGCCAGGTCTCTGGCTTCCTTGACATAGAGCTTGGCATCGCTCCAGGAATCAAAGTATCCTTTCCTTGCCATCAGCTCAAAAAGCATCTTCTTCTGTACCATACTCTCCGGAACCGGATGTCCGTCATTATCCAGGACCTCCTGCCAGTCCACAGGCATTCCTTTTTCGGTCAGCCTTTCTGCAAGCTTTTTATAGCTTCCCACCTTGCTCTTGATGGTAAAATCATCCAGTTCCTTAAAAAAGGGATCATCCCAGTCACAGCCGAAGCAGACCAGATGGGTGTCATCAATCCAGGTCTCGCAGGAGACCTCGATTCCCAGCATGACCTCAACGCCCTGCTCCCTGGCCCATTCCTGGATGTCTCTCTCTACTCCGTCAATAGTCACCGTCCTGGGCGGAATCACATCGTGGTCCGTGATGGCACAGACCTTGACGCCCCGCTCCTTTGCATGGAGGATAAACTCCTCCGGTGTGTCACTTCCGTCTGACCTTGTGGTGTGTCCGTGTAAATCCACCTCATGATTTGCTAACATTTTCCATCCTCCTATCTCCCCTGTTCAATTGTAATCGCCTTGGCAATTGCACGCGATTTGCGCGACGCATCGATGTGTCTTCCTTAATATCTGTGTGGAACAAACTTTTTTCTGACAGAGGAAATCCATCAAAATTCATCCTTTAATCCTGAGAATACTGCAAGATGCTTCTTGACCACATCCTTCACGGCCTCAAATACCTTCGTATCAAATGGGATCGGTGCATATTTCTCTCCGGACTCCACAAGCTCTCTTGTGGTATCCAGATAGGCATTCTTCACGATTGTTGATATATTCACCTTCCTGCCGCCAAGCTTGATCAGCTTGATGAATGTCTCTGCAGACAGACCGGAGCCGCCATGAATTACAACCGGAGTATCTTCCTTGCCAAGCTGTTCCACAAGGTCGAAGTCCAGTTTTGGCACACCATGATATACACCGTGGGCGGTGCCGATGGCCGGAGCGATGGCATCCACATCGGAACCCTTGATAAATGTCATGGTCTCATCGTAGCCAGCCTTGACTTCGTCCGAAGCTGAGATTTCTTCTTCCACACCGGAAATAATACCGATCTCACCCTCGATGGCAACACCCTTTGCATGGGCATAATCAGCAACTTCCTTTGTATTGGCGATATTCTCCTCCAGAGGAAGGTGGGAGAAATCCATCATAACGGAATCCCATCCTGCATCCACACAGGCCTTGCCAAGCTCGATGCTTCGGCAATGATCAAGGTGAATACTAACTATAATCCCCGCATCCTTTCTTGCCGCATCGATCATGGCGTATAACTTCTCTGCCCCAAAATGCTCTACCGTTCCGGCGGAAGTCTGCAGGATCAGATTCACACCCAGCTCTTTAGCCGCCTGGATGGCTGCATCGGCAGTAAGATAATTGAAAATGTTAACCGCACCCACTGCAATCTTCTTCTCTTCTGCATCTTTAAGAACCTTTAAAAATCTGTTATCTGTCATTGTAATATCCTCCTTATTTATCTCACGATTGATTATAAGTGCTTAATATGGCTTAGTTTTCATTTGTTATCTTAAGTGTATCATACTTGTATATACATGTCAACACTATTTTTGTTTTTTATATATTTTATGATTCTGATTATTGAAGTTTGATTGAACAATGAGGAATAAGAATCAATAAAAAACACTGCTTTCTCCGGAAGTGTCTGTACAACTCCCCTGAAAACAGTGTCTGGTTCTAATACTTAGATTTATTCATAATTCAGCCGAATCTTGAATTTATCCCCCCGGAATATTACCTTGGTATACTCATAAGGCCTGTCCTCCTCTGAGAACAGTTCATCCTTCAGCAGCAGGAGCGGGTGTCCCTTGTCAACATTCAGCAAGGATGCCTCCTCCTTATCCGCCGCAACAGACTCCAGGGTTTCTGAAACCCGCTTTCTCTGCAGGCCATAGTTCTGATTCATGATAACACAAAGCTGCTCCTTCTCAAGAAGCTCCGGGGTAAGCCCCTGGCTATATCTTTGCGGGATATAGGAGACATGAATACTGACGGGACCATCCTTGATGGAACGCACTCTTTTGATCATGAAAACCGGGGTGCCTTCCTCCAGATTCAGATGCTTTGCAACATTATGGTCACAGGCAACCTCTCTGCACTCTATGGTTTTGGTGGAAACCTCGTAGCCCATCTGTTCCAGCTGTTCTCTGACTCCCACATAATAGAGACTCTGAGCCTCTATCTTCTGCTGTGTCACATAGGTGCCCTTCCCCTGAACCCGGTAAAGCTTATCTTCCTTGACCAGATCAAGGAGAACCGACCGTACAGTCATCCGGCTAAGCCCATACTGGGCACTGAGCTGATTCTCCGACGGGATCTTATCATCCGGCTTCCACTCACCGGAGCTGATCTTCTCCTCAACTATGTCACGGAATTGCTGATATAGTGGTTTGGGGTTATTTCTATCTAATGGAAACTCCTGCATAGCTCTCTCCTTTATAAACGCAAGTTATTATCTACTTAAATTGTCGGGTGCCCGATTTGGCATCGGTTCCTGGGCAGCACTCACGGACGTAATAGACTCCTTTTATCTATTCGTAATATTTATATTTCATCCTATCCTGTCATAAACAAAAAACCTGTATAGACAAGATAACTCATAATTTATTATACTTACAATGAAATCATTTGTCAAGAAAATAACAGGCGGAAGGAAAAGGGCCGGTATGGTCCTTTTCCTTCCGTCTGTTAGTGATTAATAGAGTTATCCCACATACTCCTTTACAGATTCGGCAATTCCCTTTGCATCCAGCTTGTAATAAGCCAAAAGCTCACTGTAATTGCTGCTTGTTGTGGCATAGATATTCGGGATACCTAGACGTTTTACTGTCACGTCCTTCATGTCACTTAAGACTTCTGTGACCATGGAACCCATACCGCCATTCACATAGTGTTCTTCCACCGTCACTACCTTTTTGGTCTGGCTGGCACTGGTACGAATCAGTTCTTCATCAAGAGGGAGTACGGTGGGAAGGCCGATGATCTTTGAATGGATGCCGGCTTCCTCTAAGATCTTGCTGGCCTCAAGTACATCCTTGGTGCAGGATCCGGTGGAGATGATGGTCACATCCTCACCCTCTTCCAGGATAGTTCCCTTTCCGATTTCGAAGGGTCTTCTCTCAAAGAGCTGCGGGATCTTGGGGTTACCTATTCTCATATAGACAGGGCCTTCGTACTCAATCATGGCTTTGACCGCTTCTTCAATCTCAACGCCATCCTGGGGAGCAAGGATAGTCATACCGGGAATCAGGCGCATAAGGCCAAAGTCATCAAGGCTCTGATGGGTTACACCCAGGTCAGAGTAAGTGATACCGCAGTTTCTGCCCACAATCTTAACGTTCTGCTTCATATAGCCCGTATCATTTCTCACCATCTCATAGGGACGGGCTGTCACGAAGGGAGCGATGGCACAGAATACCGGAATCTTACCCGTGGTTGCCATACCGGCTGCCATGCCGACTGCGCCCTGTTCCATGATGCCGCACTCAAAATATCTTTCCGGGAACTGCTCGATAAAGTCAGCAAAGCCGGAGCTCTTTCCGCTGTCAGCTGAGAATACAACGACCTTATCGTTGGTCTTTGCCACATCCGTCACTGCTTTTCCAAATGTTTTTCTTGGATCCATCAAATCACCGATCATTATCCCAGCACCTCCTTGGTAAGTCTGTCCACTTCTTCCTGCATCTCTTTTTCTGCCTGGTCCAAAAGCTCCGGCGTTGCATTCCAGAAATGGAAGCCTGCCTGATTCTCTCCGAAAGATAATCCTTTTGCCTTTACTGTTGAGCAGAGGATCATGGTTGGCTTGCCTCTTTCCTCCGGAATGGAATCAAGGGCATACAGTATCTGATCCATATCATTGCCGTCGATGTATTTCACTGCCCAGCCGAAGGATTTGAATTTCTCATCGACGGGTCTCATATCCATAACTTTCGTTACGTCACCGCTAATCTGCAGGCCATTGTTATCCACAAATACCACCAGGTTGTCAAGGCCGAACTTTGCAGCTGCTGCCGCCGCTTCCCAGTTGGAACCTTCCGGCAGCTCGCCATCTCCTGTGATGGCATAAACCTTATAGTCCTTCTTATCAAGCTTTGCGCTCATGGCCATACCGGCAGCGATGGATAATCCATGACCGAGAGCCCCTGTATTGGCCTCCACGCCTGGAAGCTTATGCATATCCGGATGTCCCGGAATTTTGGATGCCAGCTTGCCATAGGTATCAAGGATTTCTTTATCAAAGAAGCCTCTCTCTGCAAGAACCGCATACTGGGCAAGGCATTTATGACCGGCGGAAAGGAGAAAGCGATCGCGGTCCTCCATCTTAGGGTTCTCCGGATCAACATTCATGGTATCAAAGTATAATGCAGTCACTATATCCAGGGCGGATAAAGCACCACCCACATGTCCATGTCCGCCTGCTCTTACCATACGCAGGACATTCTGTCTGCACTTAGCAGCCGTAAGCTTCAGGCTGGCTGTCCTTTTTTTATCTGCCATTTTTATAACCTCTTTTCTTGTTGATGACTGGCTCTCAAAGCATTCATCAGCTCTGGCCGTTAGCTGCATTCATAAATCTTCTCTGATAGCTGATTACCTGGTTGGTAGATGTAAATCTTGCCAGATAGTTGGGTTCAGCTGTGATGACAACCTTCTTGTTCATATCCTGGAATTCCTCCTCGGCAAGCAGCTTGTCGATATCCGGATAGTTATAAGGTCCTTCCATGGAGCAAACGATGAGACGGGTGTCCTTTAAGTTGCTGTTCCTCAGGACTCTTAAGTTATGGCGCATGCCGTCAAGGCCGTCGCTGCCCTGGGCATCATTAAAGTGACGATACTTAATAAGGTCTTTGCCAAACTTCAGGACTTCTGCAAGTGCCATGTCCCTATCAGACTCTGTATAATAATCATTGGCAATGAGATAATCTCTTAAGTTCTCCAGAACGGCGGTATCATTGGATGCCTCATACTGACTCAGATACTTCTGGATGTTGGTGGACTGGACCAGACGGTGTCTTAAGAAGGTATTGATGAAGTAAGGTCTTGCCTGCAATGCCATCAGGGTCTGGAAGGGCTCAAACATCAGGGTGAAGTTCACTCTGTAGCCTTCCTGCTGCAGCTTCAATGCCAGGTTATGTCCCACCAGGGCCTTCCCTGTCTCTACCTGGTCCGGTCTCTTGTCAAGCTTCTTGTTTCCGGTGAGGAGCTGGCCTACGTTCTCTGCTGTGACCGGTCCCACATGGGGAACCTTCACAACCAGACGGTACTTGGAGAACATCTCCTCAAATTTCTTAACCTCTTCCAGGATCTTGTTGAAGTCTTTCTCAAATGGGTTATTCAGCTCCACGCTGATATCGCAGCCAGGGCCTAAGATCCTGGCGATCTCAGCCATAACCTCGTCACGGGTCTTATACTTATTGCCCACATTTGCCTTGGGGTTGTTGATGAAAAGATCATAAATGATACCGGGATTGCAGGTCAGGTTGGAAATCAGAGGACTGATGGGCTCTACCTCATACGGGTTTGCGCTGTCTGCGGAGAAAAGCACGTTGGTCGGACGCTCGATCCCGTTCCTGTCATAGGAGATATCACGAACCAGGTCCACTCTTAACACCTGGTCTTTATCCAGTGTCAGCTCTCTCCTAAATCCTGCAGGGGTCTCCCCCTCAGGAGTGTTAAATGTATTGATAACATCCTTAAACTGGTCTGTAACACCAACATACTTTGCCACGGAGGAAAGATCCTTATAATCCTCCATGCTCACCGGCATGTTTTTCACACGTTCTACAAGGCTTTCTTCGCCTCTTACCGTTTCCAGTCCAAGAGAGTTTACATTCACGTTAATCATTTACTTTGTCCTCCTTTTTCATTCTTACTTTGTAATTATTCAGCAGACCTGAGTAGTTAACTTATTATTGCTTATCAAGAACGCTCGCCCCGAATCTATGTGTCCATATTCAATCGAAATCATCTGTCCTTGTTTTGCTGTGACTGTATCTTATCATACTTGTATATACATGTCAATATGTTTTTTGTTATTTTTTCTGTAATATACAATCAATTGATTGAATTCACCTAAACAGAATCCTCCTATTTATTATGGTACTTTTGCCATATTCACTTGAATAATCTGGGATATAATGAGAATAACTGTAAGAATATATAATGAATAAGGAGGTTGCCATGAGCTATTTGAACACTCCCATCACCATAAAGAATCTTGAGATTAAGAACCGTCTGGTCCTCCCTCCCATCGCCACCGAGCGGTCCAAGAAGGGGACGGCGGGGACAGCCCTCTGCCAGTACTACGATCACATGACTCACGGCGGACATGTGGGTCTGGTCTATATCGAGCATTGTTATATCCGTTCCGACGGTAAGGCCAGCCCCAACCAGGTTTCTGCGGCTGAGGATTCCATGGTTCATGGTCTTAAGAATATCGCAGATATTGTCCACAGAAACGGCAGTAGGGTTATCCTGCAGTTAAGTCATGCAGGAGCCATGGCAGACCCATCCACCCTGGATGGTCCGGCTATCTCCACGGTGGATGCCGACTGGCGCTGGAGCTTCTGGAAGCTTAAAAAGGAACCGGCCAATGTAAAGGGCATGACCCAGGCCGATATCGAGGATATCATCCAGTGCTATGTGGATGCAGCAAAGAGGGCCAAGGCTGCCGGCTACGACGGATGTGAGATTCACGGTGCCCACGGATTCCTGCTTAACCAGTTCTACTCTCCACTCACCAATCTCCGCAGAGATAAGTACGGGAGGAATGACCTGGCTTCAAGGATCCGTTTCCACTTGGAGACCATCCTGGCTGTCCGGGAGGCAGTGGGAGATGACTTTATCATATCCCTCCGCTTCGGCGCCAAGGATTATATCCCGGCAGGGTCATCCTTAAAGGATGCCGTATTTGCCTCCAGAGCCTTTGAGCAGGCAGGAGTAGACCTGATCAGCGTATCCGGCGGCATGTGCGGATTTACCAGACCGGATTACAAAGGACCGGGATATTTCTCCGATACCGCAGCAGCGATCAAGCAGGCCGTTTCCGTACCGGTGATCCTGACCGGCGGGATCACGGATTCCATTGAGGCAGAGTATTTCTTAAGGGAACATAAGGCAGACATGATCGGCGTGGCCAGAGCCATGATGAAGGATCCCGGCTGGGCAGGGAAAACACTGTCTGAGCTTGGATAAAGGAATCAATTATATATCATGAGCATACAAAAAAGAATCGGAGAATTCCGGGTGGAATTCTCCGATTCTTTTTTATCCTATTGCATGTTGAATCAAAGGAACCTGGCATAGATCTTCTTAAGCTTTTCCGGCATGGCTTCCATGAGCAGACCTGCCATCTCCTCGGGACTGCACAGGATATCCCCACAGGACCACTTCACTGTGGCATAGACAGATTCCTCGCAGTGCATATCCAGAAGCATCTTCTCCTCTTCACTAAATGTATCTACGCCTGCTTTCGCAGCCAGATTCAGATAGAGCCTGTATATCACCCGATGGGTGTAGCGGTGAAGGCTCTCGTAATCATGAGACTGGAAGGCCTGGGAGAACAGGTCCTTCTCCGGCTCCATGATACGAAACTTGGAAAGCAGGGTTCGATGGAGGGAGAAGTCCTCATCAAACTGCCGGTAGCTGTCGTGGATAATGCCCTCAAGATACTTATTCACCAGATCATATTTGTTCTCACAGCATCGATAGAAGGTCTGCCGGCTTCTGCCGGCAGTCTCCACGATATCACTGACAGGTATTTTTTCGAAGGATTCTTTTTTCAGGCATTCCTTCAATGCCCCGATAAACAGAAGTATATTATTTTTCATATAAGAACTGTTCCGGAAGCTCCACCTTAAAGTCTTTAGCCAAAGCCCTGAATTCATCCGGCTGTATGGTCTGTCTCTTCTCGGATGTCATGGACAGGGTCTTGACCAGAATCTCAGCGGATTTCTCTACAGTGTGCATGAGACCGAATGTAAGATCAAAGTCCTCACCGGAGCAGAACATACCATGATGAGCCCAGATGGCCACATCATACTTCTTCATCAGCTCACTGGTAGCAACGGCAATATCTCTTCCGCCCGGTACCATCCAGCCAACCACGCCGACTCCGGCGGGGAATACCACCGGACACTCTGTAGCCATCTCCCAGAGTTCTCTGGTAAAGGCCTCATCGGTAAGGGGCAGAACAAATGTGAGGGCGATAACATTGGTGGTGTGGGCATGATAGATCACGCGGTGTGCTCCACCGGAGGCAATCTTCTTCACTTCGTGGTTCATCAGGTGGGAGGGAAGCTCGCTTGTAGGTCTTCCGCCGTTCACAAGGCCCCAGAGGATACGGTACCTGCTTCCGCTTTCATCGATCTCGATGATGGAGCAGGAATCCTCCGGATCCAGGATCACATTGCGGAAATACTTACCGCTGCCGGTCACCATAAAGTACTCTCCGGAAAGCTCCGGAACCTCTGTTCCAATCTCTCTCCAGTCATCAGTTGCGGTCAGTTCATCCTTAATCTCTTCAATCTCTTCTGCCTTGATGCGGTAGGATAAGTTTCCGCCGTTTCTCTCATGCCAGCCCTGCTCCCATCCATCATTACACATACGGATAAAACCCTGCACAAATTTTGCATCTAATACCTTCATCTGTTTTTCTCCTTGTTTTTCCAAATCGTTATCGTTCGTTATATTTCCTACTCAAAAGTCTTTAGTGGGAAAGAATCCCGGATACATCTTCTTGCTCCCTTAAGGTCAGCGAGCTCTCCTGCCGCGATCATCTGGACAGCCACATTGCCGATGGCCGTGGCCTCTCCCGGTCCGGCAACCACGGTCCGTCCGGTCCGCTTTGCGGTCACTTCGTTTAAGTACTCTGCATTAGAGCCGCCGCCCACCACATGGATGACATCGTAATGCTTCTTTGTCAAAGCCTCGATTTCCTCAATGGTCTTGGCATAGCAGTCTCCCAGACTGTTGTAGATGACTGCCGCAATCTCCCAGTCACTTTCCGGAACCTGCTGTTCCGTTCTCTTACAGTATTCTTTTACGGCCTGAATCATGCTGTCCGGTGCCAGGAAACAGCTGTCGTTGCAATCCACAATGGATGGGATGGTCTGTCTGGAGGCCTGGTCACAAATCTCAGCAAATGTATAATCCTGCTCGAATTCCTTCTTCACAGACTGGATCATCCAGAGCCCCATGATGTTCTTAAGGTAGCGGAAGCGGTAGTCATAGCCGCCCTCATTGGTCAGGTTGGCTTCCCTGGATGCGGAGGAGCAGTCTGCCTTCATGAGCTCGGTCCCCATCAAGGACCAGGTTCCGGAGCTGATATACATGACATCTTCTTCCTCTGCCGGCACGGCCACAACAGCAGAGCCTGTATCATGAGTAGCCGGAAGAACGACCTTAGTATCATATCCAACTTCATCGATTATCTCTTCTGTCAGGCTTCCCACCAGGGTTCCGGGCTCCCTGATCTCAGTAAAGATCTTCTCCGGGTATCCCAGAAGCTCAATCAGGTAAGGATCCCAGGTCTTTGTGACCGGGCTTACCAGCTGGGTGGTGCTGGCATTGGTATACTCCGTCATCTTGACCCCGGTCAGGAGGAAGTTAAAGTAATCCGGGATCATGAGCAGGGTCTCTGCCTTTTCAAGATTCTCCGGCTCCTGGGTCTTTACCGCCATCAGCTGATAGATGGTATTAAAGATCTGCTTCTGAATGCCGGTCTTGGCATAGAGGTTCTGTCTGGATATGTACTTATAGACCTCCTCATCGGCTCCCTCCGTCCGGGAGTCCCTGTAACCATAGGTCTTTCCGATAACCTGATCTTCTGCGTCCAGCAGGACATAGTCCACAGCCCAGGTATCAATTCCCATAGATACAGGAATCTTGCCTGCCGCCTTGCAGGCCTTCATCCCCTCCTTGATATGGAAAAAGAGCCTGTCCACATCCCAGCAGAGGGAGCCGTCTACTTTATCCATCCCGTTGGGGAAACGATAGATCTCCTCCAGGATCATTTTTCCATCCTCCAGGTGACCCAGCATATGCCGGCCGCTGGAGGCTCCGATATCTATTGCAAGATAGTAATTCATTATTATTACCCTTTCTTCTATAATCAATCCAGATGAAATACAGTCTTAAGGTCCACACTGACCGGGCTGTTATCGGGATTGGTTTCCATGATGTCCGCCATATAATCCCACCACTTGCGGTTGATGGCAGTATCTGCAGACGCAGACCATTTTTCTTCATCTTCTATCTCGATGTATCCGAACAGGGTCAAGGTCTCCTTATCCAGAAAGATGGTATAATTCTTTCCGCCGTACTCATGGATCATGTCTTTCATCTCAGGCCAGAGCAGATTATGACGCTTCTCATACTCCTCCTCACAGCCCGCAAATACTTTCATCTTAAAACCTTTGATCATATTTAGTATCTTCCTCTTCTATTCCTTTTTTGAGTCTCCTGATAAATATTCAACTCCCGGAATCAAAACATTCTTATCGTGTCACAATCTCCACCGGAACGTCAAAGATCTTGGCTACCTTGAGAATGGTATCGATGTGTCTGCCGGTTGCTGCTGCAAAGTGATGGGTGGGGCCTGCCTCGCTCCACTTAGTCACGAAGTCTCTGGCACCGCAGGTAAAGCGGGTTCTCATGTTGGTGTCACCGATGGAGAGAATCTTTCCTTCCTCGTTCACACCCTCTGCCACGATGAACTTAAAGCGTCCGTCCCCGTCCTGGGTGATGGCCAGGTAGGTGATAGGCCCAAGGTAGGGATAGAACTGGGTCAGGTATCCGCCGCCGGTCTTTCCATGGAAGACTTCCACGATCTTCATGGTTGGCTTCTTGTCGGAAATGTCAGCATCCCCGGATCCGCTGTGGCCGATGATGGCGATATCGTCGTTAAAGTCGATGGAGTACATCTCTGCCAGCTGGCCGGTGCCGGAGATAGTCTTTAAGATACTCATGGCCATGGCCACCTTCATGTCTCCCTCAACCGCACAGGCTGTTCCCTGCTTGATCAGCATGGAGAATGCCGGGATCAGCATACTGTCAAGGACCCCTGCCTTGCCTCTGGCATATCCGTCATAGTGGGAGGCGATCAGGCCCAGCTGCTCGTCCTTGACCCACTGCTCAAAGGCAACCACATATTTTGCCATCTCCCAGACTTCCTCGATGCTTCCGCCGCCTTCGATATCAAAGGTATCCAGGATGTCCTGGGCCTTGGCGCGGATGGCATCCTCATCTGTGATGTCATCAGCGATGTCCCACATTTTCTCCCAGTCAAACTGTTTGGTATAGAGGTGCATTCTTCTATATAAGTTGGACTCATCGATGTAAAGGTCCATCATACCCGGATAAGGTCTTCCGATCTGGGCGATGTTGGTATCACGGAAGCGTCTTCTGACCTGGGCGGCACGGCACCAGTCCTCGATCTGAGCCTGCACTTCCGGGTCTCCCCCCTCTACCACGCCGGTGATGGTGTCGTGTCTCTTCCCGTAGCGGTTTAAGTCAGCTACCATCTCGCCAACTGCTCCGCAGGCATAGCCTTCACCCAGCCAGGAGGCGATATCGGTATGATCGTAGTCAAGAGCTTTGAGCTTCTGTACATTTACCAGGACAACGGGAACGTCCAGGTCCTTGACTGCGGGCAGCATGTTGTAGGATGTGGCATAGGTTAAAAGCTGTAAAAATACCAGGTCTACATCTGCTGCCCGGAACTTATCTCCTGCTGCCTGGGACTGCTCTTTTGTCGTCACCATTCCTCCGTCGATGATCTCCACGGTATCCGGAATGGTCTTTTTGAACGCTTCATACTGGGCCTCAAACTCCGGTACCAGGGATGGAAACTGGGGCAGATAGGCTGCCAGGGCGATGGAAAATACGCCTACTCTTGCTTTTGTGTTAACTAACATAATATAACCTCCTGACATAATACTTGTTAAAGGGTCGTCCTGTTTTTTATCACAATCTTATCATCGGAATTTTGAGCAAAAAAGGGGAAGATTTTTTGAACAAAGGGAGTTTTTTCTTTTTTGTAATTGGCGCGTGACAACTGGTACTATTTGTTCCTTGACTTTACATTTCCTCTCACGTTATCATGAGACTGGATAAATGTATGTTTTAAACTCCGACTTTCTCCGGAAGGAGAAAATACTTTGTGTACAGCAGAATAACAGGCAGGATACATATGAAGCTTTTAATTGTTGAAGATGAAGAAATGACAAGAGAAGGACTGCTCCATTCGCTCCCCTTTGAGGAGCTGGGAATCACGGAAATCCTGGAGGCCCGTGACGGCCAGGAGGGGCTTGAAACAGCCAAAAAGGAGCATCCCCACATCATCATATGTGATATCCGTATGCCTAAGATGGACGGCCTTACTATGCTGGCCAAAATCTATGAGTTTCATCCGGATATCGTTTCGGTATTATTAACCGGTCATGCAGAAATAGAATATCTGAAAAAGGCCATCACCTTGAATGTCATCAGTTTTATCGAAAAGCCTGTCAATCTCACGGATCTGACCCAGGCATTGGATAAGGCAGCCAAAAAGGTTCTTCGACTGGAGCGTCAGCAGGAGTCTGCCCAGATTCACTCCACGGTGGTTGCCTCCAGGCTGGCATACCAGATGACATTTCCCTATGCCAGTTCCAGGCCCATCATCGATGATCTCCTCAAGGAATTTATGACCCACTACGGAACGGATAAGTTCCAGTATATCAGCACTATCATCGTGCGGCCGGAGCATTTCCCGGAGAATTCCATGGTACTATACTCCATCGGCCAGAAGCTCCATGACCGGCTGGTTCCGGGTCATTACCATATTATATACACGGACAAGGTTCCCAGGGATATCGTCTACCATATTTACGGATCTCTGAAGCCCTCCTCCTCCACATTAAAGATGATTGGAGATATCATCCTGTCCTACTACAGCAGTTATACCAGATGCTATGTATCTGTGGGGCATCCCGCAGCAGGTATTCAGAATGCCTATGACTCTTATGTAAAGGCCAGAGAGAATATGGGCAGAGCCCGTTTTTTCGAACCGGATTCTGTCCTGACCCCAGCAGTCCATCCTGACACGTTTCAGGATGAGAGTCTTCGGAGTCCTGACGAGGGGTTTTCTGCCTTGCCGGACCGATACCGGGAAGCTCTGGAGGACCGCAGCAAAGAAAGGGCATTATCTCTGCTTGATAGCTTTAAAGGGCTGTGGTATCATTCCTTTGAGAAGGATTCTATGGTTAAATCCATCTACTACTCCATGCTGCTAAGCCTCAATCAGATGTACCATACCTTCCATATCAACGCGGACGTCTCCCTGGACTACCCCGGCATGATCATCGACTCCATCGACAATGCTTTCAGCTATCTGGAGATCGATGAGCTGATTCGGGCAAAGACAGAAGAATTCTTCTTCCGCCTGTCCAACCACCAGGAGGAGGACAGCACCATCTACCGGGTGAAGGAATATATAGGAAGTCACTACATGGACCAGAGTCTTTCGGTCAAATCCATCAGTGAAAATGTCTTCCTCTCTGTCTCCTATCTGTGTACGTACTTTAAGAATGAGACGGGCACCACCCTGAACCAGTATATTACGGATTACAGAACCAGGAAGGCCATGCAGCTGCTGGCGGAGACCAACATGAAGATCGTGGATGTCTCCAATGCCGTCGGCTACAGGGACAGCAATTATTTTGCCAAGATTTTTAAGAAGCTGACCGGCCTTTCCCCCAAGGAATATAAACATAAATCCGCACTATGAGAAACAGATTTACACAAGTAAGAAAAAAACTGAACACCTTAAGCATCGGGCAGAAGCTGACCTTTATCGTAGTCTTTGTAGTACTTACTCCCAGTCTTCTGCTCGCTTTCTTTTTTGCCGGACATGTCTATGATCTTACCCTGACCCAGACCATCCAGGAGAAGCAGAGGGAAATCAGCAGAACAGAACCTAAGATCAGTATGGAAATCAACCATATTCTTGATCATGCCAGACTGGTTAAGTCACAGACCTTCTACCGAAATGTATTCTCTTATTCGGGAGAGGAATTCAGCCCGGACCTGCTTCAGTCGGAGGATGCCCGGGATTTTTATCAGACCCTGTCCAATATGATACGCAGCCGGTCTCTTAAACATGTCAGAATCTATGTGGATCTGCCTGAGACGGATGCCGTCTTCTCCTCCCAGACAAACGGATATCCCATTCAGCCCATGAGCAGGATCCGGGGCAGCTACTGGCATGGCATATTCGAGGGTGCCCACTATAATGAGCTCTTTGCTCCGGCCTTCTATCTTTCAGGAAGAGAGGTTGAAGAGCTGGGAGACCTGGCCTACATCCTCCCTGCCTCCTGTGTCCGGGACGGAAAGCACATCCGCTGTTACCTGGTCCTGTACTATTCCACGGACCTGCTGGAAAGCATCCTGGCCAATGTATCTAATGAGGACGGGACGGTCTCCTACCTGATCACCGACCGGGATGCTACGGTGACCTCCACCGACAGCAGACTGTCGGGCATCTACCATTTCAGCTACGATGATATCTATGATTATCTCTTTTCCTCCAACAACTATATGGAAAAGGAGATTCTGGGTCAGACTGTATACTTGAGCTTCAAGACCATCCAGAGAACCAGCTGGTTCCTGATTAATGTGGTCCCCGAATCCATCATCATCAGGGAAACCGCAAAGACCATAGTCCGCTATGCCCTGATTGTGGCAGTGATCCTTACCGCATCACTCTTTATGGCCATCCGCCTTTCCAATTCCCTGGCAAAAAGAATATCCGGCGTGATAAAAACCATGTCAAAGACCAGGGAAGGCTATCTGGTGCCCATGGAGGAGCCGGAGGTGATGGATGAGATCGGCAACCTGATCTCCACTTACAACTATATGACCGGCCAGCAGAAGGAACTGACCGAAAACCTGAAAAAAACCGGCGATGAACTTCGCATCGCTGAGGTAAATGCCCTGCAGGCTCAGATTAACCCACATTTTCTATATAATACTTTAGACACAATCCAGTGGATGGCCCTGGCAGGCAAGGAGGCAGAAATCAGCACCACGGTCCAGAAACTGTCCCGTTTCTACAAGCTTACCCTGGGCAGGGATATGACGAATACCACTGTGGAAAAGGAGATTGAACACGCCTCCATCTATGTGGATCTGCAGAATCTTCGTTTCGATGATGCGGTGGAGTTCATCGTGGATATCCCAGATGACCTGCGGCCCCTGCCTATTCCCCGGCTGACCCTCCAGCCCATCGTGGAGAATGCCATTTTACACGGAATCCGGGAGAAGGACAGTAAGGAAGGCTGTATCGTGGTCACCGGCTGGATGGAAGGTGCCGATGCCTGCCTGCTGATTTCCGATGACGGAGTCGGCATCAAGGAAGACTTTCTCCCCAAAATACTAAGCGAGGAAGGCATCAACCCATCCTCCACCGGAACCAACATCGCCATCTACAATGTGCACCACCGCCTGCAGCTTCTCTACGGCCCGGATTACGGGCTGTCATATGAGAGTACGGAGGGTCAGGGAACAGAGGTTATGATCCGCTTTCCGGTGTGAAAAAAAAACCGGCTCGCCGGCAGGAGAAATGCATATGCATTTTTCTCTGCCGGGGGCCGATTTTTTTATTATATTATGAGGTAGGTAAACTTATGAAAAAAAGTCTTATTAAATTATGCAGCCTCTTAACTGCTCAGATTTTAATAGATATCCTTCCACTCTGCGATATTGTCAGGATTGAACTGGAAGGGAGGTCCAAGAATAATTTCGGAAGCTCCGCTGCCGTCTGCAAGCTCGGACAGTGTATATGGGCTGTTCTCCATATCCCCTGCTTCAAATGTATCACCTACAGCACCTGTGATGGTTCCGTCAACTAAAGCGATGCTTGTGTAACCGGCAAGTTTTCCAAGGTCGATGGGGTTCCAGAGGAACATGTATGGGCAGCTGTGAGCATCGTCAGCACCGATGTACTCAGCCATCTCGGACGGAAGGCCGAGACCGGTCAGCTTAACGGAAGATCCCTGATCCTGGAGAACCTTTGCGGCAGCACTGATACCAACAGTGGTAGGAGCGCAGATTACTTTAAGGTCCGGATAGTTCTGAAGGAGAGCCTGGGTCTTATCTGTGGACTTCTGAGGCTCATCATCACCGTACTCAACGGCTACAAGCTCCAGCTTGGAGTACTTTTCATCACTTTCCTGAACAGACTTCATAGCCTCAATCCATGCATTCTGGTTTGTGGCCTGGGAAGTAGCGGAAAGAATAGCATACTGGCCTTCGCCGCCTGTGATATCATAAACGGCATCGATCAAAGCCTGACCAACTTCCTGTACACCAGCCTGGTTGCAGAAGGTTGCACGGGTTGCGGAGTTAACATCAGAGTCAAGAGTGCAGACCTTGATGCCTGCATCCATAGCTTCCTGACAAACAGAAGCAAGAGCATTTGCATCGTTTGCAGCGATGGCGATGGAGTCAACACCCTGGGAGATCAGAGACTGGATTACTGTGATCTGGGCATCTGCTGTGGCAGCTTCAGGGTTCTGAACGATGCATGTGCCGCCGGCAGCCTCGATGACTTCCTGGAAGCCCTCAGCTTCTTTCTCGTTGTAAGGATTACCTGCGGACTTGGTTACGATGGCATAAGTCTTGCCGCCATCTGAGCTTCCGGCGCTGTCACTGCTGCCGGAACCTGATCCGCCGCCGCATCCAGCCAGCATACCTGCTGCAAGAGCAGTACACATAAGGACACTTAAAATTTTCTTTTTCATGTTACATTCTCCTTTCATACTTGGATATATTTAAAGGCGCTAAGCCGTGCCTTTCTTCCCACCCTTTTTCACCGCAGCGGTGATAGCCGGGATCAGAACGGATATGATCAGCATGGCGCCGATGATAACCAGGATCAGCTGTGTATTCATGTTAATCTGACCAAAGGCGATACGTAAGCAGACAATGATGAGGGCTGCGATGATACCGCCGACGATATTTCCTTTTCCTCCGGTAGTAGCGATGCCGCCGAATACGCACATGGCGATGACTTCCATCTCGAAACCGTTACCTGTAGTGGTGTTGGCACCGTATGTGGAGGCCAGGAGGAAGAGGCCGCACATACCAGCCAGGAATCCGATCAGGGAGAAGCTGAAGAAACGAATCTTCTGCACTTCAATACCGGTATAATAGGCTGTGGTGCTGTTGGAACCGATGGCATAAAGCTTGCGGCCGAAGGTTGTCTTGTTCAGTATGACAATAAAAGCCACGATACAGATTACGACGAAGAAGAAGGACAGGGGTACCGGTCCTACCATGGTTCTAAGAGGAGCAATACTCTGAATATTGATCATGGATGCGGACCCTCCGCTGCCAAGAGCAACCTCAGCAATACCACGGAAGATAATCTGAGTTCCCAGGGTGACGATCATGGTGGGGAGCTCAGTAAACTGAGTTGCCACGAAACCGTTGATCATACCGCAGACAAGTCCTGTTGCCAGGCAGGCTAAGAGTACCATGATCAGGGGCATTCCCGCATTGCTTACCAGGCAGCCGACCGTCGCGGTGAGGCACACGATGGAGCCCACCGAGATATCGATATCTCCCAATACCAGGATGAAGGCCATGCCGAAGAGCATGAAGATCTCAGCCAGGTATCTGGGACTTTCCCTTAAGATATTGGTCAGGTTATAGTTTGGAGACAGGATGGCACCGAAGATGTTCACTACGATCAGTAAGATGACCAGGGCGCCTTCCCAGCTTAAAAGCTTCTCTTTAAGCCCACCTTCACGGGTGGCGGATATCGTTCTTCCTGATTTACCAGCCATAATTACATCTCCCTTCTTGACAGAGCCTGCTTATCCATCACTCTCTGCGTAATAACGTTAAGTACAACAACCACAAGGATGATTACACCCTTTACCAGGTTCTGGGCGATGGCATCGATGCCTACCAGCGGAAGTGCCTTTGCAATGATGGCGATGATCAGGGCACCCAGGAAGGTTCCCACAACAGAACCACGGCCGCCGTTCATGCTGACACCGCCGATAACACAGGCGGCAATGACATCCATTTCCTTGCCATACTGCATATTGGGCTGAGCAGATGCATAGATAGATACAGATAAGACACCTGCCAGACCTGCCAGAAGACCCATGATGGCATAAACCGAAATCTTGGTACGTTCCACATTGATACCGGAAATCCTTGCTGCTTCCTCGTTGGAACCAACCGCATAAATCTTACGGCCGAACTTGGTCCACTTCATGACCACAAAGAAGATGACGTAGGCGATGACCAGAATCACATAAGGTCCGATGGATCCTTCTTTACCGAAGTCTGAAAAACCGGATACATCGGCACCGGATGCCCAGGCATTGTTGGATATTACGTAAGCCATACCTCTCCAGATGTACATGGCACCCATGGTACAGATGATCGGAGCAACCTTACCCTTAGATATGATCAGACCATTGATTACACCGCAGATTGCACCAATCAGTGTACCAATAATGAAGAGGAGAAAAGTATTATGTATAACATCGTACTTCTGCAGAAGTCCAATGATCATACCTGCAAAAGCTAAGGTTGAAGTGATGGAAATATCGATTCCCGCTGTCAGCATAACGCAGAGCATACCGAGAGCCATCAGCATGGTCAGGGCGTTATTCCTGAATATCTGTGAGATATTGGTCGGAGACAGGAAGGAAGGACTCATGATGGAGATAACTGCCACCAGGACAATCAGCACGATGACCAGACTGGCTTCTCTGGAGCCGGTAATCTGTTTGATCAGTGATTTATTCTTATTCATGCTCCCACCTCCTTATCGGACTGCTCCATGGCAAGCTCCAGGATCTTCTCCTGAGAAGCATCTGCCACATCAAGGCATCCTGTCACACGTCCTTTACACATTACATAGATACGGTCGCTCATGCCGAGCACCTCAGCCATCTCGGAAGATACCAGGATAATGCCGTAGCCCTGCTGGGCCAGCTCACCCATGATCGCATAGATCTCAGCCTTGGCACCCACATCAACACCCTTGGTCGGCTCATCCATGATGACCAGTCTCATATTCTTCTGAACCAGAGCCTTGGCAACCACAACCTTCTGCTGGTTACCGCCGGACAGGGAGCTGGCCGGATCAAAGATGGTTACTGCCTTGGTATCCACATCCTCCAGATACTGCTTGGACATTTCTCTTTCTTTTTTATCATTGATAAATCCGTTATTGGAGAGTTCATCCTGGATCGGGAATATTACATTGACGCCCAGACCCCAGTTCATGATCAGTCCCTGTTTCTGTCTATCCTCCGGAAGCAGGATAATACCAGCCTTCATGGCATCCTTGGGCCTTCTGATGGTAAGCTCTTTTCCATCCAGGAAAATCTTTCCGGATTCTGCCCTGGTAATGCCGCTGACTGCTTCCATGGTTTCTGTTCTGCCTGCGCCTACCAGACCGGTCAGACCAACGATCTCTCCGGCATGAACCGTGAGGCTCACATCCTTAAAGTAACCGGTTCTGGAGAGGCCTTCCAGACGGAAAAGCTCTTCCCCGATCTCTACCTCAGGCTTGGGATACATATCGGTAATCTCACGGCCTACCATGTACTTGATCAGCTCCGGCTCGGTGATCTCATCTACATTATATGTACCAATATACTGGGAATCACGGAAAACGGTGATCCGCTGTGCCAGACGGTACATATCCTCCATACGGTGGGAGATAAAGATGATGGAAACACCCTCAGCATGAAGCTCATCCACGATCCGGTAAAGCTCCTGAGACTCATTGGCCGTAAGAGCAGCCGTGGGCTCATCCAGCAAAATAACCTGTGCATTCGTCGATAAGGCCTTGGCAATCTCAACCATCTGCTGCTGGGCGATGGTCAGGGAGCCGACCTCATCAGTCACCTTGAAATTGGCATGCAGACGGTCAAGCAGCTTTTTTGCTTCCTTGTTCATCTCATTCCACTGGATCATTCCGCTTTTGATGATCTCATGACCAATGAAGATATTTTCTGTTACTGTAAGCTCCGGATAGGATGTGGGATGCTGGTATACTGCTGCGATACCAAGCTCCTGGGCATCCTTTGTTCCCTTGAAGCTGACTTCCTGGCCATTGAAATAGATATGGCCTTCCTCAGGCTGATGTACACCGGTAATGGTCTTGATGAATGTCGACTTACCGGCTCCGTTTTCTCCCATCAGCGCATGAACTTCCCCTCTGCGAAGCTGGAACTGAACATTGTTCAATGCCTTCACACCGGGGAATATTTTTGTGATTCCTTTCAGTTCAAGGATCAGATCTTCTTTTCCTGCCACTGATAAACCCTCCTTTCGTGATTAACTAAAGTATAAAATCAACGAAGGAGGGTTATTAGAAGAATATTTTTAGAAAAAGGGGGAAATTTTTTCGAGGTGGAGGGGGGAGTTGTTTATAACTATATAAGTGAATAAGTCCAGTGCGCAGCGGCTGAGCAAGGCGGACTTATTCACGACATTATCGAGTCAGGCAGTCAGCAACGACTGTACTTCAGAAATTGGTGGATACAATTGCCTCTTTTGGCACGTTTTATCCACAGTTTTTCTCTTTGGAAAGGTTCGCATGGAGTAGTAGGAGATAAATCCACCTTTAATCAGTATTATTATCCACTTATGTTGATAATAATACAAGATATGTATCATACTATCTACTACAAAAGAATAAAAAATGAGGTTTGGGCTTCTGCAGCAGTTTATGGGTGGATAAAGATGATCAGAGTTGTGATTATTATCGTATAACTACGATAAAGATGGCATGAAAACGGGATTTGTATCTCCCGGAACTCTCTGACTACCTGTTTTTTAAAGGATGATTCATACTGTTACAGTACTAACCCATTATACTGGTTGGTCTGACAGGTTTCCTGTCTGATCACCTTTATCTTATCTGGCCACAGGTATTATGAAAAGTTAACTTATCAAATACCCTTTTGGCCAGCCATAGAATAAAGATTGAGCCAAAGTGAAACAGCCCGAAGGGCTGAGGTCAGTTAAATTAGAGCTACCGAAATAGGGAGAAAGAACGAAGATGACAGCCCTGAGAACTGATGGCTGTCCAAATCATCACAATCGTCATTTCTTACAACCAGTTGATTGCTGAATTTATAAACAGAGCTAATATATGGAGACAAATTTGTCTGTAATCCATTCTAAC
>JAFUDC010000110.1 GCA_017459345.1 Eubacterium sp.
ATGATAGTATGAAAATGATAACAGGAGGATTTCTTAATATGATAAAATATGTTGCAGGTATTGATGCAGGGACTACCGGACTGAAAACCATTATCTTTGACCTGGAGGGGAATGAGTTGGGCAAGGCCTACCAGGAGTATCCCGTGATTACCCCCAGGGTTGGCTGGGTGGAGCAGGATATGTATGATCTCTGGGATGCCCTCTGCTACACAGTCCGCAGGGCCATCGACAGTGCCGGTGTGGATCCTGAGGAGATCGGATCGGTGGGTATCTCCAGCCAGAGGGGTACATTTGTCGCTGTGGATGAGAACTGGGAGCCCCTTCATAATGCCATCGTCTGGTCTGATAACCGCTGCAACGAGGAGGTTGAGTGGATAAAGAATAATATCGGGATTGACCGGTATCACAAGATTGCCGGGGCACCCATCAGCGGAGCCTGGTCCTATGCCAAGTATAAGTGGGTGAGGGATCACGAGCCGGAATTATATGATAAAGCTTATCTCTTTGTGAATGGCCAGGAGTGGCTTCTCCACAAACTGGGATCCACGCAGGTTTTCACGGATCCGGCCTCCCTGGCCCTCCACGGTATGATGGATGTATCGACTCTGGACTGGTCAGAAGAGCTTCTTTCCGCTATTGATTTTGATAAAAGTAAGCTGCCCCCGGTGAAGGAACCCGCCAGGCAGGTGGGAACCATTTCAAAAGCTGCGGCGGAAGCCACCGGCTTTGCCCAGGGCATGCCTATCTGTGTGGGCGGCGGCGACCAGCAGTGTGCCGCCATCGGCTGCGGCGTGATTCGGGAAGGTCTGGCAGAGATTACCATCGGTACCGCATCCGTTATGGTTGCTGCCGTGGATGATGTGAAGGCAGATCCAAAACATGAGGTGATCTTCAGCGGACATGCAGTCCCCGGCCATCTTGATATGGAGGGACTTGCCTATGCTACGGGGGTAGCCCTGCGCTGGTGGAGAGATATCTATGGCTCACCGGAGGTGGCAGTGGCCTCAGCAAGCGGCAAAGACCCCTATGATATCATCTGTATGGAGGCGGAGAAATCGCCGGCCGGAAGTCAGGGATACATCTTCTTCCCCTTCTTCTCCGGACAGGTAACCCCCTACTATGCAGACACCGCCCGGGGCGGGTCTTTAGGCATCTCTCTGGCCCATGACCGGGCAGATATGGCCAGGGCTGTCCTTGAAGGCGGAGCCTATGAGCTTCGCATGATCGTGGAATCCATGGAGCGGGTACTGGGACATCCCTTTGAGGTGATTCGTCTATCCGGCGGAGGAGCCAAGTCCCCCCTCTGGCGGCAGATTCTTGCAGACGTATTCAACCGGTCAGTACAGACTCTTGAGCAGAAGGACTGCGGCGTCCTGGGCGCAGCCATTCTGGGTGCAGCCGGGGCAGGAGTCTTCGATTCCCTGGATACTGCTGTGGAAGCCATGGTTCATCCCGATGCCATGGTTGAACCGAATCCGGAAAACACGGAAGTATATGATGATATGTATGGGATTTTCAAGGATGCTTTTCTGGCCTGGAGAGATGCGGATATTTTTAACCGGCTTAATGCAGTTTGCGAGAAGCATTATAATTAACAGGAGCCGATTTTGTCCTTGCAAGCAAGGCGGCACGGCTGCGAAAGCCAGCATCCGGACGATTTTGTCAGGAAAAATGCTGCCATTTTAGAGGAGTACATGATGCAGATAAAATACACACACACCAATATCAACGCAAAGGACTGGAGGAAGCTGTCCAAGTTCTATCAGGATGTCTTTGACTGTGTCCCCTTAGGTAAATTGCGGGATAATAAGGGGGAGTGGTTTGAACGGCTGACCGGAATCAAGGGAGCCCACGCGGTGGGAGAGCACATCGGTCTGCCGGGCTATCCCGATGGAAACGGGCCGACCTTTGAGATATTCTCCTATGAGTTTCCGGAGGATGTGGGACCCCTGCCCTTTAACGGCTATGGCTTCTGTCACGTATGCTTTGAGGTGGATGATGTGGATGAGGTCTATGACCGTTTTATCAAGGCCGGGGGCAGTATCTGCGGAGAGAAGATTGTCAATTACTATCCCGACCGCAAGGGGACCAATATCATCATCTACGGAAGGGATATAGAGGGAAATGGCGTGGAGATCAAGCGCTGGATCCCGGATGAGAAATAAGTCAGAAACTAAATGACCAGTCGAGAGTGTTGACAAGCGCCTTTGCACTGCAGGAAAGATATCCGGCCGCTTTTCCTGGCCGGTATCTTTCCGAAGCGGAACGAAGCTTGGAAATACTCTGACTGGTCTTTCGTTTCGTCTGTTTCTATATGATTATTAAAATGCCTTTGTTCCAAATACCTTATAATAATGCTTGAGGCAGTCATTCAGACCCTTCTGAACTGCAGCACGCAGAGTGATGTAATCTGCGGCGCCTTTCCCTTCCACGGTCCCTGCTTCCTTCATGGCGGCAAGATAGAGGTCTGTGTATACATTGACCTTGCAGATGCCTTCCCTTGCGCAGCGGCTTAAGTTATCATCTCCTGAGCCGGAGCCGCCGTGCAGTACCAGCGGAACATCGGTGGCCTGGCGGATGGCATTCAGGGCATCAAAGCTGATTTCCGGAATGGCCTTTGCCTTGTATACACCGTGGGCGGTTCCGATGGAGATAGCCAGGGAGTCGCAGCCGGACTGCTTTGCGAACTCAGCAGCTTCTTCCGGTGTGGTGTATAAGGTCTCGGTATCATTCTGATTGAAGTTGCTGGCAACGTGGCCGATTTCAGCCTCAACCACTACA
>JAFUDC010000012.1 GCA_017459345.1 Eubacterium sp.
CAGGAGGGAGACTTCCACTATACCACCGACCAGTTTGAGGAAGTTGTGGAGTATGTGCGGGATGTCCGCACTGCCCAGCCGGCCAGGGATGCTTCTGGCCCCGGTTCTCAGGCTATGCCTCTTAACCTGGTCCTGGGGGGTAACGGATTCTTTCCCGGAGTGGGTATGCCTGCTGCCATGCCGGCAGATTCTCCCGGAGAGGGGGACACTGAAGAGATGGATGAGCGGATGAAGGCAGAGCAGGAGCTTTTGGCAGATTTGGAATGGTAGTGATGAAAACATGTATTTTATGTAATAAAAGCTATAAAGATGAGTACACTTCCTGCCCGGTCTGCGGTTTCCCTTATCTGGAAACTCTGGATGGGGGGGACAGGTCAGAAGAGATTGTCCTGGGCAAGGTCAGCCGGGCCATGGAGGACCTCATGAGCCAGGTCACAGTCTCCGTCGTTGTCTATGCCTATGAGGAAAACCAGTCCGGCCTTCTGGAGCTAAAGAGGGAGGAAGAGCTCCTCATGGCAAGAGGCCGCCAGTTAAGCTATGGGAGGGCCTTCTGGTATCAGGAGCAATTTGACGGTGTGGACCGGGACTGCCAGATCAATATTCTGGTTCGGGATATTAAGGGCAGGGAAAGACAGCACAGCCTGGATATCGCCTCTGCCGGTCTCGCCGAATCCTGGCAGATCGGTGTGCAGCTGGAGGATGAACTAAAGATACGGATTCTGCTGGGACATGAGGATAAATATGTCAGGTCAGAGCCGGTGAGCCTTCTGTAATGATAAGTAGGTGACAATATGAAAAAGTACATTAGATATATTATGCTCCTTGTGGTGATCATGAGCCTCCTTCCCCTGGCCGCCTGCAGGCAGGTTAAGGAGATGGAAAAGGAGCACAAGGAAAAGGATGAGGTCCGCCAGGAACTCCAGTCCTTTGAGGATGCCTGCAATAAGCGGGACGTTAAAGATATCATCGGCCATATTGACCCGGAGAAATCACAGCCTCTCTTAAAGGGGATGGATGTCCTGGAGTTCCTTGGAGCAGACAAGTGGATTGCCTCCCTGTTTCCGGGAATTGACAGTGAGCTTGATCTCTCCGAGGAAGAACTGGAGGAGATTGAAAAAAGCGGCCTTACCATGAAGATCAAGCCCGGGAATATCGAGCTTCTTGATACAGACCCTGAGACCGCCGAAGCAGAATGCGAAGTTGTCTTTACCTCCAAGAAAACAGAGGTAAAGAAAAACGGTGTCTTTTCTTATAAAAGAGACGGAGAGAAGTGGTATATTACAGACCTCCAGTTTACGGATGTTAAATAGCAAGGATATGGGAGATTTCTCATTATGGATATGAACGAACTATTTACGGACATTGATATCATACAAACTTCCATGGGTATGGAGGAGTATGATAAGGAGGCCCTGGATAGCCGCTTAGATCAGATTAAAGACAGGATACAGCTCTTACTGGGAGAGAAAGACAGCGAGATCCGCTATCTGCGGGAACAGCTCCGGCAGATGAGCGGAGAGGACATGACAGCAGGCCGGGAAGGATTTGTGAGGAGACGCAGATACCTTACCCGGCTTACGGAGGATGAGCGCATCCGTAATTCCGGAGAAAAGAAGAAGGAGAGGGAGAAGGGAATCGTCATCAACCGGAAGACATTTCCCGACCCCGTGTTCAGAAGTCATATCTCAAAAAAATACGATAAAAACAGAGACG
>JAFUDC010000013.1 GCA_017459345.1 Eubacterium sp.
ATCAATAAGGAGCACAAGCATGTGATCGAGTACTCTCTTAAGCTGGATTCCAATCCTGAGTTTACCTCATCTGTGCTTCTTGCCTACGCAAGGGCCATTTACAGACTTCACCAGGAGGGACAGGTTGGCTGCAAGACCGTATTTGATATTGCACCGGCATACTTAAGTCCCTTGTCCGGAGAGGAACTGAGGGCACATCTGCTGTAATTTCCTCACAGAAACACCAGCTGATATACCATGGTCATCAGGGGCATGGTTATGATACAGAGAAAGACACTCATGATATTGATGCTGCTGGCCAGTACGGAGTCCTCTCCGTAGAGATTGGCAAGCTGGGTGACATTGACTGCCACAGGAGCAGCGGATGCCAGGAAGGATACGTAGAGAATACTGGGTCCTTCCTTCATGAGAGAAGGAATATGCAGCAGGAAAAGCATCAGGATAGTCAGCAGTGGGATTACGATGAGCCTTACCATGCAGATGATCCAGGATCTTCCCTTTGTGAATATCGATTTCAAATCTGCGGAGGCGATCAGCATTCCGATGATGAACATGGAGACCGGGGCGATACAGGCCCCGGTTTTTTCTATTGCCGAGCCAGGAATAGCAGGTAAGCGGAGGCCGGTAAAGAAAAAGAGCAAACCGAGAAACATGGCGATGATGTTGGGATTAAGAAAAAATTTTTTTATGCTTACCGCATCTCTTCCCCCGAGAATATAGGCGCCGTGTGTCCATAGCACGATTCCCTGAACACTCATGAAAGCGCAGCAGTAGAGCACATATTCCCTGCCCAGGATGGCTCCGATCATGGGAACCAGGAGGTTGCCGCAGTTGGAATAGACGATGGATGCCTTCTCCACGCTGTTCATGGGATAGATTTTACCCAGCAGCTGGGTAAATATCAGAAATAATATATGCATCAGTGTGGAGGCTCCAAGTGCCAGGAGGAAACCCAGCAGTTTCTCCGTGGAAAAGGAGATGAGAAAGGAGTCAAAAACCAGGGCGGGGCTGATGACATATAAAATCATGGAGGATATGACCCGTCTGTCTTCTCCTTTTAATACATGGAAACGGACGCTGAGATAGCCAAAGAGCATCAATACGGCCATGATAAGGATTTGTTCGGTGAGCATCATACTCAGGTTCATGTTAAAGCTCCTTTCAGCCGGAGATAGTCCCAACCAGCGTACACAGGATAAATGCGGCGGCATCTGCGGCGACGATGGTGGAACCCACCGGTGTTCCTGCAAGGATGGAAATCAGTATGCCGAGGGCGGCGCAGACTACCGAGATACATGCAGAGCATATGGTGACGGAGAAAAAGCTTTTGAATATTCTCATGGCGGACAGGGCCGGGAATATGATCAGGGCGGAAATCAGGAGTGATCCGACCAGGTTCATGGCAAGGACGATGATCACAGCGATGATCACGGCGATCATCAGATTGTAGCTGTCCACCCTGGTTCCCACAGCCCGGGCAAAGCTCTCATCAAATGTGACGTCAAATATCCTGTGATAGAAGAGGATAAAGAACAGGACAACAATGACGGAGAGACCCACGCACAGCCAGACTTCATGTTTGGTCAGGGTCAGGATGGAGGTGGACCCGAATAAGGTACTGCACACATCCCCGGACAGGTTGGTTGAGGTGGAGAAGAGATTCATCAGCAGATATCCAAAGGCCAGAGCCCCGACAGATATCATGGCTATGGCTGCATCTCCCTTGATTTTGGCGTTCTGTCCGGTCCGGAGGAGCAGCACTGCACTGATGATCGTGATCGGAAGTATCAGGATCATCTGGTCTGTGAGATTTAAAACTGCCGCGATTGCGGTGGCCCCGAAGGCAACATGGGACAAACCATCTCCGATGAAGGAAAAGCGTTTAAGTACCAGGGTGACTCCCAGTAGGGAGGAGCACAGGGCAATCAGTATTCCGACGATAAATGCGTATTTTACAAAAGGATAGGAAAAATACAGGCTTAAGGTAGATAGTATACTCAT
>JAFUDC010000111.1 GCA_017459345.1 Eubacterium sp.
ACCATCAGCATGGCAAACAGGTAGGCGACCATGGTGATTGCTATAATAATTGTTGCTGAATTCATAAAAACTCTCTCTCCTTAGTAGTAGATTTGATCATCCGTAAATCATCAGAGATCATACAGGACTCTATATCCGGCCTATGTTCAAAACCTAAGCCATGTCTGATTCTTCCCGGACATCATACCAGTAAAATATAGCACACAATGTGCTTCAGGGTAAAGAGACTGATTTTCATAGAAGGAGAAATATATATGACAGAATGTAATGTTTGTATTTAATTTTATAATATAAAGCAACTGAGCAGAACCCCATTCGAATCACTTTTAATTTATATCCTGCAATCTCCTTACTGCTATTGGATAATTAGGTAATTGGATTATTTACAAGGCGTAAACCTGGTTCCTACCTTCTCCCCGTCCAGAATCCGATAGATATTCTCCGGCTCCTTGCCATTGGCCAGAACCATCTCAATTCCAGCATTCATGGCAATCTCCGCCGCATGAATCTTGGTCACCATGCCCCCCGTACCCAGCCTGGTTCCTTCTGAGCCGGCAAGCTCCAGAATCTCCGGTGTCACCTCTGTCACCGTATCGATGATCCGGGCATCGGGTACTTTTCTGGGATCAGCGGTATAAAAGCCATCAATATCACTTAAGATGATCAGCAGGTCTGCTCCCACCGTTTTGGCCACGATGGCTCCTAAGGTATCATTATCTCCCACGGAAATCTCATCAGTCACGATCGTGTCATTCTCGTTGATGACCGGCATGACTTTAAGCTCCAGGAGACGGTTAACCGTGTTCTGGAAATTACATTTGCTGGTTTCATTCTCAAAGTCCATGCTGGTAATAAGAATCTGGGAGATGATATGGTTGTATCTCATAAACTGATTATCATAAAAATACATCAGCTCGCACTGACCGATGGCCGCAGCGGCCTGTTTGGTAGCCATATCCTCCGGCTTGCCGGCCAGATTCAGCTTGCCCACGCCGAGGCCGATGGCCCCTGAGGAAACCAGAATCAGGTCATGGCCTTCGTTTTTTATGTCACTAAGTACCTTACACAGGTTTTCTACCCGGCGGATGTTGAAACGGCCTGTGGAGTGGGCCAGGGTTGAGGTGCCCACCTTAACTACGATTTTCATGGTATTGATTGTTCTCCTTTTTTATTAATAATATCTATAAGTAATTGCGAACTCAGTCAAGGCTCGAAAAATGATTCCTAAAGTTACACGCCCCCCTGGACAATTTCGAATAAATGTACGGCAAGGACATACTTTAGTATGTAATTGACGAACATCTCGTGCGCGGTGCGTGAGGAGCTTGCTCCCGCGGTGCGTGCGCGTACCTCTTATGAAGAAAATGTCCAGGCAACAGTGTGACGTAGGAACATTTTCGAGCATTGACTGAGTTTCGCAATTATCTAATTAATATAAATGAATACTATACCTTCCAGAAGGCCACGCTGTAAGGCGGCAGGGACCTGCCGCCGTCAAAGGTTACCTTCTCCCCGGTAAGCAGATCCCTGCCTTCGGATACCCCCGCATCAAAGGGGGCATAATAGGGCTGACTGTCCATATTCAGGGCAAAGATGATCCTCTCCCCATCAAGGGCCGGGCCGCCGTCCCAGGGCTGACTGCCATTAAAGGCCCGCTCAAATACCAGCTGTTTGCTCCACACATGCAGGTTTCGATATCCGCCATAGGCCAGTGCGGGGTGGTCTGCCCGCAGACGGGCATAGGCCGCAATACGGTCGGTCAGCTGGTTCCACTCCGGCTTCTCGATGGCCGGGCGGATTTCCTCGTCCCTTCCTGACTTCTTTCCCTCGATGCCCCACTCACTGCCATAGTAGATGGAGGGGACTCCGGGCATGGCAAAGAGGAGTCCGTAGATCACCGGAAGATTATTCTTATCGGTGAGAATGCTGGCGATCCGGTCCACATCATGGTTATCCACAAAGCTTAAGAGGTGCCTGCCCCGGTAGATGCACCAGTTTTCATAACCGTACTGGCGGTTCAGACTGAAGCTGATCTCATGCATGTTGGCAGAATTAAAGCTGCTGTATAAACCCTTATAGCACTCATAATTGGTTACCGCATGACATTTCTCATCGCTCATCCAGAGATTATAGTCTCCGTGGAGGGTTTCCCCCAGGAGGACGAAATCAGGTTTCAGCTGGCTGGTAAACCGGCGGATTTCCCTCAAATAATAATCGCTGAGACAATATGCCACATCCAGGCGGAGACCGTCGATATCGTAGAGGTCTACCCACTGTCTGATGGCCTCAAACTGGTGACCACGCACCTCCGGGTTATCCAGATTAAGTCTGGGAAGCTCCAGATAGCCTTCCCAGCCTTCATACCAGAATCCGTCATGATATTGGGTATCCCCATCAAAACTCAGCCTGAACCAATCCTTATAGGGGCTGTCCCATTTCTTTTCCTTCACATCCTGAAAGGCCCAGAAGCCTCTTCCCACATGGTTGAAGACACCGTCAAGCATCACTTTCATGCCGGCAGCATGGATCTTCTCGCAGACCTTCTTAAAATCATCAATGGTTCCCAGCCGGTGATCAATGGCATTGTAATCTCTTGTATCATAGCCATGAAAATCACTCTCACAGACCGGGTTAAACAGAACGCAGGATGCCCCCAGCTTCTTGATATGGTCTACCCAGTCAAGTACCCTCAGGATTCGATGCCCGTCGTCATCTTTATCCATTGCACCGCATAGACCCAGGGGGTAGATCTGATATATCACTGCTTCTTCATACCACATGTTATTTGTCCTCCTCTTATAACGTACGTTACAGTTCTGACTTAAATTGTCGAATGCCCGATTTTGTACCTCTCTTGCTGCGCAATCGAGACAAAATCCGGCTCCATACTCTGATATCTTCATATTCTTAAGTCAAATATTATTTAAAAAGATGTTTTTTCCCTTCCCAACATAAATAACTCTATTTACTCTCTGTAAGCTGCAAATGCCTTCTCGTATTCCATGTATTTCTCATACCAGTCAAGACAGGATTCTTCATAGGCTTTAAGGGCTTCTTCCATCTCCTGCTCCCATTGAGCCCGGCTGCTATCATCCAGCCAGCAGACTTCATTTATCTGCAGCTTTTCCACCGCGGCAGCTCTTTTCTTTAATTGTTCTGCTGCAAGGCCAAGCTGCCAGTCGGCGTAGGACTGGTCTGTGCTGAAGCGGGATGACTGCATCCTCTTTCTCTCCGGCACCGCCCTGAGATCTCCGATGAGCCGGGTATTCTCCGCACTTACGGCATCGGCCCCGGCACCCCTTCCCTCCTCTTTCTTCCTCAGATGGTCAAGATAATGATCATAGCCGAAGGGATAATAGAGCACCTCATCCTTGCCAAAAATCAGCAGGGAATCAGCCAGCTGCTGAACAAAATACCGGTCATGGGAGATAAAAAGAATGGTTCCTGTATAGGCGGCAAAGGCCGACTCCAGGGTTTCCCTGGCCGGGATATCCATATGGTTGGTGGGCTCGTCCAGGAGAAGAAGGTTGGGGCCTTCTGTCAGGAGCTCTGCCAGGAAGAGACGGCTTTTTTCCCCGCCGGATAAGTCGCTGATCCTCTTTCCCGTATCATCTTCCCTGAATAGATAGGAAGCCAGTATCTTCTTTCCATCCCGGATGCCCAGCTCGGGAAATTTCTCACAGAAATGCTCAAATACCCGCTGGTCTGACTGAATCTGCCCAGTCTGCTGGTCAAAATATCCCGGATGAACCCCCAGACCCATCTGGTACTTGCCGGACAGGACCGGAATCTGCCCTGTGATTGTCCGAAGAAATGTGGTTTTGCCCGTCCCGTTTTCTCCGATGATGCCGATCTTCTGACCCCGGCGGATGGACAGGCTGATCAGCTTAAGGATATGGTCATAGCCTACTGCCAGCTTATCCGCCTCAAGAACCCGCTTAGATCCCAGTTCCCGGGGCTGAATGGGCTCTAAAAACATATGACTGTTTTCCCGGGGCGGTTTCTTAATGCGTTCCATTCGCTCCAGTGCCTTCTTCTTGGACCGGGCCATGGAAGCCTTTCTTGGTTTATGTTTATACTTTTCGATCAGGGCGGTCAGACGGGCAATCTCCTCCTGCTGGGCCTTGTACTGCTTAAGCAGGTTCTGCCGACGCTGCCTCTTTTCCTGCCGGTAGCTGCTGTAATTACCGGCATACCTGGTCAGTTTCCCTTCGGACAGTTCCCAGACTACCTGAGCAGTCCGATCAAGAAAATAACGGTCATGGGATACTATGACTACGGCACCCGGGTAGCCGGACAGATAGTCCTCCAGCCACTGGATAGCAGCCAGATCCAGGTGGTTGGTGGGTTCGTCTAAGAGCAGGATATCCGGACATTGAAGCAGAAGGCCGATCAGGGCGATCCTGGTCTGCTCTCCCCCGGAAAATGTATGGATGACCCTCTGCCTGTCCTCCTGCTTGAAGCCCAGCCCGGTAAATATTCTGGCATAGTTAACAGAATACTCCTGCTTCTCCCTGGAGACAATATCCGGGGTCTGACCATCCCAAGCCAATCCTCCCGGTGCCAGAAAGCCGATCAGGTCTTCCACCGTCATCTGCTGCAACTCCTTAGTAAAAACGGACTGGGACAGCATGCCGATGGTGGTGTTTCTGGCCGTCCAGATCCCCGGCTCGAAACGGCGGTCATCCCGGTCCAGGCTGAGATCTCCGGCAATCAGACGGAGCAAGGTGGTCTTACCGGCCCCGTTGGGGCCCACCAGGGCAATCTTTTCTTTTCCTTTTATCTCAAAATCAACATGGTCAAGGATGACCTTCCCTCCAAGAGAGACGGTTCCCTGACGGATCTGATATAACATTTTTTAACCCTTGCTTATTCTTTTAATGTTAACAGATATCCATCACCGGTTTAATACTTCTTTCCAGTATTCCCTTCATAAATGCGATGGCTGTCCCGTAATTGGTGATCGGCACCCCCTGGTCTGCTGCACATTTCATCCGATAACGGACTTCCCGATTATTTAACATACATCCGCCGCAGTGGATAATCAGGGCATAGGAGGAAAGGTCTTCCGGAAAATCTCTGCCTGAACATGTGGAGATAACAAGGTCCTTTCCCGTGCGCTTCTTAAGCCAGGCCGGAATCTTCACCGTGCCGATATCTTCACACTGGCGGTGGTGGGTGCAGCCTTCAGCAATCAGTATCCTGTCCCCGTTTTTAAGGCTGTCGATGGCTTTCACACCCTCCACCGCCTGGGCCAGAAAACCCTTGTACCTGGCCATCAGAATGGAAAAGGACGTCAGAGGAATCTCCTCAGGCACATCTTCTGCCACCCGGGCAAAAACCTGGCTGTCCGTAATCACCAGGGCCGGCGGCTTTACAAACTTTTCAAGCATGGCCGGCAGCTGGTCCTCCTTTACACAGACTGCTCCTGCCCCGTGATCAAGAAGGTCACGGATGACCTGCTGCTGGGGAAGGATCAGTCTCCCCTTAGGCGCAGACTTATCGATGGGAATCACCAGCAGGGCCAGGTCTGCGGGAGCTACCAGATTCCCAGCAAGAGGCTGTGTTTTCTCCTGACCATGACCCAGCTTTGCGATTCTTTCTTTTAGCCCATGGATCCCCTCCCCGGTCAGGGCGCTGACATAGATTATTGTATTGTCCCCTTGTTCCGGGAAGCTTTCCAGTGGATTTGATGTGGTCTCCGATTCCGGAGAACACTCTGACACAGGCTCCTTCTTCTCTGACCCGGCAGAAATCGCCAGAAGATCCTTCTTGTTATAAACGATCAGCCATGGCAGATCCTTCTCCCTGAAAATGTCAATAAGCTCCCGGTCCGGCCCGGATAAGCCCAGGGCACCATCTACCACCAGGACAGCCAGGTCAGTCCGGTTTAGTATCTGCCTGGTTTTCCGGACCCTGAGACGCCCCAGCTCCCCCTCATCGTCATATCCCGGAGTATCAATGATCATGACCGGCCCGATGGGCAGAAGCTCCATGGCCTTGCTGACCGGGTCTGTGGTCGTTCCTTTTTTCTCGGAAACCACAGCCAGGTCCTGTCCGGTCACCGCATTGACCAGGCTGGACTTGCCGGCATTGCGCCGGCCGAAAAAGCTGATATGAAGGCGTTCTCCGGATGGAGTATCATTTAATCCCATTAAGCTCCCCCCTTAAGAAATGTTTTCTCACTGAGATGATATACTACCACAAAACCACATGAGATGCAATCCGGTCTCTTTTCAGGTAATCAAGATCGCTTCGGCGTTCTTTGCGCCGGAGCCTTTTTGATTCATAGGAAATCAATGAATTTCCTATGAATTAAAAAAAGCGGACTCCCCGCATAAACGGTTCGTCCGCCTTTTTAATGTTTTCTATCAGCCGCACTCTCCCTTCTTGCAGGGGTGCAGGGTGATATTTTTAATATTCTGATCATCAATATAGCCGCATGCTCTAAGCCCGGCTTCCAGCACATCTCTCCACCTTCTGGCAGACAGCTCGCAGATGCCGTCATCTGACAAGACTACTGTGCAGGCATTATTCAGGCTGCATTCACTGTCACAGCCAACCCGATACATGTTCTTCCGGCTGATGGCCCCGATATCCTCCAGGGTATTAATCATCCGGTACACAGTTGCGGAACCGATCCCAGGGTCGCGAATCAAGGCTTTGTAGTATATCTCCTTGCAGCTGGAGCATTCATCCTCCAGTATGATATCAAGGAGCATCTGCCTCTGCTTTGTGATCCTGCAGCCATTCTCCTTAAGACTTTGAAGGATCATCTCCTTCTGCATCTTAGTACGATGGTATTTTTCTGAGTTATTCTTTCTGTCTTTTGTCTTAATCGTCTCTGACATATTATCATCCTATTCTAACTTTATTGCCCAATCTGATTTTTTCGTACTTATTCATAATGTTAGTTTACACTAATTGAAATCAGTTGTCAATAAGTGAATAGAGACGTAAAATAATTATAAGGCTGCCAGCTGTCTTCCAAGCTCCTTACATGCTTCTACCGCGTCATCATCCGGAGCCTCATTGCAGATCACGCCCTCACCGCCGATGATGGATGCGCCGGCATTGGTCATGCGCTCTTCCCAGTCTCTCATCCACTGGCCGTCTCCCCAGCCATAGGATCCGAACAGAGCAATCTGCTTGCCGGAGGCAAAACCTTCAACGTCTGCTACGAAGGGTTCCATCTCTTCTTCTTCCAGAACTTCAGCTCCCATAGCGGAACAGCCCAGGGCAAACCCCTTAGCATCCTTAAGGTCATCGAGGGATGCAGATCCTACTTCCACAACGACTGCTTCCTTGCCGGCTTCCTTAACACCTTCTCCAACTGCCTCAGCCATAGCTGCTGTGTTGCCTGTTCCTGACCAGTAAACCACATAAACTTTGTCCATGTTCTTATCCTCCATTATTAATCATTTTCCGGTTCATCTATCTCCGGACCAATCTACGAATCCGCTTTCATCCTGCTACCCCATGACAGGGGAGCCATAAGCGGCCCCGGAAGTCTGCCAGTAAGCGATGATCTGCAGGAGATTCATTCCCATCGATGCCAGACGGGCCATCTTCTCCCTTGCCAGCTCATAGCTTTCGAAAGTTTTCTTTTTCGCAGCGGGGTCCTTGTATACCTGCCAGTAGCCGGTATAAAGTGCATTCTTTCCGCGATCATCCATGTAGCCTTTCACATCCTCACAGGGATAACCCAGAAGAAGACCCAGCTCATGGGGAAACTCTCCCTCTCCCGCCGTATACTCTTCATACTTTGCCTTTACAGCCCTCAAAAGCTGTTCAAAATCGACGTTCTCATAACCAAGAGAGCGGAGCAGACTGCGGCATCCGCAGCTGCCGATATGAGAGCACAGCATTTTTTTCCTGTAAAGCAGGAAGACAGTTTTTCGACCTGTGCGGACAAGAAGATAACAGGATATATCCGTACCCGCAAACAGCCGGTATACATCCATTTCATTTTCCGAATTGATTTTCAGAAGATTGGATGTCTTCATTCCTGCAATAAGGGGAGAACACTGCAGAATCAGCTGTGTTTCCAGAGAATGGGGATTGAGTTTTTTTACAATTTCAAAAACTTCCTGGCTCATTAACTTCCTCCTATGTTAGTATATACTAACTAAAGTTAAATATATCTAATGTATGTAGCTAAGTCAAGGAGGATAAGTGATACATTTTCTCGTGAAAGTATTATTGAGATAATGTATCAAATGACAGCTCAGCCCCAGATCATGGCCAGCACACTAAAGACCCCGTAAAGAACCGGCTGATGAGCCATATAAATCCAGAAGGAGTACCTTCCCATCAGCCCAAGAGGAGGACATACAGACCGGTCAAATACAGGCAGCTTTCTTTTATGTTCTATCCACTTATAACTATAATACCCGGCAAGATATAAAAATATCCATGGAAATATGGAAAAATAATCTGTGGAAAAAAAAGCGGGATGGGGAAATCCCAGAAAAGTGGTGAACAGGTTCCGGTAAAGGCTGCCCGGCAAAGATCCGAGCTTTAAGAAACCGGTTCCCAGATATCCGGCATTAATCCCCTTGGTAACGAAAAACAGAAGCAGGCTGAGCACGCAGCCTGGGGCTGCCGGACATTTCTTTAAAAACCGGTCAAAAGGAATCAGCAGCAGGGCTGCCGAGCCTAAGAATGTCAGCACGCCAAAGACAACACGGTCCCTCGGCATGACTGCAAGTGTGACTGCCGTAATCAGGGCTCCGCCCAGAAAGATCTTAAGACCCCGCCGCAGCTTCCTCCTGCCAAAATGCCAGCAGAAGCCTGACAGGAAGATAAAGGTCCAGCAGATACTCTGCTGCCACAGATAAGCACCAGTGGACTCATACCAGGCTCCCGGCATCCCGAACAGATAGATCAGATCCCAGCAGGCATGATAGATGATCATGCTTACCAAAGTAGCCCCCCTGATCTCATCCAGTAATTGATATCGCATGTCTTTTCCTTTCATTGGAATAAATAAGACGTCATCCCAAACTCATGGACTATCCCATAGTTTTAGTCTGACGTCTCATGTTCTAAGCTTTGTTCTCTTTATACCAGCTCCTGTGCTTCTTCTTCTGCTCAAAGGTCTCTCTCCACATACCCGGGTGGAAAAGGATCAGCAGGGGGAAGAGCTCCAGTCTGCCGGCCAGCATATCAAAAATCAACACGATCTTGGATACGGCATTCAGGAAGCCGAAATTCTGTGTGGGACCAACCAATGCAAGTCCCGGCCCGATATTGTTGATCGTGGCAGCCACAGCTGTGAAATCCGTCACCAGATCGTAGCCCTCCAGGGATACGATAAACATGGATAGCACAAAAACCAGGATATAGCTGATCAGGAATACATTGATGGACCGCAGGACCTCATGCTCCAGAGGGTTTCCACCCATCTTGATCTTCTTGACGCTCTTGGGATGGATAAAGGAGTTCAGCTCCTTCTTCACGGTCTTGACCATCACCACGATCCTGGAAACCTTGATGCCGCCCCCGGTGGAGCCTGCGCAGGCACCGATAAACATGAGCAATACCAGGATCATGCGGCAGGACTGGGACCAGGTATCAAAATCTGCCGTGGAAAAGCCGGTGGTGGTGATGATGGATGCCACCTGGAATGACGCCTGGGTAAGAGCGGAGAATGCTTCCACGGAGGACCGGATCAGGCTAACCGTGATAAATGCAACGGCAATCCCGATGATGATAAAATAGTATCTGATTTCTTCGATGATAAGCGCCTTCTTAAACTTCCGGTATAAGACCAGGTAGTAGGCATTAAAGTTCACACCTAAGAGAATCATAAATATGGTAACCACCCACTGAAGATAGGGCGAAAAGCTGGCAAAGCTGTCATTGCGACAGCCAAATCCGCCGTTACCGGCAGTGGCAAAAGAGGTGTTTATAGCCTCAAAGACGGACATACGTCCCAGTACCAGGAAGAGAAACTCTGCCGCCGTAAGCCCCATGTAGATGAGATAGAGAATCCGGGCAGATGCCTTGATCTTTGGTACCAGCTTGCCCACGGAGGGTCCGGGAATCTCCGACCTCATCAGGTTGATGTGGGATCCACCGCTTAAGGGAACCACTGCCAGCAGGAAAAACAGGACGACCTTACCTCCGATCAAGTGGGT
>JAFUDC010000112.1 GCA_017459345.1 Eubacterium sp.
ATATAAAACTCTCCGGATGTTAACTCACCCTCTGTTTATTTTCTTCTTCCCAGTCTTCTGGCCATCTCGATCTCGTACTCGTCGATATCCTTCTTGGGCATGGCCAGTGCATCCTCGATATCATCATCCACAAACTGCCCGTTGCGGTATCCCACAACCCTGTTGCTGGCGCCGGCTGCAAGCAGGTCTACGCAGAGGGATCCCATATAGGTGGCATAGACCCTGTCCTTGGCAGTGGGACTTCCTCCCCGCTGCATGTAACCTAAGATGGTGGCTCTGGTTTCCACGCCGGTGGCTGCCTCAATATCCTTGGCCATACCGTAGGAATGGCCGATACCCTCGGCATTGACGATCATATGATGTTTCTTGGAGCTGTGCTTCTGGTCATTGATATCGTTGATCAGCTCATAGACCAGCTTGGGGCGGTTGCCATCGAAGCGCTCCGGAATCAGGATACTCTCGGCTCCGCAGGCCAGGCCGCACCAGAGGGCGATGTAGCCGGCATCACGGCCCATAACCTCGATGATGGAACAGCGGTCATGGGAGGAGGCCGTATCACGAATCTTGTCGATGGCTTCCATGGCCGTATTCACTGCCGTGTCAAATCCGATAGTATACTCGGTGCAGGCGATATCCAGATCGATGGTTCCCGGCATGGCCACGGTGTTGATTCCCTGCCTTGCGATAGCCTGGGCTCCCCGGAAGGATCCGTCTCCTCCCACAACCACCAGGCCATCAATGCCATGGTCTCTCAGGATATCCGCTGCCTTCTTCTGATACTCCTCTTCCTTAAACTCCAGGCATCTGGCTGTCAGAAGGGCGGTACCCCCCTTAGTGATAATGTTGCGGGTAAACTGGTGGTCCATCTCAAAGATTTCCTCGTCCAGTATGCCCTTATAGCCCCGGTAGATTCCCTTCACATTGATGCCCATGCCCCAGGCAGTTCTCGCTATGGCGCGGATGGCCGCATTCATTCCCGGCGCATCTCCTCCGCTGGTCAGGATACCGATGGTTTTCACTGCGCTGCTCATACTTTTTCCTCCTTGTAATTCCCTTGGTTAAAACTTCAAGTATTAATTAATTGTACCTTCTCCGCTCACTTTTTTCAATACTCATCTCCTTGACCGCAATATTTTTTTCCCCAAAGCATTGTTTCAGGGATGCCAGGGATTCCTCATCCCCCAGAATATTCTGGTAGGAGGGAAGCCGCTTGTACTGCTTGGAGTCATTTAAGAAGATGACTATGCTCTGCTTTCCCGGATAGGCCCGGATGATGGAGTAGAGGTCCTCCTGCTTCCTGTGAAATGTATCAAGATTATCCATGCGGATCCAGAATTCTCTGCCCACCTCATCCATGGGAATGAGCCGATCGGCAATCAGCTTGCCGCTTTCCTCGGAGACGGTAGCCCGGCCGGTCACATAGACAGCCTTGTCCACGGCCAGCTTATCCCGGCATTGCTGATAGATTTTGGGGAAGACCAGAATCTCCAGAGTGCCGTACATATCTTCGATGGTGACAAAGGCCATATTCTGGTTGGTCTTGGTCAGTTTGACGGTGATATCCGACACCAGGCCGCCCACCGTCACATGCTGGCCGTCCCGGACCAGAGACCTGCCGGTATCTTCATCCGGCTCAAAATCCGTGCTCTTTGCTGTCACCTGTTTTTTCATGGAAGCCTCATAATCCATAAGCGGGTGGCCGCTGACGTAGATACCCAGGACTTCCTTCTCAAATCCCAGCTTCTGGATGGGCTCAAACTCTCCCACATCCGGATATTTCACCTCATATTGCTTCTTTTCTTCCTCGGTAAAGAAGTCAAAGAGAGACATCTGCCCGGAAACATTCTCCTTCTTTTCCCGGTTCACCTCATCAAGAACCTGGCTATAGACCAGCATGAGCTGCTTTCTGGTATTGCCCAGGCTGTCCAGAGCCCCGGCCTTGATCAGGCTCTCCAGGGTCCTCTTATTGATTTCCTTGCTGGTCAGCCGCTTCATGAAGTCCTTCAGGTCCTTATAGGGTCCGTGGGCTTCCCGCTCTGCCACCATCTCATCAATCACGCTCCTGCCCAGACTCTTGATGGCTGCCATGCCATAGCGAATACAGCCGCCTGACACAGAAAAGCTGCCTTCGCCTTCATTGATATCCGGGGGCAGGATTTTAATGCCCATAGCCCGGCAGGTATTAATATACTCAGTGATCTTCTTTGTGTTGGTCAGCACAGAGGTCAGCAGGGCAGCCATGAACTCCACCGGATAGAAACAGCGCAGCCAGGCAGTCTGATAGGCAACCACCGCATAGGCGGCAGCATGTGACTTATTGAAGGCATACTTGGCAAAGTCAATCATCTCATCAAAGACATGGTTGGCCACATCCTCCGGGATTCCTCTCTTTATGCAGCCTTCCACCCCTTCCTCTGCATTGCCGTAGACGAAATTAGCCCGCTCCTTTGCCATGACGTCACCCTTTTTCTTTGACATGGCCCGGCGGACCAGATCACTCCGTCCCAGGGTGTAGCCGGCAAGCTTCATGACGATCTGCATGACCTGCTCCTGGTAGACGATGCAGCCGTAGGTGGGAGCCAGGATTTCTTCAAGCTCCGGCGTGGAATAGGCAACCGAATGCTTATTCTTCTTTCCTTTGATATATTTGGGGATGAAATCCATAGGACCCGGCCGGTAGAGAGAGATACCTGCGATGATATCCTCCAGATTCTCCGGTTTCAACTCCCGCATAAAGCCCTTCATCCCGGCGCTTTCCAGCTGGAAAACACCCTCGGTCTTAGCCTGGCTGATCATCTCATAGACCGCAGGCTCCTCATAGTTAATGTCATCAATAGAAAAAGGATGGCCCAGCTTTTTCTCGATCATGCGGACCGCATCCTGGATCACAGTGAGGGTCCTTAAGCCCAGGAAGTCCATTTTCAGGAGTCCCAGCTCCTCGATGGTGGTCATGGTAAACTGGGTGGTGATGACATTATCCGCCCCCCGGGAAAGAGGAACGAATTCGTCCAGGGGCTCAGAACCGATCACAACCCCCGCCGCATGGATGGAGGTATGTCTGGGCAGGCCCTCAAGGCGCATGGACATATCAATCAGCTGCTTTGTCACCTCATCCTTCTCGTAGGCATCTTTGAGGTCCGGATTGCTGCTTAAGGCTTTCTCAATGGTAATTCCCAGCTCCATGGGAATCATCTTTGCTACCTGGTCTACCTGGGCATAAGGAATGGCCAGTACCCTTCCCACATCCCTGACCGCCATTCTGGCTGCCATGGTACCGAAGGTGATAATCTGAACCACCTTGTCCTTGCCATATTTGCGGTAGACATAATCGATGACCTCCTGCCTTCTCTCATAGCAGAAGTCAATATCAATATCCGGCATGGATACCCGCTCCGGATTCAGGAAACGCTCAAAAATCAGCTGATAGCGTATGGGATCGATGTTGGTGATCTCCAGACAGTAGGAAACGATGCTCCCGGCGGCAGACCCCCTGCCAGGCCCCACGGCAATCCCCTGGCTCCTGGCAAAATGAATAAAGTCCCATACGATCAGAAAGTAATCCACATATCCCATGGACTCGATGGTAGAGAGCTCGTAATCAAGCCTGTTTTTCAGTTCCACAGGAGGCGGATCCCCATAGCGCTTAATCAGTCCGCTTTCGCAGAGTGCCCGCAGATAGGAGGGGGCATCATAGCTCTCCGGCACGTCAAACCTGGGCACCTTCTGATGACCGAACTCAATCTCCACATTACACCGCTCGGCAATCCTGTGGGTATTATCCATGGCTTCCCTGGCATAGGGGAAAAGCCTCGCCATCTCCTCCTCGGATTTCAGGTAATACTGGCCTCCCTCATAGCGCATGCGGTCTTCATCGGTCACCAGCTTGCCGGTCTGGATGCAGAGGAGCAGGTCATGAGGCACTGCATCCTCCTCCATGATATAATGGACATCGTTGGTCACTACCATAGGGATAGACAACTCTTTGGACATGCGGATCAGGCTGGTGTTGACCAGCTTCTGGTCCCTGATGCCGTGATCCTGCAGTTCCAGGAAGAAGTTTCCCTTTCCGAAGATTTCCTCCATGTGGAGAGCTGCTGCTTTCGCCCCCTCATAGTCATCCTTCAGGATCTTATTGGGAATCTCCCCCGCCAGGCAGGCGGAAAGGGCAATGATGCCCTCATGATATTTCATAAGGATTTCATAATCCACCCTGGGTTTATAGTAGTAGCCCTCCGTAAATCCCCGGGTGACGATCTTCATCAGATTCTGATAGCCCTGATTATTCTCCGCCAGCAGCACCATATGGTAGTACCTGTCATCACCCTTGGACTGCTCCCTGTCGAACCTGGAGCCAGGGGCCACATAGATCTCACATCCTAAGATCGGCTTGATCCCAACCTCCCTGGCTTTTTTGTAGAAATCAATCACCCCATACATGACACCATGATCAGTGATGGCCAGACTATCCATACCCAGGTCTCTGGCCCGGGGCAGCAGCTCCTTTATCTTGCTGGATCCATCCAGCAGACTATATTCTGTATGGACATGCAAATGTGTAAATGCCATAATAGCTCCTCTGAAATGTAACAAAAGGCCCTTTGTAAGGGCCTAAAATGTCTGAATCAATATCTATTTCCGCGCAAAAATCTGTCGGATTCCCCTATATTAATTCTCCGGCAGAGAAGGATCAAGGATACCGTAGCTGTCAGTCGCTGTCAGAGAATAAAACGCGCTGGCATCGGGCTGTGGTGTGGGATTCACCTTCTTATAGGCAGAAAACCCTACACCGCCTATGATCGCGATCAGGCAGAGGTAGGCAGCAAGCTTGCCCAGCTGGTTATTCCTCTTCTCCCTGGCGATGATCTGCTTCCGGTTCTTCTTATATTCTTTCCTTCTGTCGACTTTTTCCTGACTCATCTTTAACCATCTCACTTCCATATAATTGTATAAGTCCGGCCTACGCGCCGGACTGCGCCGATTGCGCAACTGCGCCAGCAGTTTAATTCCACTGCGCAATCGTGTGCATGCCCCGCAGGGACAATAAACCCTTATATGCATTGTGGCGTAGAACGTTTGCATGGGGGTTTATTGTTAAAGCGGTACTTAAACCACCTGGAACTTGCACATGTTTTATCATAGCATAGTTTCCTGTCTGTTTTCAACGGAAAGTCTCATGAAAATATCATAAATTTCATCTTCTTTTGTTTTACTTTTTATTTTTTTATGATATACTTCTGTTAGAAAGGAAGAGGTGTTTCATATGACAGAACGGCAATCGAAAATCATAAAATTAGTAAATCAATATCAGAAGATAGAAGTAAGCCGCCTTGCAGAGATTCTGGATGTATCCCAGGTTACCATCCGCAAGGACCTGGATTATCTCGAGTCGGAAGGACTGCTCTCAAGAGAGCACGGCTACGCCCTCATCAAGAACGCCAACGATATCAATACCCGGCTGACCATTAACTATGAGACCAAGCTTGCGATTGCCATCAAGGCTGCTGAGATGGTCAATAACGGGGAAACTGTCATGCTGGAATCAGGTTCCACCTGTGCGCTGATGGCAGAGGAGCTTGCCAAGCTTAAGAAGGACGTTACCATTATCACCAATTCTGCCTACATAGCGATCCGTGTCCGTGACCTGCCCCTGCGCAAGGTTATCCTCCTTGGCGGCGAGTACCAGAAGGAATACCAGGGCATGGTAGGCCCTCTCATCCGCAAATGTGCCAGGGAGTTCTATGTGGATAAATTCTTTGTGGGTACCGATGGCTTTATTCCTGATGCAGGATTTACCTGTGATGACCTGATGAGAGTGGAAACCATGAAGTATATGGCAGATTCCGCCAACCGCATGATCATTCTGGCAGACTCCAGCAAGTTTGCCCAGAAGGGTGTTGTCATTCAGTCCACATTTGACGATATCAATACGGTCTGCACCGATTCCAATGTACCGGAAGAAGTTCTGGCCATCTTAAAGAAGAACAATATCCAGGTTGAGATTGCCTGAGAAGCTGTCAGTTCATTTTATCTGCCGCTCTGCTAAAAGACAGGAGACATAAGAGGGCTGCCGTTTGAGCCATTCCTTTGAGAACGACTTAAACAGCAGCCCTTTTTCACTATTCTTTATGATTCAATTCTTCAGGATCCAGACTGTCCATTTCCTCCTTTACCACTCTGAAATGTTCCTCCATGGCAGCCCTGCCCCCATCCTTATCTCCGGCTGAGAGAGCACGATAGATCTCCCAGTGGGCTGACCTCAAGGCCCTGGCCCTGTCAGGATTCATGAGAATCTTTGCCCGGAAATCCTTGATAAACTGATCCATCAGATTACTGATCATCTGTGTGTAGAGTATCAGGAGACGGTTTCCCGACGCATTAAGCAGCTTATTATGAAAAGCAATATCCAGTTCCGCACTCTCTCTGGCAGTTAAGGACTTATCATCCATCCTTACCAGTATATCATGCATCTGTTCAAGCTCCAAACTGCTGATATGATCCATGGCCAGCTTTATTGCCGTCATCTCGTAAGCATAGCGGAGATCAAAGACTTCCGTATAGCGGATATTCAGAAGAGATATCATCAGGTGGACTGACTTCATCATGTACTCCTGAGGATCACAGCGGACATAATTGCCGCTGCCCTGAAGGCACTCAATCAGTCCGTTAATCTCCAGAATATGGAGCACTTCCCTCACCGAGTTTCTGCTTACCCCCAGTTCCTGGGCAATATCCCGCTCAGGAGGAATCTTGTCATGGATTTTCAGTTTTCCGGATAATATCTGGTCTGAAAAATACTCATAAACGTATTCATAGGTTTTTCTGGTGTCAGTCTTAGAATCGTTCATATCTCCTTTACAGACGGTAGCAAACCTTGCCTGGGTTCAGAATCATCTTCGGGTCAAATACACGCTTGATGCCTTCCATGATTGCCATGTTGGTATCACCGACGGACTCAACCAGATACTTGATCTTACCGGATCCGATACCATGCTCGCCGGATACCAGACCGCCGATATCTGTTGCTTCTTTATAGATAATATCAAAGAATTTATCTACTCTGTCTTTGAATACATCCTCTTCCAGGGTATTGGAGCACTGATAGATATGAAGGTTTCCATCACCGGCATGGCCGAAGGACTTGATTTCAAGCTCACATTCTTTACCTACCTTGTTAACGAACTCAAGGTAATCTGCAATCTTGTTCACCGGCACAACAACGTCACACTCATCAAGGAGCTTAGTCTCTTCCATAATTGCCTCAAGGAAGGAGGAACGTGCTGCCCAGGCATCCTTCATCTTATCCGGAGTATCGGCTACGAGAACATCCATGGCACCTGCTTCCAGAACCAGCTCTGCAGCCTGCTCGATCAGGGTGTAAACCTCATCCTCATCCTTACCATCGAGGGTAACCAGAAGATAAGCACCAATCTCCTGTCCTTCCAGTTCCTGAGGGAATACAGACTTGCCTACATAGCGCTCGGAAACAAGAACAATCTCTCTCTCCATGAACTCGATAGCCTGAGGATCGAAATGAGCCATCTTCAGCTTGGGAACAGTGGATAATGCAGTCTTAAGATCCTCAAATGGAATGATCAGGGAAGCTGCAAATCCCGGAGCAGGGATGATCTTCAAGGTAAGCTCGGTAATGATACCCAGAGTACCCTCGGAACCGATCATAAGGTTCAGGAGGGAATATCCGGAGGAAGTCTTGGTTACGGTTGCTCCAAGATGTGTGATCTCACCGGTAGGAAGAACTACAGTCATAGCTCTTACATAATCACGGGTTGCTCCATACTTAACGGCTCTCATACCGCCGGCATTAGTCGCAACATTGCCGCCGACACAGGCAAACTTCTCACCTGGATCCGGAGGATACATCATGCCTCTTGTGAGACAATCTTCAGCCAGGTCATTAAGCAGGACACCGGCTTCGATATTCACCACAAAGTTCTCCAGGTCATAGGAAAGAATCTTGTTCATGCGGGAGAGGTCGATCAGGACTCCGCCGCACAGCGGAACACAGCCGCCTGCAAGGCCTGTACCGGCTCCACGGGGTGTCACGGGAATATTGTTGTCATAACAGATCTTCACAACATCTGCAACTTCCTGGGTAGAACGTGGTGTAACAGCCAGGTCAGGCATATGAGTGCCATATATTGGCATCTCGTCCTTAGCGTAATCTTCGTTGATGTCCGCGCCGATAGTAACGTGATCAGAAACAGCCTTAATCTGGTCGATGATTTCAGGTGTCAGTTGATTATACATGCTTATTACCCTCCATAAAAAATGTAAAGCGTTAAAGATAAAAAAACGAGTCGAAAATTGGGTGAACCAATTTATTTATCTTTATTTTACCCCATTTTATCAAAAAAACAAGTCCTATTTGAATTTTCGTGAAATATGGTGAGTTTCGGCATGTTTTTTTGTGTAGATTAGACAAACAAATTTATCATCATCTACCTTCCCCCTATCATCCCCGCAGAGCCAGAAAGGCATTATAGATATTGGCAATCCCATATCCCCATTCCCGGTTGGGATAAGAATAGGCACCGGAACGGACTGCTCCCTGTATAAGATACGACCGCAGCTTCTGTCCATTATAATCCGGGTCATTGCCATTGACCACCGCCCATTCGCCCATGAGAGCACCAAGTCCGGCCCCAAAGGCAGCAGCTATACTGCTCCCGCTTCTGACCTTTTGACGGCCTCCCGGGAGATCGGCAGGTACGGATACAGCAACCCCGGGCGCTGCCAGATCCGGCTTGACACGGCCATCCCTGGTATAGCCGCGTCCTGCCCTGAGATAGAGGCTGTCATTCGTTGTATCGTAGGGAGTATAAGTGATACAATAAAAAGCATTCCCCGGTGAAGTGATGGTCTCATCCACTGCAGCGTTGAGAAAAAATGTCTCTTCCTTCATGAAATTGGATATGGGCATCCATAAATCAAATTCCCTTGTCACCGCACCGGCACCCTGGTCTGATTCATATTCTCCATAAACTCTCATCTGCCAGGTACCGGGGGAAGGACCTGCAAAGCGTATCCGTATCACCTGGTCCCCTCCTGGTGACTCCCCCAGAAAAGACTGAATCTCCAGGACAGTTTCCTCCGGAAATAATTCAATCCGGCGCAGTTCTCCCTGTCTTAACTGAAGCTTATCAATCTGCTCTCCCCCCGGAGAGGTCAGGGATATGGTATACAGTACCGGCGGCCTTCCCCAAAGTTCCATCACGAAACCTTCCTCCCCCTCAGCCACATTGAAATTCACCGGTGTATAATTGCTGCCCTCAGGAAGAATCCCCCGGAAATGATGACCCGCGATTTCTTCATTGCCTCCTGCAATATGGATAGACACGCCGGTCTTCAGCGAATAGTCCGATATCTTACGTTCCAGGATGCTGCTGCCGTCGTGGCCGCCCAGGTTGGTCCCAATCCCCAGACAGACAGATACAGGCCGCTGCATCCTCTCAGCCTCTTTTATAGAGAAATCAAGAGCCTTAACCAGGTCATCCTCCTGACAGGCCCAGACTCCATCCGGCAGTATATAATAATCCCTCCAGCGGGGTGCCGCCTGCTTAAGCTTCACAACCAGAAGCTCACTATCCGGGGCAGCGCCCATAAAGCCGGTTTCTGCATTCTCCCTGGCCGCCGCCACCGCAGCCAGAAAGCTTCCATGTCCCTCCTCGTCTGCGGGAAGGGTTCCCGGTGCGGCTGCCAGCGCCTCGTTAATCTCCTCCCGGCTCCAATATCTGCCATAGGGAAGAAAGCCATTTTCTCCCACAGGGGGCTCTGCGGTATCAGTTTGATCCCATAAGGCTGCCACCTTGGTACTGCCATCTTCATAGAGAAAATGAGGACTTAGGAGGTTAATACCCGTATCAATTACTGCCACCAAAGCCCCCTGTCCCCTCAAGGCAAGCTGAGGATAACGGATAAGACGGGGAATCCCCAGCTCCTCAAGCTCCGGCGTTGCCATCAGGCCATAGCAGTTTGGCACATTTGTATAGTCATTCTTCGAAATTTGTCTAAAAAAATCTATCATATACTTTTATCGTCGGACATCTTTTCACAATAATCTATGCAAGAAATTCAAAAAATATAGCAATATTACACCTTGATTTTTCTTTCGGAAATGTTAAGATAATGTAAAGAAAGTTGAAACGATTCAATCATCCGACCACTGAATTTTAATAACCAGCTTGCCGGATTATATTTTGATCCGTCATGTCAAACGATGAACATAACGATAGATAAGGTATAAAAGACAGCAGAGGAGGTTACCCCATGGTAACAAAGAAGGTTAACATCGATTCTATTGACAAGATACAGTCCTTTGTTCATATACTGAATAACTTTTCCGGCCACTTTGATCTTTCCAGCGGCTGCAGCAAGGTCAATGCCAAGTCCCTGATGGGAATCTTCAGCCTGGATATCTCCCGCCCTCTGGACTTTAATATCTATAATGACGAGTATGCCGAGTATATTCTGAAGGCAATCTCCGCCTACCTGATCAGCAGCAATCAGGGATGAAAAAAGAGCAATTTCCTATAAAGTGAAAAAGAGCAGCATGGCTGCTCTTTTTTAATGTGCCGTTTTTTCTCTATCAATTCATACTGTCATGATTCCTCATACAGGAAGGATACATAATCATCAATCCTGGCGAAATCTACATAACACCCTTCGCAGATTCCTACAGGAATACTGTCTCTGAATCCATATATGTGGAGATCCATGGAATCCTCTATATTATATATCATAACTTTCCTCCTGTCAGGATCAATAATCCAGTATTCTCTCACCCCTGCCGTCATATAGTGCATCAGCTTTTTGCCCATGTCCATCTTCCTGGTAGAAGGTGACAGAATCTCAACGACAAGGTCCGGTGCTCCATATATAAGCCTGTTCTTAATCTTATTCCGGTCACATACGATATAGACATCCGGCTGCATAATCGTCTTCTCGTCACAATGGAGCTGGACATCAGAGGGTGCGATAAAGGGGATACAGGATCTTCCATGCTCAGTAATCATAGAGAGAAACATAGCATATAATTGTCCTGCAATCAGCTGATGAGTGCTGGTAGGGGCTCCCATGTCATAGAACACCCCGTCAATCAGCTCCACCCTGCGGTCATCCGGCAGCTTATAATAATCCTCAATGGTATACCTTCCAGTCCCATAGGCGATGTCAGGTTCACGCAGAGTGAGTCTGTCAGTCCCCTCAGGGACTTCCGGGTAACGGTATGTGGACAGAGAAAAGGCCTTCTCCAGGGCCTGCAGAGTCCCATATCTGGGTCGAGACGTCTCCCCGCTGAAGATCTTCTGCACAGTACCCAGGGGCACGCCGGACAGCCTGGCAATCTGCTGATTGGTATATCCATATAATTTCTTCTGCTCACGCAATTCCTGTACAGTCATATCGGACACCTCCCATGAATTAACGTCAATACAGCATCCATTTCACGAACCATATTATCACCATATAAACCGAATGTCAACCGAATAATACCCGAACTTTATCAAGAAAATAAAAAAAGACCAGCCATGGTCTAAGCAGACCCCTTTCGAACACAAAGGGAGTGCCTAAGCACCTGGCTGGTCTCTGGTCTCTTGTCTCACTATCTTCCGATTTTCTCCGGTTCCGGATATTCCTCACCCAGAGTATCCACAGTAACGGTCTCCATAATCTGGTCGTGGTAGGGTTTGTCCATGAATGTCTTCTCATTGGCAATACGATCCACAACTTCCATGCCCTCGATCACCTTGCCGAAGGCAGCATAATCGCCGTCAAGATGAGGAGCCGGCTTGTGCATGATAAAGAACTGGGAGCCGGCAGAGTCGGGCATCATGGACCTGGCCATGGACAGAACTCCTGCATCATGCTTTAACTGATTATCAAAGCCATTGCTTCTGAATTCACCCTTAATGCCATCACCAGGGCCTCCCATGCCGTTGCCGGTGGGGCAGCCGCCCTGGATCATAAAGCCCTTGATCACGCGATGGAAGATCAGACCGTTGTAAAAGCCTTTATTAATCAGGGAGATAAAATTGTTGACTGTATTGGGAGCAATCTCCGGATATAATTCCGCCTTGATCACGTCGCCATTGTTCATGGTAAAAGTTACGATTGGATGTGACATAATGATTAATTCCTTTCTTCAATATAATAATTCTGGTCTAAATCTATTGTATTATATACTTTCAGACCGATGATTACAATGTTTTTCTCCCTATGCAAATAGGGATTAATTAAAGCCATCCTTCTCATATGAAATCATATGAGAAGAACAGCTTTTACTCTATATCTTAAAAATCGAAACCTTCCACAGTGGCAAAGTAATCTGCCGGCGTCTCCGCCCGGCGGATCATGCGGGCGCTGCCGTCCTCACACAGAAGAATCTCCGCACTTCTCAAAGCTCCGTTATAATTATAGCCCATGGCGAATCCGTGGGCGCCGGAATCATGGATGACAAGGAGGTCGCCAATGTCAATCTTAGGCAGCTGGCGGTCGATGGCAAACTTGTCATTGTTCTCACAGAGGGAGCCAACCACATCATAGGTATGGTCACAGGGGGCATCCTCCTTGCCCATGACGGTAACATGATGATATGCCCCATACATGGCAGGCCGCATCAGGTGGGCGGCGCAGGCGTCCACACCGATATACTCTTTATAGATGTGCTTCTCATGGATAGCCTTCACCACCAGATGGCCGTGGGGTCCCAGCATGTAGCGGCCAAGCTCGGTATAGATGCTGACATCTCCCATGCCTGCCGGAAGCAGGATCTCCTCATAGACTTCCCGGACGCCTTCTCCGATGACAAAGATATCGTTTGGCTCCTGATCCGGCCTGTAGGGTATGCCGATTCCTCCTGACAGATTAATAAATGTAATATTCACATCCAGGGCTTCCTTAAGCTCCACGGCCAGGCTGAACATGATGGCGGCAAGAGTCGGGTAATACTCATTGGAAACCGTGTTGCTTGCCAGGAAGGAATGGATGCCGAACTCCTTGACACCCTCAGCCTTGAGCCGCTTGAAGGCCTCAAAAAGCTGGGGCTTGGTCATGCCGTACTTGGCATCTCCGGGATTGTCCATGATATCTGTCCCCAGGGAGAAGATTCCGCCCGGATTGAAGCGGCAGCAGATCCTCTCCGGAATCCCGCAGGTCTCTTTCAGAAAATCAATGTGGGTGATGTCATCCAGATTAATGATGGCATTCAGCTTCTTGGCCAACAGGTATTCCTCTGCCGGCGTCTCGTTGGAGGAAAACATGATGGAGCTGCCATCGGCAAAGCCGCAGCGGTCGCTCATTATCAGCTCTGTAAGAGAGGAGCAGTCCACCCCGCAGCCCTCTTCCTTCAAGATCTTCAGGATGGCAGGAGTGGGGGTTGCCTTCACCGCAAAAAACTCCTTAAACCCTTTATTCCAGGAAAATGCCTCGTTCAGATTGCGGGCGGTCTCCCGGATTCCCTTCTCGTCATAAAGATGGAATGGAGTGGGGTATTCTTTTACAATTGATTCTAACTGTTCCTTTGTGACAAATGGTCTTTTTTCCATAGTGGTTATCCTTCCTAAAATAATACACAACTATATATAACCTTATTCAACTTGTTCTATCCATTTTCTTAATTACATTGATGATCTGGAAGACCTCAATATTCTTGCTGCCGATGGCTTTGATCTTTACTCATGGTGATCAGCTTAATTTCATTGGCCAGAGAAGTCTTTAAGAGCTTCACCAGGTTGGGATTGGCCGAAAAGAGAGCCGTGGAATGAATCTCATCCGTAAACTCACCCGTCAGGGCATACTGTGAATCTGCAATCAGCTGAACCTGCCCGTCTTCATGCTTCCTGGCATAGTGAATGGCCCCGTCCAGACGGAAGTCTTCTTCAGTCAGAAGAACCACCTTCTTTCCGGCATCCACCAGACCCTTAAGCTCCTCCTCATAGTAAGGCATCAGGTCAGCCGAAATGGAGAAGTAAACCCTAAGGTCTGCTCCGGCCAGCATATTGCGGCACTTATCCTCTATATTCTGCCGGCCATGGATGGTCACGTAATTCTGATGATCCGGAGCCTTTTCGGGTATCAGTTTATCCAGTTGCTGAGCCATGCTTCCAAAGGTCCGCAGTTTATTATCGCAGAACTCCTTGACAGGAACCGGCTGATAGCGGACGGACTGCTCCTCGATTACATATGCAGCCCCCTTCTCCACCAGACCGGATAAGGCTCCGTAGACGTTGGACCGGGAAAGGCCGGCCCGCTTGGCCGCCTCATATCCGCTCATGTTCCCTTCCGTCAGAAGCAGATAGTAGATCCTGGCCTCCTGCCTGGACAGGCCGAAGTGTATCAGTAATTCTATAAGATCTGTCATATTATATCTCCTCGTAAACGCAGTTATTGTGCCTGACCCTCACTCAGACACCTGACTTCGTAATCATGCGGTTGTTTACGCACAATCGAAACCCGTCAAACTGCGTAGTACATTTCTGTACTACTATACAGGAGATCAGGAAGGATGTCAATTCTTTTAATTCACAAATTATTTCAAAAGGACAAATATCAGCCGGAGATATTTGTGAACATTCTGTGAACAAGAAGAAATGGAGATACTTTTATGGTATGATACCTTCGTTTTTTTGAAATATACCTATCAAGATTCGTACCAGCAGAGAAGAGGTTATACATATATGCACTATCAACTCATGGCAGTAGATATGGACGGAACCCTGTTAAACGACAAGAAACAGATTCCGCAGGATAATATAGATTCTATAAACCAGGCCTTGAAGGCAGGAAAACATATCGTACTTTGCAGCGGCCGCAGCGTCGGTGAGATGGAGCGGTATTTCACTCTGTTCCCTGATATGCGCTATGTCATCTGTGAGAGCGGAGCAGAGATCTATGATATAAGAGAAAAGACATTTATCTTTCAGAAAAGAATCGAACCGGACTATGTAAAAGAGGTTTGCGAGACTGTAAAGGATCAGGAGGTAATGCCTCTATTTATGATCAACAGCCGGATCTACCTGTCGGAAAGAGATATGGATCGTCTTGACTATTACCGTATCGAAAACTTCGAGGAACATTTTCGGGTCTGCGGCCACTATACCAAAGATGCTCTAAGTTATTGCCGGGAAACTGGTTATAATGCCAGCAAGATCTGTCTCTTCCACAGAAATACGCAGGAGAGAAAGGAAACAAAGGATAAACTGGCCGGGCTTCCCCTGGAGCTGGTCTACTCTGAGATCACATCCCTGGAGATTTCTCCAAAAGGTA
>JAFUDC010000113.1 GCA_017459345.1 Eubacterium sp.
CACAGGAGGCTTATCAGAGGATATCCTGGTCCATGCTTGACCGCCTGTTTAAGCGGGATAGCGGCGGCTATGACCCAAAGCCCGTCCTCTGTAGTGACGATCAGGTTCTGCGTGCCATGCATAAAATGGAGCAGACCGCATTCGTTTTTCAGATTGACAGCTTTGATGACTGCTTTAGAGGGCGGGAAGAAGACCTGATTAATCTGATCCGCGAGAATGATGTAAAAAAGAACCTTATCCTGGTCCTTTCCGGAACTACGGCATCAGAAAGCATGCCCCGCTTCCAGGACCAGGAGGGGATATTCATGAAGAAAGTCCAGGGAACCCCTCTTTTTCCGGAGCTGTCCCTGGCCTTCGGGATGACCTCCGGACCGGAGGAATCCTGTTATACCAGATTAAAAACTCTGCTGCCTGACCGGTGTATCTTCTTAAATGAGATGTCCGGACCTCCTCTTGTCAATCTGATCTGGCGGGTTGCCTTGAGCAGTCCCGGACTGGAGGATGTGCTGACAGAGGAAGATACCTGCCGGATTGCCGCCTTTATTGAGGCCTGGTATCAATCCGGTAAGCTGCAGAGCCGCTACAGGGACTGCCTGTCGGAGAATGAACTGAAAAAGTACTCGGTTCTTTCCGGGGACCTGGCCCGGAGCTGGTCAAAGATTGAGAATGCTGCCCGTGAGATTTCTCCGGACATGTACATGAAGAGCAGCAGAAGTACCCTTCATGTCATTAATGATGACACCTTAAACAAACAGCTTGGCGCGGTAACATTTCCCCGGGAGACCGGAGTCTGTAAAGAAGATGATGAACAGATGATGGCCCGCTTTATCCGGCTGAGGCAATCCTACAGCATTCCGGGAGGTTTCATTCCTGATCCTGCCCTGGAAGAAATCCTTAGCGGGGTGATCGGACAGATGAACCGGATGATCATGCGGGGGGATGCGGAGACCTTTTACAGGATATGCACCATGCTTGAATATGCCGTGGAGAGCGGCTACGCCTACGATGAGATGGATTATAACATCTGGGAGTGGTATAGTAAGATTATAGAAATCTCAGTCAGTATCTTCGACCTGGATCATCAGATCGAGAGTAATCGAAGAGAACTGGCTTTGTGGACCCATGAATTTGAAGAAAAAAGGAAAGAGATTGGCAGTATGGAGGACTATGCAGTAGAATCTGCACTGACCCATGAGAAAGCCAAGGCAATCAACCTGTCTAAGAGGATACGAACCAGGGAGCAGACCCTCCTGGAGGATACCAAGACCTACCATGTATTTCAGAATATGCTGAACCAGTGGGAGATGGCTATCCGGCAGAAGAAGGAGCTTGATATGGGCGAGATAAGAAGGAGCCTGAATCAGTGCACCCTTAAGATGAAGGAGTATCACAGCAGGACAGAGGCAGACCTTAAGAACATAAGTCTTGATGTGGACCTGCTGCCCGGAAGCGGGCTTATGGCAGGAGGGGCATCCGTCAGAGAAGAGTATGAACAGACCATGGATGCCTACGACTTGCAAAAAAATGACCTTTTAAATATAGATATCTAAGAAAGGAACTAACAATGAATCTGGGAGTAGATTTTGGCAGCACCTACACCACCTTGTCCAGGTATGATGAGACGGCAGGGGAAATCAGAGACATCCTCCTCTACGAAGGAAGCCCCTTCGTTCCGTCTGTTGTGGCAAGGAAGGAGGAGTCCTATGTCTTCGGTGCAGAGGCCAAGAATAAGACCGGCAGAAAGGGATATACATCCTACAAGGGCTTTAAGATGCTTCTTGCCGAGACCCGGAGAGAGCAGCTGATCAGGCGGGGATTCGGTGATCAGACGCCCCCGGATATTGCCGGGCGTTTTCTGGATTTCTGTATCCGGGAGGCCCTCCAGAGGAGCGGCGAAGACTATATCGACCACCTGGTGGTGGGTGTTCCGGAGGTGTGGAATGACTCACTCTCCACCCTGGACGGAAGAAATATCTTAAAGAGAATCTGCACCAAAAAAGACCTGGTGGGCTCCGTACAGGTTGTCAGCGAGCCTGCCTGTGCCAGCGCATTTTTCTCCTATAATTTTCAGAAGACAACCGGACATGCTTACCAGGGCCACATCCTCCTGATTGATTATGGCGGAGGAACCCTGGATATCACCCTGACCAAGGTGACCTCCACCGACCAGGGAAAGATTGAGATCCAGGTGGAGGAGAGGACCGGGGCCGGTGAGAATGAGGAAGGCGAGATCGGAAAGGCCGGGATCGTCTACATGGAAAGCGTGATGGAAACGGCTATCACAGAGAGCGGGCTTTTTGCGGAAACGGTGGAAAGAGATGAGAAATTCTATAAATCCGTCAACATATTCGAGGAGGATCTGAAGACCTCCTGGCGTACCATCCAGGACATTTTCAATGAAGATGAAGTGGATAATATCGCGGAGCTTGAGCGGGAGGAGTTCAGCTCGGTGGAGTATAAGGGGGAGGAAATCCCCATCTCCTACGGGCTTATGGTTCGGGTTTATAATAAGCTGATCGCCCCGGTGCTTTCTGAAAAGCTGGGGGTCATGATCGAGTATATGGATGCACACGGAA
>JAFUDC010000114.1 GCA_017459345.1 Eubacterium sp.
CACTGTGTTTTCCCGGCTGGTAATGCTGTGGTCGCTGCCGCTGAAGTAGAGGAGATTGTACGCGCCGAGTGGAGAGACCTGGGCATGCCCGAAACCCTCTGGAACTGCCGGGTCAGAGACTTCGGCCCCCTGATCGTGTCCATCGACAGTAATGGCAGGAACTATTTTGAGGAAAAGAAGGTGGAGTACAATAAAAAGAAGGATGAGCAGATTGAGAAGATTTGTAAAGAGGTAGGATTTATTAAATAATATACCTCCTAAAACGCCTTATAGAAGCTACTATGAATACTGTAGTCCACATGGCAGATATTTGGCGATTTTTCTATACTAATCACGAAAGGCGGTGCTTTATGGACGAAAAGGAACTGGGATAAAGGGAGGGCAGAGACGGATACAAAGCTTGAGGCGTGGTATCCGCTGGGACATGGAGATGCAGGACTTCTGTCCAATCCGGTTATCACGAGGCTTGCAGAAAAGTATGGAAAGAATGCCGGGCAGATCATTCTCCGGTTCGAGGTGCAGGAGGGAGTAATCACGCTTCCGAAGTCAACGAATCCGGAGCGGATTAAAACAAATCTGGAGGTGTTTGATTTTGCGCTGACTGAAGATGAGATGAGCGAGATGGCGCTTAGATCTTTTATGGGCTCTTCGGGAGATCGGAGGGCCTTTTTTTTATGTAAAAAGCCGCAAACAAAGAAAGGTTGTCAAAGCAGCTAATCCAAGCGGACGGTAAAAATGAAGAAAATGACTTGGAAGGTAATGGTATAGCAGGGCCAGGAAGCCGAGCTGCTCTTGATACTATTGATTTCAGAGAGAAAAGGGAAAATGTGTGAATAAACAGAATCCAAAGCAGGACTTACGCTATTAGAGAGAGACTTCACTAAAAAGGGGTTGATGTGCTATAATCGGGTTGTATAAAGATTGTGGCTTAGCAGACCATTCTTATATGTATTTAGTATGGAGCCAATTGAATAAATACTATCGTTGTAAAGAAGAATGGAGGCTATGCTGTGTTAAGTGCAGGGGATTTAGTTAGAAAAAATAAGAAGCAGAGTATTCCAGCCGAAGATGAAGTAACAGAAAATAGGATGAAAGAGCAGAAGATAGGATAAAGCAGCAGAAGATAAGATGAAGAGGCAAGATGGACAGTATATACGGAAACCAGAAGGAGATTCTCCGGCAGGTCATGGACCATGTGGTGGGGAAGATCAGAGATTATAACGAAGAGATAAAGGATAAGACAGGCCACCCCATCTATGAGCATCTTATCTGCCGGCTCAAGTCCGAGGATAGCATGCGGGAGAAATGTATGAGAAAGGGGGAGGAGGTCAGCCCGGTCACGGCTCTCAAGGTCATGAAGGATGCCATCGGGATACGGATTGTGACAGGATTCGTGGATGATATATTTACCTTGATACATAAGATCCGGTGTATTCCGGGCTTCTCGGTCATCGAGGAGAAGGATTACATCAATAATGCAAAGCCCAACGGATACCGGAGCTACCATATGATTCTTGAGATTGAATATCCCTATGCAGAGGATATCCTGGGGGAGAATCCGGGCAGATACTTTGTGGAGATTCAGCTTCGGACTATTGCCATGGACTGCTGGGCCAGTCTGGAGCATGAGATGAAGTACAAGAGGACCATCGCCAACCAGCAGATGCTGGTGGCTGAACTGAAGCGGTGTGCCGATGAGCTGGCTTCCTGCGATGTCACCATGCAGACCATCCGCAACCTGATCCGGGCGGATGAGGCGAAAGAATAATAAGGAGCTGATGAAATTGAGAATACTAATTGCGGAAGATGAAAAGGATCTTGCCAGGGCGGTATCTGCCGTACTGACTCATCAGGGCTACCAGGTTGTGACTGCGGCAGATGGGCAGGAGGCTGTTGACCTGGCCATGTCCGGAGCTTATGACTGTATGATATTTGACATTATGATGCCCCGGATGGATGGTATCGAGGCTCTACGCCGGATCCGGGATGGCGGTGATATGACGCCGGTGATCATACTGACTGCCAAGGCAGAGGTGGATGACCGGGTGGAAGGACTGGATGCCGGGGCAGATGACTACCTGACCAAGCCATTCTCCATGAAGGAGCTGATGGCCAGGATCCGGTCCATGACCAGAAGGAATACTTCCTATACTCCAACCAGGCTTTCGGTAGGTTCCGTCCGGCTGGATACGGAGATTCAGGAGCTTTCCAGCCACAATTCCATCCGCCTGGCCAGGAAGGAGACCCTGCTCATGGAGTACCTGATGCTCAATCAGGGGAAGGCTCTGAGCACGGAGGATATCTTCACCAGGGTATGGAAGGATGAGAAGGATGTGGGTCAGGATATTGTCTGGGTTTACATATCCTATCTGCGGCAGAAGCTGATTGCTGTCCGGGCTGATCTGGAGATTCAGGGAGAGAACGGAGGCAGCTTCCTGCTGCAGCCCAAGGCAGGAGAGTCATGAAACACATGGTACGTAAACTTCAATACAAGTTCATAGCCATATCCACATTGGCCATTCTCATCGTGATGACCTCCCTGGTAGCCCTGATCAATCAGCAGTTTTACTCCAACGCATTCCGGGATATCTATGATGCCATGGATTTCATAGCCAGGCATGACGGAGAGCTGACCAATGACTACGGATCCAGGAAGTTTAAGATTAATGGGAGGATGGTGGCGGAGCTCCGCTTCCAGCTCAGATACTTTACGGTATGGGTGGGGGAGGAGGATGTCATAGATGATGTTAACCTGGACCACATCAATTCAGTATCTGAGGAGGAGGCAGAAGAGTATACGAAAAAGGTGCTTACATTTTCCAGGGAGAGGGGGAGGCTGACCGGAAACCAATCCTCCTACTGCTATCTTGTCTCTGATAAGGATCAGGATAAGGTGATCGTCTTCATGGACTATACGAAGGAGCTTAAGAATATCAGGGACCTGCGGAGATTCTCCATCTGGCTCAGCCTGGCCTGCCTCTGCTTCTTTATCCTTGTGGTAACATTTCTATCCAGAAGGGCCATCGAGCCGGTAATCCGGAACATGGAGAATCAGAAGCGCTTTATCACCAACGCAGGTCATGAGCTCAAGACACCGCTTGCCATCATTTCAGCCAACACAGAGGTTCTGGAGATGATGGAGGGGGAGAACGAGTGGACCAGGAGCACCATGAACCAGGTGCAGCGGCTGACAGACCTGGTGAACAAGCTGGTGACCCTGGCCAGATTGGGCGAACAGCAGGAGGAGAAGGCTGCAGTAGTAGACCTGTCTGCCTGCGTGGCAGATACAGTTTCCGACTTTGGCCCGGTGGCGGACCGGCTGTCCATCACACTGGAGACCAGTATCGAACCGGATCTCAGGATTACCGGAGTGGAAAGCCACGTAAAAGAGCTGCTCAATATCCTATGTGATAATGCGGTAAAGTACTGTGATGAAGGTGGAAAAGTACTTGTGAGTCTTGCCTCCGCTTCAGGAAGAGCTCACGGCAAAAGAATCACCCTTACAGTTTCCAATTCCTATCAGGATGGAGAACATGTAGACCTGTCCCGGTTCTTTGAAAGATTCTACAGGCAGGACTCCTCCCACAGCAATGAGAAGGCAGGCCATGGAATCGGCCTTGCCATGGCTGAGGGGTTTGTGGAGGAACTGAAGGGGAAGATTGCTGTCCGTTACAGGGATGGAATGATACACTTCCGGGTTGATTTTTGAGGTCGGCGGACGCGATATATCTTGGTAGAGATCCTGCTGTTGGGGCAGTACTTTCCGGCTGCCATGTTGGAACGGCTGCAGATTGTCGGATTTGAGCCGGAGGCCATGTAGTCCGTTCGTAATATCTCTATCAAGATTATCGGTCTTTGAAAGCCGAATCTGCCAGTATATCAAGCATTTTGGAATAACAGGAGTGGAATGCTTCTAACTCTGACCTTGAAATATGGTCATTGATGGACTCCCACAAACTTGTATATTTTTCCAAAAGACTCTTTATGTAGTTGATTCCCTGATCTGTCAGGAAGAGAACAAAACTTCTCCCATCCTTTGAATTTTTTTCAGAGTATATGTAGTTTTGCTCCGACAGACTGGCGATGACCCTTGTAAGGGTCTGCCGCGGTATCAGTATATAGTCTGATATGTCAGCTACAGAAGCCTTTACAGCATAGATAGAAAACATCGTGAATTTACTTTTTTCTGAGTTGACCCATGGGGTTTAAATTTCTGGCTTATGGATGTGTTATATTCACAATGGATAAATCCGCAGTCCCTTAAGATAGCCAAGTCCCACTGGGGCGCTTCACATAGCTATTATTGTCTGATCTGATCATATCCGGCGGTGTACTTATGGTGCGCCGCCTTTTTGAGTTGAAGGAGAAAATCAATGTTAGTTTATATTTTAAAACGAATCCTTCATCTGATCCCGGTTCTGCTGGGAGTCACATTTCTGACATTCCTCCTCTTGTCAGTGGCTCCCTCTGATCCGGTCACCATGAAGTATCTTTCCATGGGCGTTTCCGGGGATCAGGAGGTCATGGAAGCAGAGCGTGAAGAGCTGGGCCTTAATGACCCCATCCTGGTACGGTATGGGAAATGGATGGCTCATGCAGTAAGAGGGGATTTCGGAGAGTCTGTAAAGTATGGTCATTCCGTACAGGAGGAGATGGGAAAACGACTTCCGAAGACGATCACCCTGGCAGCCTGTTCCCTGGCACTGGCGGTCAATAAAGCCGGGTTCCGTCTGGAACCCGGTGAGATTCTATCCTTCAGCCCTCGTATGACCATCGGAGAATATTTGTATGAGCCTCTTCGCAATTACGAGAAAATGTCACGGAAAGATGCCGAAAAGGTGATAGAGGAGCACCTGTCAGGTGTCGGCCTTTCCGGTGAATATATGAGTCGTCTTCCCCATGAGCTTTCAGGTGGACAGTTACAGAGGGTCGCCATAGCCAGAGCCAGCATATATTAAATATAGTTTAATTTTTTTAGAAATGAACAGATTCTTTATTGAGCATATGCTATAATAATATATGTGTAGATAATATAACAACATCAGCGATGTTTCACTAGACTATTAATATCAAGACGATACGAGTAGTGGCAGCGGAATCAAGATGGCTGTCATATGAGACAATTGATGACGTTGGCCGGCTCCCGGCAGATAAGGGTCTGGTGGATAAGAGATAGGGAATCAGGCATGTGGAATTTGAGGAGGAGACGAAATCATGATTCAAGTTGATCTGATCACCGGATTTCTGGGATCAGGAAAAACAACATTTATTAAGCAATACGCAAGAAAGCTGATGGAAGCAGGACTGAATATTGGAATCCTCCTCAATGATTATGGGGCAGTGAATGTGGATCGGATGCTTCTTTCGGACCTGTCCGGCCAACAATGTGACCTGGACATGGTTGCAGGCGGGTGTGATGCAGATTGTCACCGCCGCCGTTTCAAAACCAAGCTGATTTCCATGGGCATGCAGGGTTATGACCGTGTTCTCATTGAGCCTTCCGGTATCTTTGACATGGATGAATTTTTCGATGTCCTTAAGGAGGAGCCTCTGGATCGATGGTATCAGCCCGGAAATGTCATTGCCATCGTGGAAGCGGGCCTGAGTGACAGCCTGTCTGAAACTTCGGATTATTTCCTTGCCTCCCAGATTGCCCATGCCGGAATGGTCATTTTCAGCAAGGTTCAGGAAGCGGCGCCTGAGGAAATCCTTGGCACAACAGAGCACCTGAATCGTGCCCTGCATCATGTTCAATGTCACCGTACCTTCTGTGGTAAGGAGATTCTTCAGAAGAATTGGGAGGACTTAACCGAAGAAGACTGGGAGGCTATCACAAGCTGTGGATACAAAAATGAGAGCTATGTCAAGCTCACTGTCAACAAGGAAAATGCTTTCAGCACGCTTTATTATATGAATGTGCATAAGGAGCTGCCGCAGCTAACTGCACTATTGAAAGTGATGATGTCTGACCCGGCCTGCGGCAGCATTATGCGCATCAAGGGCTTTCTGCCTGATCCGGAGGGAGGTTTTTACGAAGTAAATGTAACCAGGGAGAAAGCTCGTATTCATCATGTAGAAACAGGCCAGGAGATTTTTATTGTGATTGGAGAG
>JAFUDC010000115.1 GCA_017459345.1 Eubacterium sp.
AAAGGAACAAAAAGACATGTTTGGAATAACAAGAACCCCTGCAGCAAAGGGTTTAAAGATAATCATAGTAGGCGGCGGAAAGGTTGGAACCGCCCTGGTGGAACAGCTTAGTCAGGAAGGCCATGATATCACCATCATTGATAAGGATGCCGATACGGTCCAGGAGATTGCCAATCTCTACGATGTCATGGGTCTGGCCGGGAATGGCGCCAGCTATAATGTCCAGATGGAGGCAGGAATCGAGAATACCGATCTGATCATCGCGGTAACTGAGTCGGATGAGCTCAACCTGCTCACCTGTACCGTTGCTTCTCAGGTGGGTGACTGTGCCGCCATCGCCAGAGTCCGCACACCGGATTACAGCCAGGAGGTTGAGTACCTCAGAGAGAAGCTGGGGCTTGCCATGATCATCAATCCTGAGCTGGAGGCTGCCAGAGAGGCGGCCCGTATCCTCTATCTGCCTACAGCCCTGGAGGCCAGATCCTTTGCCAGAGGACAGGCGGAGCTGATAAAGTTCATCATCCCTAAGGGGAACAGTCTGAACGGGCAGACCATCGCCCAGATCGGACGGAATTTCTCCGGCATCCTGATCTGTGCCGTGGAGAGAAAGAAGGATCTGAGCATACCGGGTGGAGATTTCGTCTTAAGTGAGGGAGACATTGTCTCCTTTGTGGCCCCCCGGGTGAAAGCCAAGGCCTTCCTGGAGTCCATCGGTTTTGATACTCATCAGGTGAAGAATACCCTTATCGTGGGCGGAGGGAAGTGCGGCTACTATCTGGCCCAGCGCCTTCTGCAGATGGGCATTGATGTGAAGATCATCGAGCGCAGCAAGGCCCGCTGCGAGGAACTGTCCATCCTTCTTCCCAGGGCTATAATCATCAATGGGGATGGAACTGACCAGCAGCTTCTGGAGGAGGAAGGAATCGACTATATCGAATCCTTCGTGGCTCTCACGGGGCTGGATGAGGAGAACATCCTCCTGAGTCTTTTTGCCAAACAGGTTTCCGATGCCAAGGTCATCACCAAGATTAACCGGATTACCTACACGGAAACCATCAACAGCCTGGAGCTTGGCAGTGTCATTTATCCCCGCTATATCACCTCTGAGGCCATCCTCAAGTATGTTCGTGCCAAGGAGGATTCCAAGGACAGCAATATAGAAACCCTTTATCATATGTTTGACTCCAGGGTGGAGGCCATCGAGTTCCATGTCGGTGAACGGTCCGCAGTTACAGATACCCCTCTGATGGATCTGAATCTGAAGAAGAACCTGCTGATCAGTCTCATCTACAGGGACGGAGAGCTGATCATCCCCGGCGGCCAGGATGAGATTCTTCTGGGTGATAATGTCATGATAGTGACTACCCAGAAGGGCTTTGTAGATATCCAGGATATCCTGGCCTAGACTGGAGGATTGACATATGAATGGTTCAATGATTCGATATATACTGGGCTATGTGCTCAAGCTGGAGGGTGCCCTTTTGCTCCTTCCCTGCCTGATTGCCCTGATTTACGGGGAGAAGGAGGGCATATATTACCTTTTGATTGCTGTGATCACGGCTGCTTTGGGCTTCCTCTTATCCTATAAGAAGCCCAAAAGTCAGGTGTTTTATCTAAAGGAAGGCTGCGTGGCAACTTCACTAAGCTGGATTGTATTAAGTCTGTTCGGCTGTGTGCCCCTTTGCCTGACCGGGGAGGCCCCCTCCTTTGTCGATGCCCTTTTTGAGATTGTTTCCGGTTTTACCACCACGGGAGCCAGCATTCTTCCCGGTGTGGAGCAGCTGTGCCATGCCACCCTGATGTGGAGGAGCTTTACCCACTGGATCGGAGGTATGGGCGTTCTGGTTTTCCTGCTTGCAGTGGTTCCCTTAAGCGGGGGATCCCACATCAACCTGATGAGGGCAGAGAGTCCCGGTCCCTCCGTGGGCAAGCTGGTACCAAAGATCAAGGCATCTGCCCGGATTCTCTATATCATCTACATGGGGCTTACGGCGGCAGAGTTTCTCTTCCTGGTACTGGGACGTATGTCCGTATTTGAGGCTATAAACACCTCTTTTGCCACTGCCGGAACCGGCGGATTTGGCTTTCGCAATGACAGCTTTGCCAGCTTTTCGCCCTATCTTCAGTGGGTGGTTACCATATTTATGATTCTCTTCGGCGTGAACTTTAATGCCTACTACCTGGTCTTATACCGGAAGTTTAAGAAGGCGCTTATCATCGAAGAAATCAGATACTATTTTATCATTATCGGGATTGCCGTTGCATTCATCACGGTCAGCCTGATCCGGTCATCCATGGATACCTTTACCGCCCTCACCCAGGCGTCGTTCCAGGCGGGGTCCATCATCACCACCACCGGCTTTTCCACGGCAGATTTTGATACCTGGTCCCAGTCCTGCCGCATGATCCTGGTATTGC
>JAFUDC010000014.1 GCA_017459345.1 Eubacterium sp.
CCGGGTGGAGATGGTCAGGTACCTGAGGGTCGTGACATTAGGGTTGGAGTCCTCCAGCTTCTCCCTGGTCCACCGGTCGATCCCCTCCCCGATCTCCGGATACAAGGTCCGGTTGGTCATGGACCGCACGCTGTCAAGGAACTCCTCAATGGACTGGTATTCATTGGCGACGGTGATCTTGAAATCCACGTTCATGGTCTTAAGCCAGGCCATGAACTGGTTTAAGAAGGATACCTTCTCCGCATCGTCCTTATTGATATAGTTGACCTCCTCAAAGACATAGCACCTGTCATAGAGGCAGTTCTTCTTTCCCGGCTCCAACTTCGCCATGCCGTTCTTGTACATGATATCGATATTGAATGCCTCCCGGACGTTCTTCGGGACCTTCACGATTGGAAGGCTCTTCTTCCTTCTTGCCCGGAAGCGGTAACCTGCATTAATGATTGCCATATCCTGTTCCCTCCTTCTTTATCCTGCTCATGTGCTTTTTCCTCCTGTCTCCTTTCTGGCTTTTTCTATGATCTTTCCTGTTTTTCTCCGGTCTCTTATCCGGGATCCTGCCTGCAGAAAAGATCCTGCTGGCATTTCTTCTGTATTCCCCAGCACTGTAAGCTAGCCTTTCCGTGTGTCTGAAATAAAAAAACTCACGGATGATCCCGATCAGACTCTGTCCCTGGTACTTGTAAAATCCGATGGCACACACCGGCACCATCAGCGGAATGGCGATATAGGTACATTCCACGATGGGAATGCCTAAAAGCCTCCACAACAAAAAAGCAGCGCCGAAGGAGAGTATCATTCCGGATACTGCTGCCACGCACTGCCCGAGGGTAAATCCCGAATAGACTTCATTCGGGAAGGCTTCCTCAAAATCTTTATTTATATCGATCTTCAATGATCTAAACCTCCTTCGCTCATACGGAATAGTATTTCATTATTACGATGTAGTACTACGATATTTCGTTGTATCTATTCATTTGCCGGCTATCCGTCTTACAATCCAAATGTCTTACTCATAAAGGAATTGACTCCTTTTACTGAGGCCGTCATGACTACCATAGTAAAGAGTCCGTTTAAGGCATCCCAGAATCCGTTTACTGCTTCCACGCCCATACTTCCCTTCTCGAAAATGTTGACCCCGCTCTCTGTGAGTTTGAAGCAGATCACCATGACGAGGGCGATCATCACGATCTCAAAGGTGTTTAGGAGGAAGGTCTTCAACCAGCTGATAAAGGTCCTCCTGGCCTCCTCCCCGCCAACGATGGTGGACAAGGCAAAGGGGGCCGAGACTACCAGCAGGTAGAGCCGGATATAGCGTCCGTATACCGTCAGCAGGATCAGGAAGCTGCAGACAATGGCAGCGATAACATATAAAATCCCGAAGAGATTGTAAAAGAGTACAGAACCGACATCGATATCGGCCGTGACCAGCTTCGGGGCCTGTACCGTAAACACACTCCCAGTCATCAGCGATGCCACGTTAAAGAGCTCCCGGATCATGGTCTTGATATTTAAGAAGAGGACGTTGGCAAGGACCACCTTGATCAGTGCGTCCACCGTCCTCTCCAAAGTGATGTTCTCATGGAGCCTGGTCAGTGCCTGCAGCCAGCCAATGATAAAAAAGAGGTTCAAAAGGGACAGTCCGATGGACAGGGCAAAGGGATACAGGGTACCATCTACAAAAGCCCATGTCTCAGACGAAAAGGACTGGGGCTTCATGATAAGAAGCCCGCTTACCGCTTTCATGGCAGTATTCCAGATCCCACTGGCCAGGGCCATATCCGTTCCTGTCAGAAATTCCTGTAACCATCCTGGCATATCTTCCCACTCCCTCCTTTAATAGCTGATCATAGAGATGATCGTCGGTGCCATGCAGGCGATGAGGCCTGCAGCGATCCTCTTAAAGGCCATGGACTGGGCAGTACCGTCCTGGGAGTTTAAAGACGTCGCCCATTCAAAAACTCCCCATAAAAGATACAGCTGGCCGATGCTGGTCACGATGGCAGCAATGATATTGTAGATTGACTTAAAGGATGTGCTGATAGCTCCGGTATTCGGTGCCGCTAAGACCGGTACCGGTGCAAATACAGCAAACACAAAGCATAAAAGCACTAAGCCTGTATTAAAAAAAATTGCCCTGGCTGACCTCTTTCTTCCATTGAATTTCAGTGTTCTCATGATATCAATCGTCCTCCCCTCTATGCATGATCTTAACTGTGATAAAAATGATCGATGTGGACACCAGGATCTGGGCCACCACTGCAATCAGATCTCTCCCCCCTGCCAGGGATGCAGGCAGAAACTGCCTCGCCAGAATATTAACCAGTATCCCGATTATAAAAGCCATGATAATGATCACTGGTGCTTTCCAGTCTGTCCTTCTCATTCTGTGCTCCTTTCTCCTGCAGAAGGTTCCGGCAGATCCTGCCTTCCCTCTGTCAGACTTTCCGGATCTCCATTTCCGTCAGTTTCATCCTTTTCCCCGACTTCAAACAGGCGGGCTGTGTCCGGATCACTCTCCAGGAGAGCCTTAAAAAGATCCTGTTTTTCCTCCTCAAGGGCTTCTGTCAGCTCTTTTTCCGAAATAAGCTCATCGTAAAGTCGCAAAATCTCATCTGAAAGCTTCCTGTTTTCCTCCTTCAGAGTCCGGTAGTACGGTTCTTCTTCAAGCTCTGCCTCCATAATGTAGGGGAGGATCGACACTCTAAATTTTCCATCATCTGCCTTTTCTGCTCTATAGTTTAACCGGTCTGCATCCTGCTTCAGGCTTTCATTCTGCAGCCTTGTCTCCAGAATATTCAACCTCAGCTGGTCTTCTTTCATCTTTTCCTTCAGGCGGGCGTATTCTTCCTCTCTGAGAGAGATCTCTTTCTTAAGTTCCTCATCCTTTAGCCGTATCTCCTCTTCCTTATCGTTTAGAAGACTGATCCGGGCCTCATGGTCCATCCAGGATCTCTGCAGCGATCTCTCCCTTTCTTTCACAGCGCTCTCCCGTCTGATCAAGTCGTCGTATCTTTTCCGGTAAGCTTCCTCCATTTCCTGAAAAAGTCTGTCCCGCTCTTTAAAGTGGGTCTCCATTTCCTCCATCATCTTCATGATCTTACTTTCATCAGCCATTAAAATATTCCTCCTTATTCTTATCTTCCGTTTGTCTCGCTCGAACCAGTTCCAGTTCTACCAGGATCCCATCCTCCGTCAGGAAGGCGGTACCCTCAACCACTGATTTCAAGGCCAGATAATTGTCATAGAGTTTCTTTATCTTTCTTCCTTCTTTGTTCATTACTACCTCCACTGGAAAATCCATCTCCATATCCGGATTGGATCTTGTTTATATCTAGAGACCTGGTTGCAAAGG
>JAFUDC010000116.1 GCA_017459345.1 Eubacterium sp.
CCATGCTTGTGAGTTTTTGATTAGTAATTTCTGATATCAAAGCTTACTGATTTATATAGTCTTTACAAGTCACACCCTGGCCAGCCGGTTTATATAAAAGAAGAGGAGGACGCATTTCGCAGTCCTCCTCTGGCACTTGTGCCCACCCAAACTGGTGTATCGGAATTATGATCGTATTGTTCCCACCCTTTTGCACAAGTGCTTCCTTTTTGGGCTGACCGATTACCCGCACTCATAGAGTGCGGGTATCAGTCAGCCTTCTGGTACTATACGCTTCTCATCTACCATAGATATTACGTTACTCTGTTTTTCCTTTTTTGCTGCCTTTGGCCGCTTAAAGTAATCCTTGACCTGCTGGTATACGTTTATCCCCTTCCTGCGGTCACTCTCCAGAACGCTCATTGCCTGACAATACGCTTCCCCGCCTTCGTTTGTTGCTCCGCGGAAGGACCCGGATACTACCGTGTGCCGCTTAGCCTTCCTTGCACACCGTTCCGCTTCGTTATTCCCAAAATCTACTTTCGGGTTCGTCAGGAATAATAGTACAGCTTCCTTATAATCTCTCAGCTCTTTGGATAAGTTATATCCTTTCCTGTAGTATCTGGATGGAGGGTTGTCATAGTATTCCTGCTCCGCCAGGTCAAGGATCCTGTCATACCGGTCCTTGAATTCCTTTATCTGGTCTTCTCCAAGGTTGCGCTCCTGCCTTTCTCTTTCGGCATTCATCTCCAGGAGCAGGTCCAGCATCTGCCTGTGCCATTCCAGATCCGGTTCGTTTTCTATCGCCCCTCTCAGGTACCGTGTGTGGTGATAGTTGCAGTCCTGATGCGCTCCTCCGTAACGGTAGAATGTCTTGTCGTGGTCATGAGAAAGTACTCCCGTGGAGTATTCGACCGGCGTCCCTTTCAGTCCCTCATTCCCCTTTTTGTCCCGGAATGCGTAGAAGACCTCTTCCTTATTGCTGCAGACTACGACATTCTTGAGTTTCCCATTATGCCTGACATTTGTCATATCCGTATACACGACCTCTGATGCTGCAAGTCTCGCAAAGATCTCAAGCAGTTCCTCTCTGGTCTTTTCGGAGAATTCTTTATTGATCCCGCAGATCATCCCATGAGAGATGCTGACCTTCCCATCTGTCATCTCCCTGATAAATTCCCCGGTCTTATCGATCGAAACGTTCAAGTGGTTCCGGAGCAGGAATACACAGGCCTTTATACTTTCATCATAGTTCACATCCAGCACGCTCCCCTCCGGGAAAGGCGCATGATACCTCGCACCGGTCAGACGGTTCCTGTATACATCCGCATAGTAATCCGTTACCACGGCAGAGAGCCGTATACCGATGACCTGCTTATGGACCTGCTTTCCTTCCAGCTTATAGTAGTCAGGGTTGTTTTTGATCTCATCCGGGGCATCTATAAAGACAGGCTTTTCTGTGACGGGCAGCCGTTTCCGGCCATGTCCCTCATGACCAGGCTGTCCGCCTTCGCTGCGGCCTGTGCTCACCCTGTTATTGGGTACTTTATTCCGGAAAGGGTCCTGGGAAGAAGGGGTAGAGGAATTCTCAAAGTTCTGGTTGACCTGGGCGTTGAGCTTCTGGTTTTTCTCTTTTTCATCGTTCAGCTTTGCGCGTGTCTCTGTTACCTCCCGCATCAGCTTATGCTGTTTTTCACTCTTTTTACCCAGTTGTGCTTTCAGTTCCTCTATGCTGCGGTCTTTTTCTTCCAGCTTTTTGATCATCTCTGCCTGGATGTCTTCAAAGATCTCGAACCATTTCTCGCGCTGGGCATCCAGCATCCCGGAGAGTTTCTCTATCTTACGGTCCCTTTCCCTGAGCTGTCTTTCATAGTAATGGCGCTGGCGGTCAAGTTTTGACTGCATCTTCAGGAATTCGGCGCCGCTCTCCAGGGACAGGATCCTGTCCCTGGCAGCTTTCAGGCTGTATTGCAGCTGGGTAGTTAATAAAAAGGCCGACTTGTACACGATTGCCTCCAGATAATCTCACCTATAGTCCCTTTATGGATGTGATCTTGTCGCGTATGGAAGAACATATGGCCCTGAGTTCTATGACCTGGGCATTCAGCTGTTCTATCTGAGTGTTAGCACTGGCAAGGACCTTTTGTACCTTATCCAGTTCAGCACATTTTTCCTGATAGAGTGCTTTATAGTCCCCGGGACCGGCTTTCCCATCAGAAGCACCCTGCTGCTTAGGCGGCCTTCCCCGCTTACCCTTTGTGGAAATGATCTCTCCGGTATCCGGGTCGACCCTGCCCAGATATTTGCGTACGGGACGGGACTGTTTTTTTTCTGCATCGTAAACAGAAGTCTGTTCATAGGCATAAGTAACACCTGATTGATTTTTGTACTTCACTATTGGCATTGATACCACCTCCTTGCCATACATTATAACATATGGCAAGGCAGAAGTCAATAGGTAATTGCCATATTTTTATAAAATATGGCAATTAGTTTAATGCCTGTTCACGTAGGGGTGGGAACAAAAAAAGAAATCGGGCCGAACATGGAAAATGGGG
>JAFUDC010000117.1 GCA_017459345.1 Eubacterium sp.
ATTAAATGTGAGAGTGAGAACCGGAGCCTGCTTGCTTCCGGTATATTCCAGTTCTTCTTTGTCTAAATCTGCCTTTGCAGCACTTATCTGTGCAGGATTAATCTGATAATCTGCTGTCACCTGACCTGTGTAGTTGCCTGTTCCTTCAATGCCAATAGTATATTTACCACAGTTAACTGCATCCTGATCAGGAGTCACTTCATAATCATTGCCTTGTTTCAGGACTGTATCATTGAATGTGACGGTAGGGTTCGGTACCTGATTCTTTCCGTTATACACAAGTTCTTTTTTGTCCAGCTTTATATTATCAGAGCTTATCGGTGCAGGGTTAATCTTGTAATCTGCCTTCACCTGACCTGTGTAATTCTCTGTGCCCTCCAGTGTCAATTCATGGCTGCCGGCATTAGTGCCAATACCTTCTACAATCTTGTATGTGACCTCTGTACCATTAAAAGTTGCAGTAATATCGGGAACACCGGCCTTGCCGTTGTAGGTTCTGTTCTCGAGTTTGAACATATCTTTCTCCAGTGACTTAGGTACAATGGAAAAGGATACTTCAACCTGGCCGGAATAGTTGCCGCCTTCTTTTGCTGAAATCTTTACAGGGTACTGACCAACAGATGTTCCGCCCTCATTTTTTTCTATTATGTAATCTTTATTCTCCTCCAGTTCTTTTTGGCTATCAGCGCTCTTCACAGCGACAGAAGGCTTAAAAAGGGTTCCGTCATAAGTATAACTAGTTTTTTCAAGCTGGATCATATCCTCAGAAAGGGGTTTCTGCCTAATCTTAAATGTTTTTGTCGTCTTTCCTGTGAAGTTGCCCTTTCCTTCAATGGTAATCGTATATTCGCCGCAGTCAATGGCATCAGGTACACTCAGGGTGTAATCGTCACCTTCTTTCAGGACTATATCATTAAATGTGAGAGTGAGAACCGGGGCTTGCTTGATTCCGGAATATACCAGTGCATCCTTATCTAAGACTGCTGTTGCAGAACTAATCGGTGCAGGGTTAATCTTATATGATGCTGTCGCCTGTTCTGTGTAATTTCCAGTGCCTGTAACCGTAACAGTGTAATCTCCGCTATTGATACTATCATCCATGGAAAGACTGTAGTCCTTTTCTTTGACAAGGTCTACATCACCGTCTTTCACATTAATATCAGGCTGTTGGAGGGTTCCGTCATAGGTATAGCTATTATCAGCTCCCTTGTCTTTGATTACCATACTGTTTGTCAGAGGTTTTTGTGTGATTTCAAATTCTGCTGAGGCATTGTCTTTGTAATTGCCTTTTCCTGTGACGATTACCTTTGCCGTTCCCGCATTCACGTTATTTTCGTAGCTGACCTCATAATCCTCCCCGGATGTAAGTGTTTTTTCCCCAAGAGTCACGTCAGGTGCCGGTTTCTGCTCATTTCCACTATATATTGTCTCTGAGTAGGGGAGCTTAACTTCTGCGTCTTTGATTGATGCAGGATTAACTGTCAGATCAAGTACCTTTCTAATAGAGGAGTCGAGTAAAGATTGAACAGATATCTTTGTCGTCCCCGCCTTTTTTCCGGTGATCGTCTGCCCTGTTATCCCGGCTATAGAAGTATCATCTGATGAGAGAGAATACCCTCCATCGACAGTGACGAGGTAGGTACTCCCGCCAATCCTTTCGGGCCAGGTTTCCGACAATCTGAGTACGGATGAAGCCTCAGAGAAATCATGAGTCTGTCCATAGTCAATTTCCAGGGAATCCTTATCACATTTGATATCGATAGTTTGAATGAGATCTGCATCAATCTCAACAGATATAGTTTCGCTGTCATTCAGAGGATCTGTTGAGGAGAGCCCAAAGCTGCCTGTACAGTACCCAAATTCCTGTACCCAGTAATCGATTTCTGTGTTGCCATAATGAAAGATTACATGGGCAATCCCCACTCTGTTAAAATACTTGTACAGCATATTTCTGCGATGTCCCTGGCCGGAATATAATTCTGTAGTCTCACACCAGGCATCAAAAGCTTTTTTTGCCGTATTGCATGTATTTCCGGTTCCAACTGCAATATTCTCACCCATACTTGAATACTTATCTGGATACAATAATTCGATTTTTTCACCATTAGGTCGGTCATGACTAAAGCGTACAGCCAGCTCCATAGCTCTCTGGATTGCCACCTTCTCCAGCTCATAATCATAGCTCAGCTCGCCAAGATTCGTGTAAGTAGCGGTATCCACGGTTCCGTTTTCTGCCAGAGCCCATACCGTGCTTTTCCCTCCGTCAACATATCTCCCTGTCCGAAAGTCGTTGATCATAGTTAGCATGGCTCTTGCACCCGCAGCACTGTCTTCTCTCTGATCATACTGACCGGTAATCTCAACAGTCACCATATCTGCAGCATAGGCCTGATATGGTTTCATCCAGCCGATCAGTAAGAATGCCGTTAAAACAATCAGTTTCATGAAAACACTTGATTTTTCGTTCTTCATAACTAGCCTCCTTAAAGTATTTCTGTATATAAATAAATATATCGCAAATGGTACTTAAAGGCAATTTAAAATCTTTACAGATTTCATCTGTCCCCTCTGCAAGCATCCGGCTTCAGATTTTGAGGAGGTGATTATCTAAGATAGGGGCATATGATACAATAAACCTATTGACTAACTAGGTTTTGAGTGCTAAGATGAATTAACTACAATCAATAAGAGGTTAATACATATGCACTTAGATAAACTGAATGAGGCAATCTACAATCGATATATCCTTCCCACCAGGAGGAAGCGGACGGACCGGCTGGGGCTTGAGTTTGAGCTGCCCATTGTGAATATTAAGAAGGAGCCGGTGAATTTCGATATCGTTCATGCTATGACCGACCGTTTTGTGGAGAGGTTTGCATTTACCGAAATAAAGCGGGATGATGATGGATTCATCTACATGGCCGAGGAGCCGGGCACCGGGGATAATATCTCCTTTGACTGCAGTTATAATACACTGGAGTTTTCCTTTGGAACCGAGACCGACTTTGCAGTCCTTTCCGACCGCTTTGCCATATATTATAATTATGTTCAGGCAGACCTGATGAAGGAAGACCATATGCTGACCGGCATGGGGATCAATCCCGGCTATGCCTATAACAAGAATATTCCCGTGGTCAGCGAGAGATACCGGATGCTTTTCCACCATCTCTGTTCCTACAAGAATTATGAGAATGAGATTCTCTTTCATGATCATCCCAACTTCGGCCTTTTCTCCTGTGCCAGCCAGATTCAGCTGGATGTCGAGGAGGAGAGACTGCCCCAGGTGCTCAATACATTTACCAGGCTGGAACCTTTGAAAGCTCTGCTTTTTGCCAAGTCCATCTGGACGGAGGATCATAATGAGTTCCTCTGCAGCCGGGATTATTTCTGGAGGAACAGTCTTCATGGGCTCAACCGGCATAATGTGGACATGTATGGGCTGGAGTTTGAGTCTGTGGATGAGATTATCTGGTATATCCGAAGTATGAGTCTCTACTGTGTGCAGCGGGATGGGAGATATATCAACTTCAGTCCCATCAGGCTGGCGGATTATTTTGCTGCGGATTCCCTCACGGGGGAGCTTTTTGACAAGGGTACCTATCGAAAAGTACAATTTTCTCCTGATTATAATGATCTTACAGACCTTCGGTCCTTCAAGTTCGATGACCTGACCTTCCGGGGAACGGTGGAGTTTCGGAGTGTCTGCGAGCAGCCGGTGAAAGAGATCATGGCTTCAGGAGCCTTCCATACCGGTCTCATGGAGAACCTGGATCTGCTGACGGAGTGTCTGGAGAATGACCATGTGATTTACCACAAGGGCTATAATGCTTCGGAGCTCAGGAGGCAGTTTGTCCGGGCAGGCCTGCCGGAGATTTTCGATAAGGGTCAGATCTCGGATTTGCTGATTAAGATTCTGGACATGTCGGCAGAAGGCCTTAAGAAACGGGGCAGGGGGGAGGAGAAGCTCCTGGAACCCCTCTATGGCAGGGCGGAAAGCCTTATGAGTCCCGCCGCTCAGATTGTGGAAGGGATGAAGAATGGGAAAAGTCTGGAGGACTTTATCCTGGAATATGGAACTCTTTAAAAAAATTGAGCGCCCCGGCCGGGGCGCTCAATTTTCGTCCTGTCAGCTATGCTGACATCGATTTTTTGTTTATTTTATGTTTGACTATTATCAGCTTTCTTCAGCCTTCTTCTGCTTCATCCGCAGAGCCATGCGCTCCTTGGCGCTCATCTTCTTAATGGCAGCCTTCTGTTCAGCTGCGGCGGCGGCTTCTGCCACAGCCTTCGCGCCGGCCTCCAGGCGTTTGGCTTCCTCATCTAAAGATTTCACGATGTCAGCTGCCAGGTCATCCATCTCCAGCTCGTTGGACCGGTTGCCGGAGGAGTTGATGGTCACCTTGGAGTTGATGATGCGGCAGTCCTTGAGATTCTCATCAATATACTGTTCCATGAGGGAACCGGACTTGATGGCCCAGGAACCGTTTTCGATGATACCGAAGACCCGCTTGGACAGGTTCAGAACCTTCAGGTGGTGGAGGAAGTCTTCCATTACCGGGTAGATATTGAGGTTGTAGGTTACTGATGCCAGGATGATGTGGCTGTACTTGAAGGCCTCGGCTACCAGGTAGGATACATGGGTCTTTGATACATCGTATACCCGGACATTCTTCACGCCCTTGTCGCAGAGGCGGGATGCCAGGGCCTGGGCGGCGGATTCCGTATTGCCATACATGGAGGCGTAGACGATCATGACGCCATTCTCCTCCGGAATGTAGCGGCTCCACTTATCATGCTTATCGATATAATATCCCAGATTGGTCCGCCATACCGGTCCGTGGAGGGGGCAGAACATCTTGATGGGGGCTGTCTTGGCCTTGCCCAAGAGCTGCTGAACGAAAGGACCGTATTTTCCCACGATGTTGGTAAAGTATCTTCTGGCATTGTCAATCCAGTCTCTGTCGAAATCCACTTCATCGTCGAAGAGCCTTCCGCTTAAGTTTCCGAAAGATCCGAAGGCATCGGCGGAGAAGAGGACTCCGTTTGTCGTGTCAAATGTAACCATGGCTTCCGGCCAGTGTACCATCTGGGCAAAGAGGAAGGTCACGGTGTGCTTGCCGAAGCTTCTGGTGTCACCCTCTTTTACCGTGTCCATCCGTCCCTCCACATCAAAGCCGAACTGGCGCATGAAGAGGAAGGCCTTCTCATTGCTGATGACGGTGGTCTCCGGATGGCGGAGAAGTACTTCTGCGATGGAGGCGGCATGGTCCGGCTCCATATGGTTGATGACCATGTAATCTAAGGGGCGGTCCTTTAATACATAATCCAGGTTTTCCAGGAACTGCCGGCATACTCCCCAGTCAACAGAGTCAAAGAGGACGGTCTTCTCATCCAGGAGAACATAGGAGTTATAGGAAACCCCTTCAGGAATGGGGTGAATGTTCTCAAAAAGCTCCGTTCTGTTATCGTTGGCTCCGATCCAATATAAATCATCTGTAACTTTTCTAACGCAATGCATGAAAACACCTCCTTATCCTAAAGTGACCGCACTGATCATATCCTTCTTTGGAACGCCGCACTCCGGGCAGGCCCAGGTATCAGGAAGATCTGCAAATGCGACTCCGTTATTCTTAGCCGGATCATACTCATAGCCGCATCCCGGACATACATAGCGGCCTTCTGCCGTTGCCTTGGTCTCCTTATAGAGGGGCTCCTCAGGGACGATCTGAACCGGCTTGGCGTTGGGGTCTGGCTTTGGAAGATCACTGTTTAACTTGGCGGTAAGCAGGGGTACGATTTCATTCATATCTCCCACGATACCATAGTCACAGTTTTCAAATATCGGTGCATCCGGGTTGGTGTTGATGGCAACCACGGTATGAGCCTTGGTGATACCCCTCAAATGCTGGGGAGCACCGGAAATTCCGCAGGCGATATAGAGAGTTCCGGTAAATTTCACGCCGCTCATCCCCACAAAACGTTCTCTGGGAAGAAGGCCCAGCCGCTCATAGGCAGGTCTGGAGCAGGCCTGGACTGCGCCCGCACTCTTTGCCAGTTCTTCCATCATGGGCATCCTTTCCTTCACTGCGATACCCAAACCTACGGAAACGGCACGTTCCGCCTCCTCAACCGGCGTCTCCGGGTCAGCCTCCAGTGAGAAATCAAACCCATCCCCGATCAGAATATCAACCAGTTTATTTACATTTGCCTCGTTGCTGCCTTCCTGAAGAATAATCTTCAGCCGTTGGTCCTTTCCGCGGATCCGGAAAGGTTCGTTGGTGATTGAAGCTCCCATATGTTGACCTCCTGGTATATATGTTGCAGATTGACTTGTTCTGTAATGAATCAGTTGAAAACAAAATACTGCTGTCTGCCTGAGATTGTTTTCCTCCTGACAGATTATATTATAGCAATTTGTTGGTAAGATAGCTATAGAAAGATGGTAGAATCTTTTTATTTTTTGGTTATTGTTTGTGAAATTCATGTCCGTAGTAACTCTAAAATATTATTCTATTGTCAGTTTTTTTGTGGTAGGATATAGATAAACTATGTATAGGAGATAAGAATAATAATGAATCATGAAATTATAACATACGGAGACTCCAAGTCTCCCCTGCTCCTGATCCAGATGGTGGATGAGCATGACATGGAGCTGATGGAGAATGAGATAGCTTATATCAAAGAGTTAACCGGGAGAGATGACTTCTGTCTGAAGGCAGTCAAAGTGGATAACTGGAACGATGACCTGTCTCCCTGGCAGGCGCCCGCAGTTTTTGGCAAGGAGGATTTCGGCGGCGGGGCAAGTGATACTTTGTCCTGGCTGCTTGGCCATGTCATACCTGAGGAGCTTGTGCAGGCTAAACTGGAGGGCTACTCTCAAATTGGCGGTAAGTTCGAGGGCTCCGTGGCTGGAGATGGCTCCGCCCGGCAGAGGGTTGTCATCGGCGGTTACTCTCTTGCCGGTCTCTTTGCCATCTGGGCCGGCTACCATTCAGACTGCTTTGATGGCATTGCGGCAGCATCCCCCTCTGTCTGGTTTCCTGATTTTACGAGGTATATGCGGGAGAACCAGATCTATACGGATGTAGCCTATCTGAGCCTGGGCGACCGGGAGGATAGAAGTAAGAACCCCATCATGCGTGAGGTGGGCTTTGCCATCCGGGAGGCTTATATGCTCCTGAAAGCCTCCGGGGTCGAGTGTACTCTGGAATGGAATGAGGGGAATCATTTTAAGGATTCTGACCTTCGAACAGCCAGGGCATTTGCATGGGTGATAAAGGGACTTACGGAGGTACATATACTTGATGAATAAGGAAACAAAGATAATTCAAAGATACATGCTCTTTCTCATCGGATTGTTTATCGCTTCCATGGGAGTTGCATTCTCCACTAAGGCAGGATTGGG
>JAFUDC010000118.1 GCA_017459345.1 Eubacterium sp.
CAATATCACCATTAACAACTAACTTCGCACACTCAAGCTTAGTTTCTGAAGATATTTCTCCTCTCTTTCTTCTCATTAAAAAAGCTCCCTCCATGAGTAACAGTGATATTATTCACTGTCTCTCATAGAGGGAGCATATCATTTAAGCCTCTTTTTTTTACTATGTGCGCCCGGCGGGCGCACATTCCGATGGAAATTCGTGATTTTATTTCAGAACCTCGTTAACTGCTTCTTCAACGAACTTCTTGGTTACGATCTCAACGGTATCGCGGCAGATAGCCAGCTCTTCGTTGGTCGGAACAGCCATGGCGATCACCTTGGAATCCGGTGTGGAGATAATTCTCTCTTCGCCATGCATATCGTTGGCCTTCTCGTCAAGAGTGATGCCAAGGAAGCCGAACTTCTCAAGGACAGCAGCACGGATGGATGCATCATTCTCACCGATACCGGCGGTAAATGCGATCACATCAACGCCGTTCATCACGGCAACATAGCTTCCGATAAACTTAACAACAGTATGTACGAATGCCTTAAGAGCAAGGTCAGCTCTCTCGTTGCCCTCTGCAGCTGCAGCTTCCAGATCACGGAAGTCGGAGGAGACGCCGGAGATACCCAGAACACCGGACTTCTTGTTCATCACCTGAAGGGTCTCTTCCAAAGTCAGGTTTTCCTTCTGGGCAACATACTCGATGATAGTGGGGTCGATATCGCCGCAGCGGGTTCCCATGATAACACCCTCAAGTGGGGTAAGACCCATGGAAGTGTCAACGCTCTTGCCCTGGTCTACGGCTGTGATGGAAGAACCATTGCCCAGGTGGCAAACGATGATCTTAAGATCTTCCGGTCTCTTGCCAAGGATCTCAGCTGCTCTCTGGGATACAAATTTATGAGATGTGCCGTGGAAGCCGTAACGACGAAGGGCGTACTTCTCATAGTACTCATAAGGAACACCATAGATATAAGCTTCCGGCGGCATAGTCTGATGGAAGGCAGTATCAAATACACCAACCATAGGAGTGGAAGGCATTAATTCCTTGCAGGCAGCAACACCAACCAGTGTCGGCGGGTTATGAAGCGGTGCAAGATCGTTGCAGGATTCAACAGTTTCTAATACTTCATCAGTAAGAAGTGTGGAGCATGCGAACTTCTCGCCGCCATGTACCATACGATGACCGACAGCCTGAATCTCGTCGATAGACTTGATCACACCAACCTCCGGATCCATGAGCTGCTTTAATACCAGCTCAACAGCCTGGCGATGTGCAGGCATGGGAGCTTCAATCTTAATCTTGTCGATGCCCGGCTTCTGATAGGTCAGAACGCCGTCGATGCCGATACGCTCACATAAACCCTTTGCAAGAACGTTCTCTGTGTCGGAATCGATAACCTGGTACTTGAGGGAAGAGCTTCCGCAGTTGATTACTAATACCTTCATGTTTTGTCTCCTTTTTTAATATACTGACAAGCAGACCTGCAATTATTTTTTCGGAGTGAACCTCCGGCAGGAGATAGGCTCTCCCGATCAAGGTCTGTGTTGTCGTTTGTCAACTAAAGCGAAATGCAATATTTCGCTCATTTTAATATATACGACCTAATTATAACGCTTTTATCCTGACAGGAAAATGTATTATCTTGTAAATGTAGGATAGTTTTTTTGATAAATTGTTGGCAATCGGCTTTTTAACGATAGAATAGATTGTTTCGATTTTAACAATAATTGATTGTGTTTGAAAGAATTTGTGGAACATTTTCTTTTGTTTGTCATCTTGAAAATTGAAGAAGGTGCGGGGCTGAGTAAGCTCTGAACTATATGTTGCAGTTCGCTTGCAATGTGACTGATCTTCTTTTATTATTTGATTTAGTCATAAAAATTCGCTGAGATTCTGGTATTTTCATGTTTTAAGTAGCTCTCAATTATGACTGATTTTCTTTTATAAATTGTTTCAGTCATAAAATATCTCTAATATTCTCAGATTTTCATCACTTACGTACTCTCAATTTATGATTGATCTACCAATATTATTCGATTCAGTCATAATATCTACAAAGAGTATTATATCAATTAATTCTAGAGACATCTCTGGATTCCTCCGGAACAGGGAGTACATGAACATCGATTTTTCTGAATATATCTGATTATAATTAGTGGTTGTTTCTTGTGAAGTAATTGTTTATAATGTGAGTAATTACGCAGAGCCATGCAGACGGAAGCTCCGGTGGAGCTTTCGGTCGTGGATGGGGTTCTGAGTAGTTACTTGTGTGATTAAGAGAGAAAAGTGACAATCAATGATGAAAACAGCCGGAATTGTGGCAGAGTATAATCCCTTCCACGCAGGACACAGATATCATATTGAAAAGACCCGGGAGCTTACCGGGGCCGACTACGTCATTGCGGTGATGAGCGGGAACTTTGTGCAGAGGGGAGAGCCTGCCTGCACAGATAAGTATATGAGGACCCGCATGGCACTTGACGGCGGTGCGGACCTGGTGATTGAACTGCCGGTCATCTATGCCACAGCCAGTGCGGAAGCCTTTGCATCAGCTGGAGTCAGGCTCTTAGACAGCCTGGGCTGTGTTGATTACCTGTCTTTTGGCAGTGAGTGGGCCGGGATAGCAGATTACCAGAAATATGTCCGCATCCTTTCCAGGGAGGAGGAACCCTACCGGAAAATTCTTCAGAACTATCTCCGGCAGGGATATTCCTATCCAAAAGCCAGGAGTCTGGCGGTGGGAGAACTGCTTGGGGAACCGGATTATTTCCTGAAGGAACCTAACCATATTCTGGGGCTTGAGTATATGAAGGCCCTTAACAGGCTGGGATCCTCTATCGCACCGGTGTCGGTAATCCGCCAGGGAGCGGCTTATCATGAGGAAGAACTTAGCCATGGCCTGCCCTCGGCAACGGCAATCCGGAAGGCATTGAGGGATGCAGCGATTATTGGAGCCGGTAGAAGAGAATCAAATAAGTCAGATAATCATGATTCTTTCAAAGGAGCCGCAGATTTAAAAGAGTTCATCAGAGGAGTACCGGGAGAATTATGTTCTGATAGATTGATAAAAGCGTTAGGAGAATATGCAGAAATCTTCTTGAAACATATCCGGTCAGGAGAAACTGTTTGGTGGGATGACCTGATAGCCCTGCTGGATTATGAGATGCTGATGAGGAAGGCAGCTATCGACGGAGTATCAGACAGTAATATAATAAGTGATCAATCTCAGACATCAGAAAGCGAAAGACAATTGCTTACCCGCATCCTCAGGCTATATCAGCCGGGATGCAGTATTGATCAGGTTATCGAATCTCTGCATTCCAGGAACCGGACAGACAGCTCTATCAGACGGACTCTGCTCCATATTCTACTCCGGATTGATTCAATCAGGGCAGAAGATGAGTCTGTCCCTTACGCGAGAATTCTGGGATTTAGAAGAGAGGCAGTCCCTCTGCTTCGGCTTATGAAAGAGACCTCTTCTATACCAATTATCCAGAAACCGGCCAGGGGAAGTGCTTATCTGAGCAAAGCCCCGAAAGCCATGAGGATTTATCAGGCAGATCTGCTGGCAGCTGATCTGTATGAACAGGCTGCAGCCAGAAAAGCAGGACGAAAACTGATAAATGAGATAAGGCGGCAGCAGGTCATAGTAAAATAGAAAGCAGGTGTTATATATGTATCAGGCAGCATTAATATTAGAAGGCGGCGGTATGAGAGGGGTGTACACAGCAGGCGTGCTGGATGCCTTTCTGGAGAAGGACGTGGAGTTTTCCGGCATATATGGAGTCTCCGCGGGCAGCTGTCATGCCGGCAGCTATATATCTAAACAATATGGCAGGGCTTTCCGGGTAAATGTCAATTATCTCGATGATCCCCGTTATCTGTCCGCAAAAAGCTTCTTAAAGACAGGGAATCTTTTCGGAGCGGACATGCTCTACTCTCAAATCCCCAATGTTTACGATCCTTTTGACTATGAGACCTTCCGTCAGTACCAAGGAAAATTCTACGCGGTAGTGACCAACGTTGATACCGGTGAGGCAGAGTATATACGAATCAGGGACTTGGACAGGCAGATGTGGGCGGTTCGTGCATCCAGCTCCCTCCCACTGATTTCCAAAACGATCGTGGTAAAAGGGCGCTCTTATCTTGACGGAGGCATAGCTGACAGCATCCCCATCCGCCGCTCTATTCGAGACGGAAATGAAAAGAATGTTGTGATTCTCACCAGAGATGCTGACTACAGAAAAGAGCCTAACAAGCTGATTCCGCTTGCCAGGCTCAGATATCCCCGGTCAAAGCAATTTGTGGACCGAATGGAAGACCGCCATATCAGATATAACGAGACCATCGACTTCCTGAAAGAGGAAGAGGCAGCCGGCAGGGTCTTTATCATCCAGCCCCGAGAGCAAGTAGCGGTCGGAAGACTGGAAAAAGACAGGGAGAAGCTGACTGCACTTTATGAAGAAGGGCTTAAAGACGGAAGAGAATCCATGGAGAGGATGATTAACTATCTAAGTCGATAACCTCTACCTCCCAATCTCTTCCACAATCCCCCGGCCACCCTGATCACGGTATTTCAAAGTGACAGTGTCTCCCTCGTTCAGGAGGAGCACATCGATATGACTTCCCACCAGAACATCATAGATGGTGTCATTGCCTTCCAGGATCAGATAATAGTGGGAGTTCCCTTCGATTACCGCATCGGCGATCCGGATAATCTTTCCGGTGATGGATTGAAGGTCGGCTGCGGGTTCCTCCTCCGGCTGGGAGATGCCGTTTGAGTTCAGCAAGGTCCGGTAGGAATTCTCACATTCACTGACGGAGTCTCCGGTGGAAACCAGCTGGTAATTGTGTACATTTACCATGGCATATTTCTTGACCAGGCCGGAGGCGTCTTTGAGTGCCATAAAGTATGTGGGTTCCTTGTCGATATTCAAAAGAAGGGGAAATGTTGCCTTGTAGCCAAGATTCTGCACTTTACCTTCCGCAGATCCCATGGCGGAATCCTCGATGGCGCCTTCCACTTCATAGTATTTTGTTTCCATGGTCCGCTGGTTCATCAGGACGAATCCTACATTGGACTGGTCGCTGGTGATGGAGGTGACCCCGGTATATACCCAGACATCATCGTTCAGAGCAAGATAGTTGTATCCGTTTGTGGTGGCAAGGCAGTCCTTCTGGCTCAGGATGCTGTTAAAGTATCCATGCTTCAGGGTACCGTAATAATCATATAAGCGTACCAGCAGGTCTGCTGAGTAGACCCTGTCCACCCAGGCGGGAACCTGATCTACCTTATAGTCTGTACATTCTCCGGTGATGGCATTGCACATGACAACATGTCCCACCGTCTGTCCGCCGAAGAGGCCGATATTGAACTTCTTGGTCGAGCAGATCCAGTAGGGGGTTCCCTCCTCATCAATTTCATAATTAATATCATCAAAAATGTAAGTCGGATACCGGAAGCGGAGATGACGGTAGAGGTTCCTGGAAAAATGATCATAGGGAGTATACTTCATGCCCTGTTCCATGCGTACCAGCTCCGTTTTTTGGGATGCCATGTCAATGCGGATGTAGGCCGGGATTCCGGAGGACCGATTGGTGAACCACTTGATGATGCTGGCATAGCGAAGTGGTGTTACCCGGACCGGCTGGTCTTTGTAATTAATCTGGGAGTACTGGTCTGCCACCTCAAACTGGGAGGCCAGGTCAACAAGACTTCCCATTTTTCGCTCACCAAGAATTTCGGCAGAGGCCCGGTCAAGAAGAGGAATCTGATCGTAGGAAATCTGGGTGATATCCTCTGTGAATTCACCCCTTTCTACCGTGAGCAGCTTCTGGTACCTTTTCGCATTGATGACCGGAGAGGAGAGCAGGCTGCCGATGCCGTAGCAGGCAATCAGCAGGATGCTGATTGCCGCAAGAATCTTGAAAACCCTATTCTTCTGGATCTGATTCAGGGCAATGGGGTTTCTTTTGTTCCCGGTAAAGGATACTCTCGGAAGAGCATAGATGGCCAGCAGGATTACGGCCAGATAGATCATGGACTTCCAGACCTCGGTGCTGTGAATATTTACTGCAGGAAGGGCTATATAATAATAGAGTCCTGCCAGCAGGATAAGCAGAATTGCTATGGGCAGCTTGCCCGGTTTTTTCATTTTCATAGTCAGTTCAATGCCTCCGAATAATTATACATATTTGTAACTACTCAGAACCATATGGAATTTGTATGAATCATCCTCTCACAAACAAGCTTGACGAGTCTGTTTCATAAAAATCCGCAAGGTTCTGAGCAGCTGCCATATTTATATGGAAAATAGTACAAATTTCCTGTAATGTCAACTATCAAATTTCGAAGTTTACTTTTATTATGAAGGATTCTGTGTTATGATATGCGTAGCGAAATCGATGCCATAGCATGCAGACGGAAGCTCCGGTTGCCATGCATGCGTAGGAAGCTCCTGTGAAGCTTCCGAAGAAGGAGCTTTCGGTGGCAGATGGGGCTCTGAGTAGTTACTGAATTGCATAAGCAAATAATAGAAAGTCTACTAATAAAAAGTCAAGTAGAAATTTGAGAAATTAAAGGACAGAAATGAAGGCATCACAAAAAGGCCACCGCGAACGCTGGCCAGAAAATGATCAAGGGTAGATCAAAGATATTTATTATTCCATGGCAGC
>JAFUDC010000015.1 GCA_017459345.1 Eubacterium sp.
ATAATTATCTAACCTTATTGTAAATGAATCGAAAAGAAAATGCAAGAAAAGGTTACGATAAATTATTGACGAAAATATCAAGAAATAACTACATATATTTGCAGTTTTATGTGAATAACCACTAAATATAGCCCTTGCAGGTTACAGCCCTTCCCAAATGTTCCACCTGTTTCTTAAAAAGTATGATATTACAGATGTTTAGGGAAATAATATATCTTTATTTCATTTACTCTTATTCTCCAGAATATGGTATAGATTCTTAAGAGGAAGATCTGTCTCTTCTGCCAGCTTTCTAAGACTCTCATACTCCGGATAAATATATGTCTCCCCACCACGGATCACTTTCTTGGCCCGAACCCGGCCATAAGGTGTATCAATACTGATAATCTCCCGGGCAAGTCTGGTCCTCTTCTCCTGGCGGTAACGGATACCGATGGTCGTTGTCTCTCTGAAGATGATATCCTGAAGGACATCCATATCCTTTTTATGGCAGGCCACGGTAAGCAGATATCCCGGACGGTTCTTTTTCATAAAGACCGGTGTATAGAAAACATCCAGAGCCCCGGCGGCGAAAAGCCGCTCCAAGGTATAGCCCAGAAGCTCTCCGCTGCAATCATCCAGGTTGGTCTCCATAACAATGTACTCCTCATCCTCTTCTGTTTTTTCATCTGCTTCCTGTCCCACACAAACTTTCAGGACATTTGGAATCTTCAGGTCCTTTGTACCCGCTCCCCAGCCAATCTTATCCACTGCCATGGCCGGCATGGGAGCAAAATCCTCTGAAAGCTCTGCGATTATGGCAGCACCTGTGGGAGTAACCAGCTCTGTGTCCACATCGATCTGTCGAAACTTCACATTGGCATCTGCGAAGATCTCCGTCGTCGCCGGGACAGGTACACTGATGGTACCATGGGCACACTCAATAAAGCCATACCCGTCATTTACGATACTGGAGATAATGCGGTCCGGCTTAATCCTGTCTATCAGGATAGCCGTGCCGACGATATCCACAATGGAATCGATAGCACCCACCTCATGGAAATGTACTTCAGACAGAGGTTTGTTGTGAACCTTGCTCTCCGCCTTCGCAACTCTGGTAAATATCCGCATGGCCAGATCCCTGATCTGGTCATTCAGACTGCTGTTGTTAATCAGGCTCTCAATGTCATGGAGATTTCTGTGGACATGAGAATGCACATGGGAGGATTCATGACTATGATCATGGTTATGTTCATGACTCTGTTTATGCTCATGAATGTGTTCATGACTCTGTTTATGCTTATGAGTATGCATATGGGCATGGTCACTCAGATGATGCACATGACCATATTCATCTCTTCCATCCACAATCACGTTCACATGAGTTCCTGTAATCCCGTTCTTTACACTTTTCGAGATTTTGATCGCATATCCATCAGCATTCAATTTCTTCAATTCATCAATGAGATAATTCTCATCACCGATAATCTCCGTCAGGGCACCAAGAACCATATTTCCGCTGATGCCGCTTGAACAGTCAAAGTATAAGGTTTTCATCTATTACTCCGTTCTTTTATATTTTTTTACTCTATCACCATAGGATTTAGCTGGGAAGATTATTCTGCATGGCAAGAAGTCACATCATTATATGATCAACTCCGCACAGCCCACCGAAGCTTTGTGGACCGGGCCCTCCCGTTTCTCCTGCACTCTTCCGGTGTCGGTCGGATCACGTCTCTGGCTATATCCTTATAGATTCCTGCCTTTAAGCCCTCCCTGAAAGACTTCTTCACCAGTCTGTCCTCTCCGGAATGGAAGGTCAATATGGCTGCCTTCCCTCCAGGGGCCAGGACATCCGGCAGTTTATCAAGAAAACTGTAGAGGACTTCGAATTCGCTGTTTACGTCAATACGGAGGGCCTGGAAGACCCTCTGACAGGATTTCTTCACCATTTCTTTCCGGTCTTTTTGGGGAAGGAATTCCAGGGCCTGTTCAATCAGCTCCCGAAGATCCCTGGTTGTCTCAATCTTCTTGCCCTTTTTCATTGCCCGAAAAACAATATCGGAAATCTCCCTGGCATATGGCTCATCGGCATTCTCAAGGAGCATGCCGACAAACTCCTCCTTGCTTATCTGTCTCAGGCGGTCGGCTGCACTGTCTCCGGTCAGAGGATTCATACGAAGATCCAGGGGACCATCCACTTTATAGGAAAATCCCCGTTCAGGATTATCAATCTGCATGGAGGAAACCCCAAGGTCAGCAAGGATAAAATCAAATCTCCCGGTTTCCTCAACCAGCTGATCAATATCTGCAAAGTTCATCAGGCGGAAACTGAAGAGATCTTCTCCAAAACCTTTATTCCTGAGTCTTGCAACTGTCTTTTCCGATTCAATGGGATCGACATCAAGCCCATAGATATGACCCCGGCCCCTCAGGCATTCCAGCATTTTTGACGTATGACCGCCGTAACCCAGGGTGGCATCAAGCCCCTTCTGTCCTGGCTTTATATCAAGAAAATCCAGAATCTCATCCACCATAATAGAGATATGCATGCCGGCAGGGGTAGAACCCTTCTCAATCACATGAGCCACGGTCTCCGCATAACGTTCCGGATTCTGTTCTTTATATTTTTCTTCAAAACGCTTAGGGTACTTTCCGGAATAATGCACCCGGCGTTTGCGTTTTTCTTCCATCAATGATATCTCCGATTCAGGATTCCGTATTATAGTTCTTCCTGACTATAAATCTTACCACAGAAATTATTTATTGTGAATAAATATTTAAGTGAATAAGTCCAGCACCATTCGACAGGACAAGCTGTCATGCTTGCATGTAAAGCTGTCCTGGCATATGGTGCGACAAACAGTATCGAGCGGAGCAGTGTGCTGCGGAGCGAGATACTGTTAGCACGGCGGGAGCTGCGAATAAGCAACGGAGCCGTGCGTGGGACTTATTCACGTGATTAACTTTTTCGAAGCCTTCAGGCAGCCGAAACCTGAAGATCGTGCCAAAGTAACAGCCCGCAGGGCTGACGCAAATTCAATTAAAGCAGCCGAAATGGAGAAAAAGAGCTGAGGTAACAGCTCGATAATCATTGTGGCCATGAACTCGGGCTGCCGAAATCAGGAGATTCTGCCAAAGTGACAGCCCGCAGGGCTGAAGTCAGTTCAATTAAAGCAATTCAAATGGGAAGAATGAGCTAAAGTAATAATATTAACGAGATTCACCTGGAGCATAAAAACAAATATTTGCGGGTTCTATCTCTGAAAA
>JAFUDC010000119.1 GCA_017459345.1 Eubacterium sp.
ATATGGGTTATTTTAAGTCATCGGAGATAATTTTGCAATACGATACCTGCATGAAAGTTATCTGCATAAAAGTGTCTCTGTCATCAAATACTAAGAGAGCTTAACGATGACAGGAAGGAGACCACCTATGAAAGCAACCGGGATAGTTCGTAAGATAGATGACCTGGGAAGGGTCGTCATACCCAAGGAAATCAGAAAAACACTCAAGGTAAAAGAAGGCATGCCGCTGGAAATATTCACGGACCAGCAGGGAGATATCGTATTAAGAAAATATCTGCCTTTTACCGGGTATACATCTATTGCCAGGGAATACGCTGAGGCAATCCTTAATCAGACAGGTATTGCAGTGGTAATTACCGACCGTGAAAAAATCATTGCAGCAGCTGGCTGTAAAAAGAGCATTTCAGAGGGCGGGAAAATCAGCAGGCGGCTGGAGAAGCTTCTTGATGACCGGGATGAAAGACTCCCTTCCTCGGAAAGAAAAGGTCTGGTACCGGTAGTGGAGGGGATGGAAGCGGGAAGCCGGATTTACAGTCTTATCCGGAGCGGAGGGGAGATACTGGGGGCAGTCCTGCTGCTGACAAGGGATGCTGTGAAAATACCGGGTGAGTCGGAAAGGAAGCTTACGGAAGTGGCAGCAGATTTCCTGGGCCGGCAGGCAGGAATTTAGCAAGACGATAAAGCGGCCGGCGGCTTGTTTTGTTGTTCGAATTCCCGGATGAAAAAAGAGCTGCTCCAGATTATAAATACCGGAACAGCTCTCTTGCTTCATCTTTTTTTGCAGTATCTTTAATGTCCAGGACTTCAGCCTTCACACTTCTGTTGCCAAACTGAATCTCCAGAACATCACCTGTCTTGACAGCCTGGCTGGCCTTGGCAACTTTGCCGTTGACCATCACTCTGCCTGCGTCACAGGCCTCATTGGCGACCGTACGTCTTTTGATGAGTCGGGACACTTTAAGAAACTTGTCAAGACGCATACAAATCACCTCCTGAATGGACAGGATTAGTTATTCACTTTGTCCTTTAAAGCCTTCATTGCCTTAAACTTAGGAGCCTTGGAAGCGGCGATGGTGATTGTCTCTTTTGTTCTGGGGTTGATACCCTGACGCTCTGCACGCTCGGAAATCTCAAAAGTGCCGAAGCCTGCCAGCTGAACCTTGCCGCCCTTGCTGAGCTCATCACCTACAACATCGATAAATGCTTTCAAAGCCTTATCGGAATCGGTCTTGGATAACTGTGTCTTCTCTGCGATAGCAGCTACTAATTCTGCTTTATTCATGCTCATTTCCTCCTTAAAACTGAACAATAATTCTTGTACGTAAATATATGCTTTACTATTTATAACGGTTAAAAGCGCTTTTGTCAAGCGGTTTTGGCAATTTGCTTATTCTTATCTTTAAACCCGGCCCTCCGGCATATAATACTGCCGGAAAACATATAATGAGGAAAAAGGTATCAGACTGGAATGAATAATAGATGGAAGATCGAATCATCAAGGGGCATAAGATCAGCCTGTATAATCGGGAGACAGGGATGATCAGCGGAGTAAATGAGGTTATCTCCTTTGATCCGGGGGAGATTATCCTGGATACGGAGCTGGGGGTGCTTATGATCCATGGGGAAGACCTTCACGTGACAAAGCTGATGGTGGAAAAGGGGGAGGTAGAGCTTTCCGGCAGTGTGGACAGTATGACCTATACTGCAGGCGGTCCTTCCGGAGAAAACAGAGGCGGATTAATAAGGAGACTATTTGGCTGAGATAAATGGCGAGATTTTCATCCAGCTTAAGAATGCCCTCTGTTTTATGTGCTTTGGAGCGGCATCCGCTTTCTGCAGCGATGTCCTTGGGGTCTGGCGCCGGAGATGCCCGGGAGGCAGGCTCAGGGTTCATCTTCAGGATATCCTCTTTGTCTGGCTGCTTAGCGGGACATTTTTTGCCTTGCTGCTTAAGTATAACCATGGGCAGTTCCGCCTCTATTTTCTTCTTAGTATGGTTTGTGGTGCCCTCCTTTATCGGCTGCTTTTTGAAACCCTAACCGTCAAAATCCTGGAAAAGATTGTCCTTTTCCTCTGCCTCCTGACCGGTTTTTTTGCAGGGCTTTTCCTCTCTCCTGTAAAAAAAATCACATTTTCTATGGCAAAGTCATTGAAAAATATACGAAGAACCGTTAAAATAGTGAAAAGCAGGTTCTGACAGAGGTGTCTTATGAAAAAGAAAAAGAAGAACAGTAAGCAGTTTAATCAAAAGTTTAAAAAGCAGTTTTTTACCAAAAAGTCTGCCGTCGTCATTATACTTACCCTTGTTATCGTTGCCTTTCTTGGTTTTGGTCTGATGCAGCAGAACAAACATGCAGCCAGGTACCAGGAGGCCATACAGGAGCTGTCCTCTGAGGTGGAGAGTCTGGAAGACCAGAACAAGTCCCTTGAGGAGGAAAAGGATAATATGGATTCCGAGGAGTTCAAGGAGCGGATGGCCAGGGAGAAGCTGGGTCTGATTGATAATGATGAGTATGCGGTCAGGGAGGCGGAAGGAGAGGAAGAAGCTTCCAATCCGGCCGGCGGGGATACTGAGACAGTCGGTCAGAATGAGGCGGACGACGGTGATGATTCAGAATGATGCCGAAAGTCTTAAAAGTGTTTTGAATCCCGCCGAAAAACATGTTGACAACTGATGCTAAAAATGATAAGATTGCGGATGTTGAGTCTGGCGGGATAGCTCAGTTGGCTAGAGCACACGGTTCATACCCGTGGTGTCGCTGGTTCAAATCCAGTTCCCGCTACTTTACTTAAGGCCCTTATCCCGGGGCCTTTTTCTTTTTCTTCCATTCAGCGGATTCGACAGGTTAGTATGCTCCTGTCTTTTATAATGACTGCAGGATAATCGAAAAATCCGGATGGAGGTATGGTAATGAAAAGCAGAACCGGCTTAATCGCAGATTGGAGCATGACAGAGGACCTGCGGCTCTACCGGGATGCCATTGAGCGTCTGATCAGGATCAGCGGAGAACAAAGCTTTAAGCAGGAGGAGGATGACCGCTTTATCACGGACAGTCTGATCCGGGATGTCTGTAAAAAATGTCCCAGATTCAGGGACTGTTTCGGGGAGGAAGGGGAGACTCTGGATGAAATCCGCTTCTTAAGCCGGCTTCTGATGAAAGAAGGCCGGGTCTCCCGGGAAGATGTCTCTCCCGGTTTTCGCAGAAAATGTATCTACTTTGCGTCCATAATGGAAGAAATGTTCTGGCTGGGCCGACTTGCCTACCAGAACCGCTGCTGGGTAAGGAAGATGGATTTCTTAAAGAAGGCAGTCAATAATGAACTGACCTCCAGTGTAGAGCTTCTGGATCAATGCATAGGCAGGATGGAGAGCCCCCGGTTTTTTGGTCCCGGCAAGATCCTTGGAATCAGGCGTAAGCTGCTTCGTGAGGGAGCTTACCTGCGCCGCATCAGGGCTCTTACCGGGAAGGAAGGGACACTCACCGTCTATCTGGACCTGAGGCTTTTTTGGACAGGCAAAAGGAAAGGGCTGGAAGAGATAGTATCTGACAGTTGTGATCGGAGAATGTCCTGCCAATGCAGGGATCCCTGGATTCCCCCGGGCAGTCGTAAGCTGCAGTTTGTTGAGGAGGCACCCTTTCATGTCAGCTTCGGGGAGGCACATGCAAGCAGGAAGGGAGAAGGAATCTGCGGAGATACATTTTCCTGTATCCAGCCGGGACAGCAGCTGATCCTCAGTCTGGCAGACGGGATGGGGTCAGGACAGGAGGCCTTTGAGAGCAGCAGCAGATTGATTGAGGCCTTTGAGGGTATGATTCTGGCCGGAATGCCTGAGGAAGAGGCTCTGCATCTTCTGCATGCCGTCATGCTCCTGGAATCCGGAGAAGGGCAGCCCGCCCTGGATATAGCGGCGGTTTCCCTGCGCAGCGGCCTGGTCAGGTTTTTTGCTGCAGGTGGTGCGGCGGTATTTGTTCTAAGAGGCGGCCAGGTGGAGCGGATCTGTCAAAACAGCATTCCTCTTGGCTATCTGGATGAATCAGAAGCCGCAGTCACCAGCAGGAAGCTCTATGATGGAGATATGATTGTGATGGTGTCCGATGGCATGCTGACTTTTGAGAATGACCCGGAAAAAGGACTTAGCATGGAGAACATTCTGCTTGGTATCCATACGAAGAATGCCCAGACCTTCGCAGATCTGCTGCTGAAAGCGGTTCCCGCTGGCGTGGATGGGTACGAGGATGACCGCACAGTGCTGGTTGCAGTACTGTGGGAGAAGGAACATAGGAAATAATCATGTTATGGAATAAACTGGATCAGTATGTTAACCGATATGGTCTGCTGGATGAGACAGACCGGATTATCATGGGTCTGTCCGGCGGGGCAGACTCGGTCTGCCTGGCAAGATATCTCATCAGAGAATGCGGCAGACGGGATATCAGCCTTGAGGCGGTGCATATAAACCACATGCTCAGGGGGAGTGAGGCTGACAGAGACGAACATTTTGTACAGGATTTCTGTGAAAAATGGAAGATTCCTCTTCATATTTTCCGCAGGGATATCCGGCGGATCAGTCAGAAGGACAAGATCTCTCTTGAAGAAGCCGGCAGACGGGAACGTTACGCCTGCTTCCGGCAGGTCATGGGGCTTGGGGGAGTCAGAAGCCGGCTTGCGGTGGCCCATCATGCCGATGACCAGGCAGAAACTATTCTCTTCCGCATGATAAGAGGAACGGGACCTAAGGGGCTGGCTGGCATGTATCCCCTGAAAGGAGATCTGATCCGTCCCCTGCTGGGGTTAAGAAAGCAGGAGATCCGGGATATCCTTTCCGCCCTGGGGCAGAATTATGTGGAGGATAGCAGCAACCTGGATACGGTCTATGCCAGAAATTATATCCGGCACCAGCTGGTCGGAAAAATGGAACAGATCAATCCTCAGGCTGTAGACCACCTCTGCAGTCTGGCTGCCATGCAGGCAGATCTGCTTAGGATGGCGGAAGCCGCTGTTTCGTCCGGCTTTGAGAGGACTGTCCATAAAGTACAAAACGGAATTCTGATTGACGAAAAAGAAATCTGCAGACTGGACCCTTACTGCCGACAGGAGGTCTTAAGAAGAGCCCTTTTTATGGCGGCGGGCCAGGAGAAAGACATAACATCTGTTCATATAGATCAGCTTAAGGCCCTCCTTGATCGTCCTGCCGGCAGACAGATGGATTTCCCTTATGCTATCCGGGCAATCCGGATCAGCGGCGGAATCCTGCTTTGTTCTGCCAAAGATCCGGGAATTAATCCGGGCTCTCCCGGGACCAGTCTGCTGACTTTTCCCGGTCAGAATATGAAAGCAGGCAGCTGCCTGCTGACAGATCAGGATATGTACAGGGAGATCATCCTTCCGGAATACCGGGAGGGACTCAGCTTCAGCCTGTACCCGGCTCCCGGATTTGAGCTCTGTTTTCGTTATATCGGGCTTCCTCCTGAGGATTTTGTAAAAAAGGATTGTGCGGCCTGCTTTGATTATGATAAAATAAACTGTAAAATCTGTTTAAGAACCCGGCGGGAGGGTGACTATTTTGTCATGGACCGGCAGGGGAGACATAAGAGTCTTCACCGGTATTATATTGACGAGAAGATTCCCAGGCAGGAAAGAGACCTGCGCTGGCTTCTGGCCTGTGATTCGCATGTTATCTGGATTCCCGGAAGAAGGATCAGTCATTCTGTCCGGATTGGGGAGGACACTGTACATGCTCTGCAGGCAGAGATCAGAGCTTTTTGAAAAAGGCGGTGGTTAAGGATCTCCTGATCAAAGCGGAGGATTCCTTCAGGGGACCGCAGGACAAGTCCGGGGGATATTATAAACGAAAGGCGAGGAAGATACTATGGCAGATAAGATTTCGGTAATGATCACAGAGGAAGACGTGAATGCAAAGATCAAAGAGCTTGGGGAACAGATCAGCAGAGATTACGAAGGCAGGCACCTGCACCTCATCTGCATTTTAAAGGGTGGTGTCTTTTTTACCTGTGAGCTGGCCAAGAGGATCACTGTGCCGGTTTCACTGGATTTTATGCAGGTTTCCAGCTACGGCAATGCCACCTCCTCTTCAGGCATTGTGCGGATCATGAAGGATCTGGATGAATCTCTGGAGGGAGAGGATGTTTTGATTGTGGAGGATATCATTGATTCCGGCAAGACCCTCCACTATCTGATTCCGGTGCTCATGCAGCGCAATCCCAGGAGCCTGAAGTTATGTGCGCTGCTGAATAAGCCGGACCGGAGGGAGGCTGATGTCACCATCGATTATCTGGGCTTTGATATTCCGGATGAGTTTGTGGTCGGCTACGGTCTGGATTATGCCCAGAAGTACAGAAATCTTCCCTTCATCGGGGTGGTAGAAGCATCAGGAGATGAGTAATCAGGCTGCCTGATGATAGAAAGGAGCAACAATTGAATCGTAATTACAGGGGTGTCCTGGTGTTTTTGATTGTCCTGTTTGCTGTTTATGGGATCTTAAGCTATTTTGGACAAAGAAGCCTCATGTCGGGGAGGGATTCCTACAGTTTTGAGGAGCTGACCCGGGATATCGGGGATAAGAAGGTAGTATCCCTCCAGATTCTCCAGAATGAAGAAGTACCGTCCGGTGCTGTCAATGTGGAGCTTACAGATGGATCAGAGAAACGGTTTTATGTGACCGATGTGAATGAAGTGCTGAAGCTGGCCAGGTCCAGTCAGCTTAACTACGCAGTCAGTGATATCAGCCGGACAGGCGGCATCATGACGACGGTGGTACCCTATGCGGTCATGCTTCTTGTCATGCTTCTGTTCATGTTTTTTATCATGAACAGGGCAGGTGGTGCCGGCGGCGGAAACCGGATGATGGATTTCGGTAAAAACCGTGCCCGGCTGCACGATATGAATGATAAGAAGATAACCTTTAAGGAGGTTGCAGGTCTTCAGGAGGAAAAGGAAGAGTTAAAGGAAATCGTGGATTTCCTTAAGGAACCGGCAAAGTTTATCGATGTGGGAGCCCGCATACCCAAGGGTGTGCTTCTGGTAGGCCCTCCCGGCACAGGAAAAACATTGCTTGCCAAGGCAGTCGCCGGTGAGGCCAATGTCCCCTTCTTCAGTATTTCCGGTTCGGATTTTGTGGAGATGTTTGTGGGAGTTGGTGCTTCCAGGGTGCGGGATCTCTTTGAAGATGCCAAGCGGAATGCACCCTGCATCATATTCATTGATGAGATTGACGCTGTGGCCAGGCGAAGGGGAACCGGACTTGGCGGCGGTCACGATGAGAGAGAGCAGACTTTAAACCAGCTTCTGGTGGAAATGGACGGCTTTGGTGTGAACGAGGGAATCATCGTCATGGCAGCCACAAACCGGGTAGACATCCTGGATCCCGCCATCCTGAGGCCGGGACGCTTTGACCGGAAGGTTGCCGTGGGCAACCCGGATGTAAAGGGCCGGGAGGAGATCTTAAAGGTTCACACCAGGGGCAAGCCCCTGGCGGAGGATGTGGATCTTCACCAGATCGCCAGAACAACACCGGGATTTTCCGGTGCAGATATAGAGAATCTGATGAACGAGGCAGCCATCCTGGCAGCCCGTGGCAGCCGGAAGTTTATCCAGATGGAGGACATCCGCAAGGCTTTCATCAAGGTGGGAATCGGTACTGAGAAGAAAAGCCGGGTAATCCCGGAAAGCGAGAGAAAGATCACCGCCTACCATGAGGCCGGGCATGCTATCCTCTTTCATGTGCTTCCCGATGTGGGACCGGTCTATACGGTTTCCATCATCCCCACCGGCGTGGGAGCTGCAGGCTATACCATGCCTATTCCCGAGGATGATAATGTATTCAACACCAGGAATAAGATGCTTCAGGATATCAAGGTTGGCATGGGAGGACGAATTGCTGAGGAACTGATCTTCGGTGATGTAACCACCGGAGCTTCTCAGGATATCAAAGGAGTGACCCAGACAGCCAGGGCCATGGTGACCAAATACGGCATGTCAGAGAGTCTTGGATTTATCAATTACGAGGAAAGCAGCGACGAAGTCTTCCTGGGCAGGGACCTGGGCCATGCCAGAAGTTTCAGTGAAGAAGTTGCCAGACAGATTGATGCCGAGGTCAAGCGGATCGTGGATGAGTGTTATGCGGACGCAAGAAGAATCATCACAGACCATATGGATGTACTGCACCGCTGCGCAGACCTGCTGATCGAGAAGGAAAGGATCTCCAGGGAGGAGTTTGAAGGCCTCTTCGCCTGATTGCTCCTTCTGAATCCCGGCACATTTCTTGTGAATTCAGGAAGATAATTTGTTTTTTCTTCCTGTCAATTCTGCTGTCATCGATGTTTGTCGATACATTCTGCACAAAAATACTGAGTAAAAATGTGAATGTTTATGCACACTTATCAGCAGAATAATGTTATTATAATAGCGTAACCCCCCCAATACATTATATAGTTTTTGCTACAACCCAATAAGTAACAAAAATACCTTCTCCAAAAAGGATGACACCGCAAGGTGTCATCCTTTTTCCGTATGTCTATGTTTTGTAATAAAAAAGACAGCTGATCTGATTTGCCAGCTGCCTTCAGCGTGTTATTCTTCTGCATTCGCCCGTATGGTGGGCTCACCCAGGCGGGTAATGTAATCGGTATTCACATAACCCTTGTAGCCTGCACTTTCCCCCGTGGTTACCTCAACATATGCGTAATTGGTATTATCCACATAATTAATAATCTCCATATGGGTCATAGGGGGAAGCCCGGCGATTTCTTTTGCTGATGAGTTGGGACTCTCCCTGAGAGTCAGCGACTTGTACACATCCGCGATGTAGGTATCCGTACTTTTTTCCTCCTCAGTCGTCTCCGCTTCTGCCGCCGCAGTATCCTCCACGGAGGAAGGGAGCTCGATGGAAGCCATGGCTCTGCGGCTGGGCAGGGCAAAATAGAAAAAGGTAAATCCGCTGACGACTAAGCCCGCGATGACGATGACGCAGGCGAGAAACAATAAAGTTCTTTTGATCATAATAACTCCTTTATTAATAATGTGAAATATGATGATATATGTTGAGGAACATTTCATAGGCGTGACAGAGTTTCTCACTGGTCAATAGTATATCATCATATTCATACAATTACAAAGAATTTATTTGACATTTTCATGACGATAGGTTATGATGGTATCTGTTGTTAAAAACGCAGACGAAGACAGTAGGCTTTTTTCGAACGCCCCAGTGAGGTGGAGACAGTGGGAACCCGCCGCCAGTAGAGATCAGCTGAACATCCCTTCCGAGTTGCATGGCTGAATCAGTGCGTGTTTCCATGATCCTGACTCCAGGGTAAGGATTGGGCAGACCGCTCATGTAGTAAGCGATGTCGGCTTCTCACCGTTAACAGAGAGACATATGATGGTATGTAAAGGTGGTATAATGATTGCATTGAGGCTTTCATCCGTTTACGGATGGGAGTTTTTTTATATTAAGGAGGTACAAAATGTACAAAAAAGTTCCGACCAGCCTGAACTTTGTGGACAGGGAGAAGGAAACCGTAAAGTTCTGGAATGATCATGACATTTTTAAGAAGAGTATTGAATTAAGAGAGGGCGACCCGGTCTATACATTTTATGACGGTCCGCCTACAGCCAACGGCAAGCCCCATATCGGCCATGTTCTGACCCGCGTCATCAAGGATATGATTCCCCGCTATAAGACCATGAAGGGCTGCATGGTTCCGAGAAAGGCCGGCTGGGATACTCACGGTCTCCCTGTGGAGCTTGAGGTGGAGAAGGCACTGGGCCTTGACGGAAAAGAACAGATAGAAGAATATGGTCTTGACCCCTTCATCAGCAAATGTAAGGAGTCCGTATGGAAGTACAAGGGCATGTGGGAGGATTTCTCCGGCACCGTGGGCTTCTGGGCTGATATGGACGATCCTTATGTAACCTATCATGATGATTTTATCGAGTCCGAGTGGTGGGCGCTGAAAACCATCTGGGATAAGGGACTGCTCTACAAGGGCTTTAAGATCGTGCCCTACTGCCCCAGATGCGGAACCCCCCTGTCATCCCACGAGGTAGCCCAGGGCTACAAGCAGGTCAAGGAGCGGTCCGCCGTGGTTCGCTTTAAGGTGGTGGGAGAGGATGCTTACTTCCTGGCCTGGACCACAACTCCCTGGACTCTGCCCTCCAATACTGCCCTGTGTGTGAATCCCGATGACACTTACTGCAAAGTTAAGGCTGCTGACGGGTATACTTACTACATGGCTGAGGAACTTTTGGAAACCGTGCTCGGCAAGCTTGCCAAAGAGGACAGTCCGGCTTATGAGATCCTTGAGACCTTTAAAGGCACAGACCTTGAATATAAAGAATACGAGCCTCTTTTTGCCGCCACAGGAGAGGCAGCAGCAAAGCAGCATAAGAAGGCACATTATGTGACATGTGATGGCTATGTAACCATGTCCGATGGTACCGGCATCGTTCATATCGCTCCGGCTTTCGGTGAGGATGACTCCCGGGTGGGCAGAGACTATGACCTTCCCTTCATCCAGTTTGTAAACACCAAGGGAGAGATGACGGAGGAGACACCTTTTGCAGGGCTCTTTGTGAAGGATGCAGATCCGAAGATCCTGGTGGATCTTAGTGAGCGGGGTCTTCTCTTTGATGCGCCTAAGTTTGAACATGACTATCCCTTCTGCTGGAGATGTGACACCCCCCTGATCTACTATGCAAGAGAGTCCTGGTTTATCAAGATGACGGCGGTGAAGGATGACCTGATCCGCAACAACAATACCATCAACTGGATTCCAAAGACCATCGGGACCGGCCGCTTCGGAGACTGGCTGGAGAACATCCAGGACTGGGGTATTTCCCGTAACCGCTACTGGGGCACACCTTTAAATGTCTGGGTTTGTGACGGCTGCGGCCACATGGATGCCATCGGAAGCAGAGAAGAGTTAAAAGAGAAGACCGGCAGGGAAGATGCTCTTACCGTGGAGCTTCACAGACCTTATATCGATGAATTTACCATGACCTGTCCGGAATGCGGCGGCACCATGCACCGGGTGCCGGAGGTGATTGACTGCTGGTTTGATTCCGGAGCCATGCCCTTTGCCCAGCACCACTATCCTTTTGAAAATAAAGACAAATTTGAGCAGCAGTTCCCGGCCCAGTTTATCTCTGAGGCCGTTGACCAGACCAGAGGCTGGTTCTACTCTCTGCTTGCTGAGTCCACCCTCCTCTTTAACAAGGCCCCCTTCGAGAATGTCATCGTTCTCGGTCATGTCCAGGATGAGAACGGACAGAAGATGAGCAAGAGTAAAGGAAATGCTGTAGATCCCTTTGATGCCCTGGCCCGGCATGGAGCGGATGCCATCCGCTGGTATTTCTACTCCAACTCGGCCCCCTGGCTGCCTAACCGCTTCCATGCGGATGCTGTCACCGAGGGCCAGCGCAAGTTCATGGGAACCCTCTGGAACACCTAGGCATTTTATGTATTATACGCGGATATTGACGAGTTTGATCCTACAAAGTACAGTCTGGAATACGACAAGCTGTCCGTCATGGACCGCTGGCTGCTTTCCCGCTTAAACAGTGCCGTGAAAGCCGTGGATGACCATCTGGCCAGTTACCGGATTCCGGAGACCTGCAAGGTTCTGCAGAATTTCGTGGATGATATGAGCAACTGGTACGTCCGCCGCTGCAGGAACCGCTTCTGGGCCAAGGGCATGGAGCAGGATAAGATTAACGCCTATATGACTCTGTATACCACCCTGGTAACCATTGCCAAGGCTGCCGCCCCCATGGTGCCCTTCATCACAGAGGATATCTATCAGAACCTGGTCCGCACAGTAGATAAAACTGCACCGGAGAGCATCCACCTGTGCAGCTTCCCGGAGGTTATGGAAGCCTGGATCAATCCGGAGCTTGAAAAAGATATGGCAGAGGTATTAGACATCGTTGTTCTTGGCCGTGCCGCCAGAAATACCTCAGGCATCAAGAACCGCCAGCCTATCGGGAAGATGTTTGTCAGCGGAGCTGCAGAGCTGAACGATTATTATAAAGAAATCATCGAGGAAGAGCTGAACGTGAAATCCGTGGAGTTTTCTGATGATGTCTCTGATCTTACCAGCTATTCCTTTAAGCCCCAGCTTCGTATCCTTGGACCAAAGTACGGGAAGCTCTTAGGCAAGATCAGCAAGACCCTGGCACAGATTGATGGAAATGTCGCAAAAAAACAGTTAGACAGCGAAGGGGCTTTGACAATCGACGTCGATGGTGATAAGATAAGCCTCGTGCCTGAAGAGCTCCTGATTGATATGACCCAGAAGGAGGGCTATGTTTCCCAGGCAGACCGGGGTGTCACTGTCGTTCTTGATACCAACCTCACCGATGAGCTCATCGAAGAAGGTTTCGTGAGGGAAATCATCAGCAAGGTGCAGACCATGCGCAAGGAGGCCGGCTTTGAAGTGACAGACCACATCAGACTGGGTGTGGCGGGCAATGACAAGATAGCCGGCATTATGAAGAATAATGAAGAGACGATTAAGAGGGATGTCCTTTGCGACACCTTTGGAGAGACCGGTGATGGAGGATACTCCAAGGAGTGGAACATCAACGGAGAAAAGGTGACTCTGAGTGTGGAGAGATTATAAGTATTGTTCTGCACTTAGCAGGCATGGATTATTAATCAGCTAACCAGGAGGATTATAACATTGGTTAAGAAAAAGACATTTAACAAGAAACATTTCAAAAAAGAGGTGGAGTCCAACGCCCGCCTGCTCTTCCGCCGCAATCTGGATGAGTGCGATATGCAGCAGGTATACCAGGCAGTGGCCTTCTCCATCAAGGATGATATCATTGACAACTGGATTGCCACCCATAAGGCCTTTGACCGCGAGAACAAGAAGATTGTCTACTACATGTCCATGGAGTTTCTGATGGGAAGAGCCCTGGGCAACACCATGATCAACCTGACCTGCTATGATGAGGTCAGGGAAGCTTTAGAGGAGATGGGCTTTGACCTTAATGTGATTGAGGACCAGGAGCCGGATGCCGCCCTGGGCAACGGCGGTCTCGGCCGTCTGGCCGCCTGCTTTCTGGATTCCCTGGCAACACTTGGCTATCCGGCCTACGGCTGCGGAATCCGCTACCACTACGGTATGTTCAAGCAGAAGATCAAAGACGGTTTCCAGGTGGAAAAACCCGATGACTGGCTCAAGAACGGCAATCCACTGGAGATCAAGAGGGATGAGTATACCCAGATCGTCAAGTTCGGCGGCTATGTGGATGTGGAGACCGGTGAAAACGGCAAGCCCAAATTCGTCCAGAGAGGCTACCGTGCTGTTCGTGCCATCCCTTATGACATGCCTATCGTGGGCTATGGCAACAATTTTGTCAACACCCTTCGTATCTGGGATGCGGAAGCGGAGAACACCTTCAACCTGGAGTCCTTTGACAAGGGTGAGTATGAGAAGGCTGTTGAGGAGGCCAACCTGGCGAGGAACCTTACTGAGGTTCTCTATCCCAATGACAACCACATGTCCGGCAAGGAGCTGCGCTTAAAGCAGCAGTACTTCTTTATCTCTGCCTCCGTGCAGAGGGCTGTGGCCAAGTATAAATCTATTCACAGTGATATCCGCAAGTTCTACGAGAAGGTTTCCTTCCAGCTCAATGACACCCATCCGACGGTGGCGGTGGCAGAGCTTATGCGAATCCTGGTAGATGAGGAAGGACTGGAGTGGAACGAGGCCTGGGAGATTACCACAAAGACCTGTGCCTACACCAACCATACCATTATGGCGGAGGCCCTGGAGAAATGGCCCATCGAGCTTTTTTCCAGACTTCTTCCCCGTGTATATCAGATCATTGAGGAGATCAACCGCCGCTTTGTGATCGAGATCCAGGCCAACTACCCGGGCAACCAGGATAAGATCCGCACCATGGCTATTCTTTATGACGGACAGGTCCGCATGGCCAACCTGGCCATTGCCGGCAGCTTCTCGGTAAACGGCGTGGCAAGACTCCACACGGAGATTCTGGAGAAGAGGGAGCTTAAGGACTTCTATGAGATGGCTCCTTATAAATTCAACAATAAGACCAACGGCATTACCCAGAGGAGATTCCTTCTCCACGGCAACCCTCTGCTGGCTTCCTGGGTGACTGACAAGATCGGAGATGAGTGGATCACTGATCTCTCCCATATCAGCAAGCTGAATATGTTCGTGGATGATGCCAGATATCAGCATGAATTCATGAACATCAAGTACCAGAACAAGGTTCGTCTGGCCAGGTATATCAAGGAGCATAACGGGATTGATGTGGATCCACGGTCCATCTTTGACTGCCAGGTGAAGAGACTGCATGAGTATAAGCGTCAGCTCATGAATATTCTTCATGTCATGTATCTCTACGGACAGCTCAAGGAGCATCCGGACATGGATATGGTTCCCAGAACCTTCATCTTCGGGGCCAAGGCAGCGGCAGGCTACCATACCGCCAAGCTTACCATCAAGCTGATCAACAGCGTGGCGGACAAGATCAACAATGATCCGTCCATTAACGGGAAGATCAAGGTCGTGTTTATCGAAGACTACCGTGTTTCCAATGCCGAGCTGATCTTTGCCGCAGCAGATGTCAGCGAACAGATTTCCACCGCTTCCAAGGAGGCTTCCGGAACCGGCAACATGAAGTTCATGTTAAACGGGGCGGTTACACTGGGTACCATGGATGGGGCCAATGTAGAAATCGTGGAAGAGGTTGGTCAGGAGAATGCCTTCATCTTCGGAATGTCTGCAGAAGAGGTTATGGAGTACGAGAGAAACGGCAGCTATTATCCGAGAGACATCTATAACAATAATGAGGATGTCAGAAAGGTTCTCACCAGACTCATTGACGGATTCTACTCACCGGAGAATCCGGAACTCTTCCGGGATCTTTACAATGCCCTTCTGGATAAGGATATGTATTTTATCCTCAGGGATTTTGATGCCTATAAGGAGGCACAGCAGCGGGTGGATGCCGCCTACCGTGATGAGGCCGGCTGGGCCCGCATGGCTATGCTGCAGACCGCCAATTGCGGTAAATTCTCTTCCGACAGGACCATCCAGGATTACGTGGATGATATCTGGAAGCTGGAGAAAGTAACAGTATAATATCCGCCTCCTGACAGTAAAACAGCAAAGAGGATTTACAAGTATATAGTGGAACAAAAGAAAGCAGGTGTATCTAAATACATCTGCTTTTTTTATGGAAACTATGTTGATTTATACCATATATTCAGTTGAAAAATTATTCATTTTTTCCGAAGAATAAAAAAAATTTGTAAATCGACGATAATAAATTGCTTTTTTTCTCAAAAACGATTAGAATAATCTCAGAAGAATGCGTACTGGAGGTTTCATATGGATACGATAATTGATGAGATTATTGACTCGTTGAAAAAAGGACAGGGAAAGCGCATTACGAATCTTGTCAAGATGGCACTTGATGAAGGCATTTCTTCCCAGTCCATTGTGGAGGATGGATTCCTGGCAGGGATGAGCCAGGTAGGAGATACCTTCCGCAACCAGGAGGTGGGTGTTCCGGAAATCTTAAGCGTGACCAGGGCTCTTGACCAGGGGGTGGAATCTCTCCGCAGGTATACCGGGGGAAGCGGTGTCAAGGAGGTAGGTACTGTTGTCCTTGGTACCATGAGAGGAGACATGCATGATATCGGCAAGAACCTGGTGAAGATGATGATGGAGAGCAAGAATATCCGGGTCATCGATCTCGGTGTGGATGTGAGCCCTGCCCGCTTCTACGAGGAGGCTATGGCCAGCCATGCTCAGATCGTCTGCATGAGCGGGATTCTCTCCCAGTCCGCCGGAGACATGAAGGCTGTGATTGAGGAATTTGAGGACAAGGGAGACCGGGATCGGGTTTACTTTATGGTGGGCGGCTATTTCCTTGACGAGGAAAAGGCGGTGAGAATCGGTGCGGACTGCTACACGGAAGATGCCTGTGAGTGCGCAGAGAAGGCCTACCAGTATCTTACAAAGAAAGAGAAAAAGAGAAGAAAAAAACAGTGACCTAAGTATTGGAGGTTTAGGCGTTGGCAGATAAGAATATTTACATTACAGATGTAGTTGATGTCCAGGAGCTGCAGACTCTGCAGGATAACTGGGCTAAGGCGACAGATCTGGCATTTATAACGGTGGATGTGAACGGGACTCCGATCACGGAACAGACGAATTTTACGCCGTTTTGTGAAAAACTGCGAACGATGCCGAGATTCCGGGAACGGTGCTACCACTGTGATGCCTGCGGCGGCCGCAAGGCTAAGAAATCGGGGAAGGCATATGTCTATATATGCCATGCCGGATTAATCGATTTTTCGATTCCCATTATGATTCAGGGGCAGTTTATCGGCTCCATCCAGTCAGGGCAGGTGGTAAGCAACCACCTTGATGAACTCAAACCGGTGATGAAGATGTCTGAAGAATGGAAGGAGGATGCAGAGCTTCTTTCCCTCTATAAACAGGTGACCGCCATGCCTCTTGAGAAGATTCTGGCAGTGGCGCAGACCATCTGTGACAGCTATAATTATACGGTGGAGAAACAGTATGCCAGTATCATCGAAAAGGAGCTCAGAGAGAAAGACCTGCGCCTGGTAAAGGAGGAGAAGCTCCGCATCGAGATGGAGAAGTCTTTGAGAGATATTGAGCTTAAGGCTCTCCACTATCAGATTAATCCCCATTTTCTTTTTAATGTGCTCAACACCATAGGGCGTCTGGCTTTTTTTGAGAATGCCAAGATGACCGAGGATGTGGTCTATGCATTTTCTGATATGATGCGGTATATTTTAAGAAAGAGTGATAATCCCTTAAGTACTCTCGGTGATGAGATCACCCATGTGCTGAATTACCTGAAGATTCATAAGATCCGCCTGGGCAGCAGACTCCAGTACTCACTGGATATCCCTGAAGAATATTACGGGGTCAAGGTGCCGTTTCTGTCCCTGACAACAATCGTGGAGAATTCCATCAAATATGCGGTGGAAAAGCGGACCAGCGGCGGAACGGTGAAGCTGTCCTCTCATGTAGAGGGAACGGATCTCTATATTGACATCGAGGATGACGGAGACGGGATGCCGGAAGAACAGATCAGAAGCATCCTCCGGGGAGATGCCTACAAGAAAGAAGAAAACAGTTCGGTAGGAGTTTACAATATCAATTCCAGGCTGATTCACCATTTCGGACCGGAATATGCACTGCAGATAGAAAGCGGACACGAACCGTCAGACGGCACGAAGGTCACCATCAAGGTGCCTCTGCCGTAATCGTTTCCAGGTAAGTATAGGAAAGGCATGAAGGCATGTACAAGATATTAATCGTTGAAGATGAAGAACTGGAAAGAACCTCCATCAAGATCTTCCTGGAGGAGAATCTCCCCGAGGCGGAGATCGTGGGCGAGGCCAAAAGCGGCTATGAGGCCCTGGAGATGATTGAGAATCATGAGATCAACCTGATGCTGGTTGATATTAATATTCCGGGAATTGACGGCATGGAAGTAATCCGGCAGGCCAGGAGGAAGCTTCCGGAAGCGGTGATCATCATAACCACGGCCTACGATGATTTTAACGTGGCTCATAAGGCCATCAAGCTGAAGGTGGATGATTTTCTGTTAAAGCCCATCCGCAAGGAGGTGCTTCTTGACTCGGTCAAGTCCTTTGCCCACAGGGTTGGGGAGGACAAGAAGACAGACAGGAGTAATAAATTGCTGGCCAAGCTGGAGGTGGAATTAAGAAAGTGCTCTTATAAAGCCTCTATAGACATTTTAAGAGAGTACATAGACCAGTTATATTTAGAGTACCGCGATGTGAATGTGATCTCCAAGCGGCTTTCCGAGCTGGCCAAGCTGATCGTGAGGATTGCGGAAGAGCTGGGCATCAGCGACACCAATGAGCTGGTGGTTCAGATGGAGAAGCTTAAGATCAAGTATCTCCTCTATAACAACAAGCATGATGCATATAACGAGATCATCAAGATGGTGGATATTGTCTTTGACAAGATGAATGTCAAGGGCAAGCTGTCTGATGGCGGCATGAAATCCGTGGTTGACTACATCGAACGCAACATCAAGAGGGGCATCAGCCTGGAGGATGTGGCTAACCATGTCAATATTTCTACCTACTATCTCAGCAAGATTTTTAAGAAAGAGATGGGGGTTAACTTCATCACCTATGTCACCGACCGTAAGATGGATCTGGCAAAGGAGATGCTGATCAATACCGATATACCGGTATTAAACATTGCCTTGGATCTGGCGTACAATGAAGCCAACTACTTCAGTAAGGCCTTCAAAAAGAAGACCGGACTTACGCCGTCTGAGTATAGAGAAAAATACAGAGTTAGAAAGGAGGAGGGTAATGAAACGGTTTAAGCTTTCCACTGAAGTTCTTTTCAGTGAGAATGCGCTTGATGCGCTGCTTGATGTGAAAGATGTCAATGCGGTTCTGATCACCGATCAGTTCATGGTGGACTCTGGCATGGCTGACATGATCTTAAAGAAACTGCGTAACTGCAAGAGCGTTGCCGTCTTTTCCGAAGTTGTCCCGGATCCGCCCATGCACCTGATTGAGAAGGGCGTGGCATTTCTGGGAGACAAGGACTGTGACGTGGTTGTCGCCTTAGGCGGCGGCTCTTCCATCGATGCAGCCAAGGCCATTGTCTATATGACAAAGAAGGTCAATGATGTGGAGAATCCCGGAGGGGCAAAGAAACTGCAGCTGATTGCGCTGCCCACAACCAGTGGAACGGGTTCGGAGGTGACGCAGTTTGCCGTAGTGACGGAGACAGAAACCGGAAAGAAGATTCCGCTCATTGATGAGAGCCTGATGCCGGATTTGGCTATCCTTGATCCGGAGCTGGTCAAATCAGCGCCGCCCTTTATCACGGCGGACACCGGTATGGATGTAATCACCCATGCCCTGGAGGCCTATGTGTCCGAGACGGCCAGTGACTGTTCGGACTGCCTGGCCGAGAAGGCCTGCGAGCTGGCCTTTGAGTTCCTGCCCAGAGCTTACCGCAATGGTTATGACATTAAGGCCAGAGATAAGATGCACAGGGCTTCCTGTCTGGCAGGCATGGCTTTTTCCCTGGTTAATCTTGGTCTCAATCATGGTATCGCCCATGCCCTTGGTGCCATATTCCATATCCCTCACGGAAGAGCCAATGCATTGGTTCTGCCCCACGTTATTGCCTTTAACGCGGACGTGAAGCGGGAAGGCGCAAAGCACAGCAATGATGCTGCAAAGAAGTATCAGAAGATGGCAAGAATCGTCGGTCTGCCGGCATCGACACCCAAGGTTGGCGTGGCCAACCTGATTGCCGAAATCATCCGTCTGCTCAAGTACATGGATCGCCCCATGTGCATCAGCGAATGCGGAATCAGCCTGGAAGAGTTTGAGGCAAACCGGGAGGAAATCATAAGAAGAGCCCTGGCAGATGCCTGTACCCAGGCCAATCCCAGGAAGGTTTCCGCTGATGACATCAGCAAGATTCTGGATGAAATTGCAAAATAGTTGACATGAGGGACGTAAAATTTATGTCCAACCCTGAAAAAGATGTCAACAAAGTATCATGGAAAAAGACCCGAAAATCTTTTTTCATGCCGGTAAAAACTAAAATTTATAGCATAAGGGCAAGTAATTTTGTGAATATTGCTATATAATCAAATTATCCTGTAAGTCAACCGACGACAGTCTGCCCTATCCAAGCAGACAACTATCTTTTTAAGGAGGTCAATTATGCAGAAAGAAGCTTTAGGAATGATTGAAACCAAAGGTTTGGTTGGCGCTATCGAAGCAGCCGATTCCATGGTTAAATCAGCAAATGTTACACTGGTAGGATATGAAAAGATCGGTTCCGGTTTCGTAACAGTTATGGTTCGTGGTGATGTAGGAGCTGTTAAGGCTTCCGTTGATGCTGGTACAGTTGCAGCTGACAAAGTTGGTACCGTAGTTTCCAGCCATGTCATCCCAAGACCACATACAGACGTAGAGAAAATCTTACCACAATAAGCTTTAAACCTTGTCTGATGATCAATTATTAATGGAGGTATTATTAAATGAAAGACGAAATGATGGCTAAAATCATGGACGAAGTTATGAAGAAAATGGGCGGAACTCAGGCTGAGAGCGCATTTGCTAATGATACACATATCCAGGCTCCGACTCCTCAGGGAATCAATGAGGATCTTTGCGGCCTTACAGAGTATGTTGGAACAGCTATGGGTCACACCATCGGTCTGGTTATCGCAAACCTTGACTACAGTGTTCATGAAATGTTAAAGATTGATCCTAAGTATCGTTCTATTGGTATCTACTCTGACCGTGTTGGTGCTGGTCCTCAGATCTTCGCAGCTGACGAGGCAGTTAAAGCTACTAACACAGAAGTTGTTCTTTGCGAGTGCCCAAGAGATACAGAGGGTGGCGCTGGACATGGATGCTTAATCGTATTTGGTGCTGAGGACGTTTCCGATGCAAGAAGAGCTGTTGAGGTTGCTCTTAGCTTCACAGAGAGACAGTTCGGTGATGTTTATGGTAACTCCGCAGGACATCTTGAGTTCCAGTACACAGCTCGTGCTTCCTATTGCTTAGAGCTGGCATTCGGCGCTGTTGTTGGTAAGGCATTCGGTATCACCGTAGGTGCTCCTGCTGGTATCGGTATCATCTTAGCAGATACAGCTTCCAAGACAGCTACAATTGATCCTATCGCTATCGCAACACCAGGTAATGGCGGAACATCCTACTCCAACGAGGTTAACTTCTTCTTCACAGGAGATTCAGGAGCAGTTAGACAGGCTATCATCGGCGCAAGAGAAGTTGGTAAGCAGTTACTTAAGGCTCTGGCTCCAGACGAACCGCTTGAGTCCAGCTCCGTTCCTTATATCTAAGATAGGCTGTTACTTATAATATATTCTGATTGATAACCTCGCATAGGGTGAGAGCTGTGTGAGGATGTTATGAAGATGGTATCTGCGGGACGTTTTCGCGGATATCGGCTGTCTTTCGCACTTTGTGAGAGGAGTGCGAAGGGCGCATGAATGAGAATTTGAGAGGTGTTGAGACCGTGAGAAGTAAACGTTTTGAAGAATTAGATCGAAGACCTGTTAATCAGGATGGCTATGCATTAGATTGGCCAGAAGTTGGATTTATTGCGATGAACAGTCCATTCGACCCGGTTCCTTCTATCAAGATTGAAAACGGCGTTGTAGTAGAGATGGACGGTAAGACAGCAGATGAGTTTGACATGCTCGATGCTTTCATCGCCAAATATGCTATTAACCTTGATTTTGCAGAGGAAGCTATGGCTACTGATTCTCTGCAGATCGCCCGTATGCTTGTTGACATCAATGTTAACAGAGCAGAATGCTTAAAATATACCACAGCAGTTACTCCTGCTAAGTTAGTAGAGATCGTAGGCGACCTTAATGTACTCGAAGTTATGATGGGTATCACTAAGATGAGAGCCAGATTAAAACCAGCTAACCAGTGTCATGTAACCAACGTTAAGGATAACATGATCCAGATCGCAGCCGATGCAGCTGAGGCAGCTGTCCGCGGTTTTGCTGAGATGGAGACTACAGTTGGTATCGTTCGTTACGCTCCGTTTAACGCTTTAGCTATTATGCTTGGCGCTAACGTTGGACGTCCCGGCATTCTTACCCAGTGTGCTGTTGAGGAAGCAACAGAGCTTGACCTTGGTATGAGAGGATACACCGCATATGCTGAGACAGTTTCCGTATACGGAACTGAGGATGTATTTATGGATGGTGATGATACTCCGTGGTCCAAGGCATTCCTTGCATCCTGCTACGCATCACGTGGTGTTAAGATGAGATTTACATCCGGTACCGGTTCCGAGGTTCAGATGGGTATGGCTGAAGGTAAGTCCATGCTTTACCTTGAGGCTCGCTGCCTTGGCGTTACCCGTGGTGCTGGTGTTCAGGGTACACAGAACGGTTCCGTATCCTGTATCGGTGTTCCTGCCGCTGTTCCTGGCGGTATCCGCGCCGTTGCATGCGAGAACCTGATCGCTGGTATGCTTGATCTCGAAAACGCATCCTCCAATGACCAGACATTTACACATTCTGATCTGCGCAGGGTTGCACGTTCCATTCCACAGTTTATTCCTGGTACAGACTATATCTGCTCCGGATATTCTGCTACACCGAACTATGATAACATGTTCGCCGGCTCCAACTGGGATGCTGACGATTATGATGACTGGGTAGTAATCCAGCGTGACCTTAAGGTTGACGCCGGCCTTGTACCCGCTACAGAAGAAGAAGTTGTTGCTGCTCGTAATAAGGCTGCAAGAGCTATTCAGGCTATCTTCCGTGAGTTAGGTTTACCTGAGATCACAGATGAGGAAGTTGAAGCCGGAACATACGCACGCGGATCTCAGGATATGCCTGACCGTGACGTTGTTGCCGACTTGAAGGCTGCTACAGAAATGCTTGAAAGAGGCGTAACAGGTCTTGACTTTGTTAAGGCTCTTTACAAAGGTGGATTCGAAGATGTTGCAGAATCTATCTTCAATATTCAGAAAGCAAAGGTTGTTGGTGACTACTTACATACCGCTTCCATGCTGGATGATAAGTTCCATGTAATTTCTGCTGTTAACAGCCCGAACTGCTACGAAGGACCGATGACTGGTTATCAGATTAGCCCGGAACTCTGGGAGAAGCTGAGCAATATTCGTACAGCTGTTGACCCGTCTAAGATTGGTTAATCTAAGTCTATTAAGGAAGGTGAACTAGAATGGCAATTGATGAAAAATTATTAAAGAGCGTGATCGCTGAAGTTCTTAGAGAGATGGGCGCCGCTTCTGATCCGGCTCCGGCTCCTGCAGCAGCAGGCGAAGTGAACGAGTCTGAGGGCATGATCATTACTGAAGTCGGCGATGCTGATAAGGGCACCAATCCTAACGAAGTTGTACTTGGTTTAGCTCCTGCCTTTGGCGCTTCCCAGACAACCAACATCGTTGGAATCCCTCATGCAGATATCATCAAAGAAGTTATGGCCGGCCTTGAGGAAGAAGGCGTAGCCTGCCGTATCATTAAAGTGTACAGAACATCTGACGTATCCTTTATCGCCCATGACGCAGCTGAGTTATCCGGATCCGGCATCGGCATTGGTATCCAGTCCAAGGGTACTACTGTAATCCATCAGAAGGATCTGCCGCCGCTGTCCAACCTGGAGTTATTCCCTCAGTGCCCGCTGATTGACCTCGATACATACAGAGCAATTGGTAAGAACGCTGCCAAGTATGCAAAAGGCGAATCTCCAAATCCTGTACCTGTAAGGAATGACCAGATGGCAAGACCGAAATATCAGGCTCTGTCTGCCGTTCTCCATATTAAGGAGACCGAGCATGCCGACAGAGATAAGGCTCCTAAGGCCCTTAAAGTAGAATTTAAATAATCGGAGGTGCAATCGTGGATCAGGAATTATTAGTAAGACAGATTATGCAGGAAGTGCTTAAAAATATGCAGGGTGTTCAGACATCTTCCCAGGCTGTTGAAACTGAGAAGGTTACAGTTGCTGATTACCCCATCGGAGAGAAGAAGCCTGAATTGATCAAGAGTGCATCCGGAAAGAACCTCGATGAACTGACCTTGGAAGGTGTTATCGATGGCTCATTAACCGCTAAGGATTTCCGTATTACAAAAGAGACTCTTGAGTTACAGGCTCAGGTTGCAGAGTCCGCAGGACGTGGATTCTTCGCAGTGAACTTGAGAAGAGCCGGTGAGCTGATTCCGGTTCCGGATGCTCGTCTTCTTGAGATTTATAATGCTCTCCGTCCATATCGTTCCACCAAGGCAGAACTCTACGCTATTGGTGATGAGTTAATTAACGAGTATGGTGCAGTAGTTTCCGGAAACTTTGTGAAGGAAGCAGCTGATATCTATGAGAAACGTAATCGTTTAAAAAAATAGTTGATTAACTTCTACGGAGGTATATAAAGTGAAATTAGTTGCGGGCGTTGATATTGGTAATGCAACAACAGAAAGTGCTATTGCCAGAATCGATGGAAAGCAGGTCACGTTCCTTTCCAGTGGTATCAAGGATACTACCGGTATTAAAGGGACGAAGCAGAACATTCACGGCGTATTCCAGTCTCTGAAGTCCGCTCTGGACAAGGCAGGCCTCGATATTAAAGACCTGGATGAAGTCCGTGTCAATGAAGCTGCACCAGTAATTGGTGACGTTGCCATGGAGACCATTACCGAAACTATTATCACAGAATCTACTATGATTGGACACAATCCCAATACCCCGGGAGGTATTGGGATTGGTGTTGGTTTTTCCTATATGATTGACCAGCTCGAAACAGTTCAAAAAGGTACAGATGTGATTGTAGTTGTACCGTCTAAGATTTCCTTTGAGCTCGCCGCAAGAATGATCAATCTTTACAATAGAACATTGAACATCACAGGTGCCATTGTCCAGCGCGATGATGGCGTTTTGATTAATAACAGACTTGAGCATAAGATTCCGATTGTCGACGAAGTTGGAATGGTTGACAAGGTACCCATGGGAATGCTGACAGCAGTTGAGGTTGCTCCGGTTGGCGGAGTGGTTGAGGTACTGTCAAACCCATACGGTATTGCTACCTTATTCAAACTTACCTCCGATGAGACCAAGCAGGTTGTTCCCATTGCAAGAGCCCTGATCGGAAACCGCTCTGCCGTAGTTATTAAGACTCCTGAGGGTGATGTTAAGGAGAGAAGAATCCCTGCTGGATCTATTGAGATCATCGGTGCCAGAAAGAAAGTGATCGTTGGCGTCGATGAGGGTGCTGACAAGATGATGGAAGCAGTCAATTCCATTGAAGTCATCGAAGATATCAAGGGTGAGCCGGGAACCAATGCCGGCGGCATGCTTGAAAAGGTTCGTCAGGTTATGTCCAGACTGACTGACCAGCATCCCAGGGATATCAAGATTCAGGATCTTCTGGCAGTAGATACATTTAATCCGCAGAAGGTAAAGGGCGGACTCGCCAATGAGTTCTCTCTGGAGAGTGCGGTTGGTATAGCAGCCATGGTTAAGGCTGACCGTCTCCAGATGGAGATGATTGCGGAAGAGCTAACGGACCGGCTGGGAATTCCGGTATATGTAGGCGGCGTGGAAGCCGATATGGCGATCAAAGGCGCATTAACAACACCGGGAACCAATGTTCCGCTGGCTATCGTAGATATGGGAGCAGGATCGACGGATGCTTCCATCAAGAACAGAAAAGGTGATGTTAAGCTGGTACACCTGGCAGGTGCCGGCAACATGGTAACATTATTGATTCAATCGGAACTGGGACTGGAAGACTTCGATCTTGCAGAAGATATCAAGAAGTATCCTCTGGCCAAGGTGGAAAGTCTTTTCCATGTACGGCATGAAGATGGAACAGTTCAGTTCTTTGAAAAACCTCTTGACCCGGCTGTATTTGCCAAAGTAGTTCTGGTGAAGGGTGAAGGAGCATTTATACCGATCGAAGGATTTAATTCTGTTGAGAAGATCAGATCCGTTCGTATTTCTGCCAAGAAAAAGGTATTTGTCACGAATGCCATCCGTTCCCTTGCCAAGGTAAGTCCAACCGGTAATGTAAGAGATATAGAGTTTGTCGTATTGGTAGGCGGCTCGGCTCTCGATTTTGAGATTCCGACCCTGGTTACCGATGCATTATCACAATATAATATCGTAGCTGGTCGGGGTAACATCCGTGGATGTGAAGGCCCGCGTAATGCAGTTGCAACAGGACTTGCAATGTCGTGTGCGGAAGCAGGAGATTAACTATGGAAGGTACGAATTCGAGTATAGACAACAGACCTTCAATCAAGGTTTTTTATGACTGCGATCATCTTTCCGTTTCTGATTTTACCAACATTTTGCTGGGAATTGAAGAAGAGGGGATCCCCTTTGATGTTCACGAGGAGCATAGCAGCGACGTCCTGGACCTCGCATACAGAGCCAGCTTGGAATCAAGATTAGGGGTGGGCGTTGGAATCAGTAAAGAGGGAGTAGTCCTTCAATATGAGAAGCTGGATAAAGCGGCCCCTCTTTTTAGGATTAAGTTATATCAGCTTGACTTATTCAGGAGCATAGGAGCTAATGCCGCAAGGCTTGTCAAGAAGATGCCCTTTAAGCCTCTGGATTAAGTCAGATAAAAATATTAGGTAAGGAGGTGTAAAGGTGGCTGACAGAAGTATTGGTTTTATCGAAACCTTTGGACTTACAGCAGCGATCGCAGCAGCGGATGCAGCCGTGAAAGCGGCCAATGTAAAACTGCTCGGTTATGAATATGCCAAAGGCGATGGAATGTGTACGGTTAAAGTGGAAGGTAATGTCGGTGCCTGCAAGGCAGCTATTGCAGCAGGCAAGAAGGCAGCTGAGATGGTCCAGGGTACTCATCAGGGTACCAAGAGTGTCCTCTTAAAAGCTCGTCCGGCCGATGAAATCATTCCAAAGATGATCGTGCACAGAGAAAACGTCGGAGGCGATATCGCTCTTGCAGAAGGCTATCGTCCCAAGGGTGAAAGCCGTATGCCGGTTCTGGTTTCCCATTGGAAACCGAAAGAAGAACCGAAGGAAGAACCAAAGGCAGAAGAAACTCCAATTGAAGAAGCACCTGAATCACCTGTAGTTGAAGATCTTAAAGATGTTCCCTCTGAGATAGAGGAAGCACCCGAAGCAGAAGCACCTGCAGAGGAAGCTCCTGTAGAGGAGGCACCTGCAGAGGAAGCTCCGGCAGCAGAGGAGACTCCTGTAGAGGAAGCACCCGCAGAGGAAGCTCCGGCAGCAGAGGAAGTTCCTGAAGAGGCAAAAGCAGAGGCAGTCGTTACAGAGGCCCCCGAAGTGGTTGAAGCGCCCGTGGCAGAAGAACCTGCACCGGTTGAAGCTCCCGCAGAGGAAGCCCCAGTTGTAGAGGAGGCACCTGCAGAAGCACCTGAGGAAGCTCCGGTTGTTGAGGAAGCACCTGCAGAAGCACCTGAGGAAGCTCCGGTTGTCGAGGAAGCACCTGTAGAAGTTCCCGAGGAGACACCTGCAGAGGCAGCTGTAGAAGAACCTGTTAAGGAGGAAGCTCCTGCAGAGGAGACATCGGTAAGTGAGACTCCGGTTGAAGAGACTCCTAAGAAAAAAACAACAGGACGAAGAGGCGGAAGATCAAAAAAGAAAAAGAATGATTGACGCTGATATGCAGACCGGGCAGTAACCTGCCTGGTCTGGATATGATATAATGGAGGAAAACATGAGTACATCCGGTAATGAGACATTAGTCAAATTAATTACTAAGCTTGTCATGGAAGAACTCTATGGGATGAGTACTCAGATTCCTATTGGAGTATCTAATAAACATATTCACCTGAGCAGAAAAGATATGGATGTTCTTTTCGGAGAGGGCTCCGAACTGACTCCAATCAAGGATCTCGGCCAGCCGGGACAGTATGCATGTGCTGAGACCGTAGCGGTAAAGGGACCCAAGGGTGAATTTGCAAGAGTCAGAGTGCTGGGGCCTCTGAGAAGTGAATCTCAGGTGGAACTTTCCAAGACGGATGCCAGAACAATCGGTGTGAAGGCTCCAATTCGTGAATCCGGAGTTCTGGAAGGAACACCGGGAGTTGAACTGGTAGGACCGGAAGGATCCGTTCAGCTGGAAAGAGGCGTCATCGTTGCCCTGCGTCATATCCATATGACTCCGGAACTTGCCAAAGAGTGGGGACTGAAGGATAAGGATATCGTGGACGTTAAGGTTAACGGCGGCGACCGTGCAGGTATACTTGGTAATGTGATCGTAAGAGTATCTGACAAGTATGCACTTGAGATGCATGTTGATACCGATGAGGCAAATGCCTGCTGTCTTGATAACAATGACACGGTATCAATTATCAGAAAGTGAGCGATGGCCGATGTTTATCAGCCTTTGTTCATGTTGACAAGGGGATCTTATGAACGATTATAATAGCGTTTTGACAGGATTTTCAGAGCTTATCAGGAATGAGGAATACAGGCCCTACGAGGGTGACCTCAGACTAGGAGTTGACCTGGGTACAGCCAATATCGTTGTATCTGTCGTGGACTCTAACAACACACCGATTGCGGGAACTTCATTTCCTTCCACCGTAGTCCGGGATGGCATCGTGGTTGATTTCATGGGAGCATCCAGGGCAGTGAAGAATATGAAGGCCAAGCTTGAGGAGATGATGGGGGTCCAGTTCCACGAGGCGGCTACGGCCATTCCTCCCGGAATTATCTCCGGGAATGTGAAGGTGATCTCCAATGTGGTCGAGTCTGTCGGACTGGATGTGATCAATGTGGTGGATGAGCCCACAGCGGCAGCATCTGTGCTTGGTATTACCGATGGCGCGGTTGTTGACGTGGGCGGCGGAACCACAGGTATCAGCATCCTAAAGGACGGCAAGGTTGTATTCACTGCAGATGAGCCGACTGGTGGTACACACATGACTCTGGTTCTGGCCGGAAGCCTTGGGTGTACATTTGAGGAAGCTGAAAGAATCAAAAAAGATCCAAAACAGGAGATGCTGGTATTTCCGGTTGTGAAACCTGTAATCGAGAAGATGGCAGCAATCGTGAAAAGGTTCATTGAAGGATATGATGTTGATGTAATCTATGTTGTGGGCGGTGCCTGCAGCTTTGAGAAATTCGAAAGCGTATTTGAACATGATACCGGTATTAAGACGATTAAGCCTAAAGAGCCTTTACTGGTAACACCACTGGGAATCGCCATGAACTGTTATAAACAATAGGTGACATATGAATAAAACTGAGTTTGAAAATGCGCTTATGTCAACCATTGTGGAATATATTTCTGATCAGATCGTATTAAGGTATATGGATGCCTGCAAGCAGGCAGTGGTTCTTTTCTCAGGTGCCCTGATCGGTTATCAGGATGCTGTCCCGGCTTTAAACGAACTTAAAAAGGACGGATGGAAGCTGACGGCAGTATTATCCAAAGCCGCAGGAGAGGTTCTGACGAAAGAACGTATCTCAAGCGATATTGATCCGGATGCCATTTATGTTGAAGGCGCTCCGGTAGATGGAAGGCAGATTATTGACAGTCATCAATTTGTGATCATTCCCGAACTGACCATCAACACGGCAGCCAAGGTTGCCAACTGCATCAGTGACAATCTTCTGACGAATATGATCTCAAGAGCCATGGCCACCGGTAAGCCGATCGTTGCGGCGATTGACGGATGCTGTCCGGACAATCAGGTTAGAGCGAAGCTCGGTTTTAAGGTGACCGATGCATATAAGGCTCGTATGAGGCGTAATCTTGAAGATTTGAGGGATTATGGCATCGTGCTGACCGTCAATGCAAATCTGTGTCACAAAGTGAATAAAGTATACGAATCCAGCTTTAACTTCCCAAGACCGGGTGCTGATAAGGAACCTGTAAAGGAAGTTAAATCCGGCAGTTCCTGTAATCTTGCCATGCAGGTAATGCCGGCAGGAACCAGTATCAGATTAGACAAAAAAGTTATCGGCAGGATCGACATTGCACAGAACTTTAATTTTGGTACCATAACAGTGCGCAGGGATGCCATCGTCACTGGCCTTGCAAGGGACGAAGCAGCAAAGCGCGGTGTTAAGATTGTAAAAGAATAAAGGAGGTGAAGACATGTATTTAGGTAAAGTGATTGGTACAGTAGTATCTACTGTGAAAGTTCCAAGTCTCACCGGCTCCAAGTTCCTGATCGTTGAGAAGATCAACCAGGATCTGACAGCCAAGAAGCAGACAGCAGTCTGCGTAGATACTGTCGGAGCCGGCGATGGAGAGACTGTAATTGTAGTTGGCGGCAGCTCCGCGCGTATGGCGGGGGGCGATAAAACTCTTCCTGTAGACGCCGCCATTGTTGGAATCGTGGATACCGTAGAAGTATCACAGTGCTAAGGATGTGAATATATGGCTAATATTTATACCAAAACAGGTGATAAAGGCACCACAGGCCTCTATGGGGGCTCAAGGGTGGATAAGGACAGCCTGAATGTGGACGTATACGGTACCATCGATGAGGCAATTTCTTCTCTGGGAGTTGCCTATGCTCAGACTGAGGATGACCAGATCAGAGACTTCATCCACCATATTCAGGAACGGATGTTTATGGCTGGTGCTGAATTTGCCAGTGATGAGCGGGGCATGGAGATGCTCAAGGATAAGATCAGCGAGGCTGATATTAAGTACCTAGAGGATATCATCGACCTGTCCACAGAAATCACAGGCAAGATGAGGAACTTTGTCATACCCGGCCTGGATCCTTCCTCTGCCGCTCTGCATGTGTCCAGGACCATTGTGAGACGTGCAGAAAGAAGGATTACAACTCTGGCAAGAGAGATTCCTGTCAGGGATGAGCTTAAGAAGTATATCAACCGTTTGTCGGATGCCTGCTTCGCCATGGCACGGATTGTGGAAACCCGTGTTCAGGAGCAGGAGATCGAAGACCTTAAAGAACAGGTAAGAAGGATTGTCAGCGAGACCCTTGGTAAAGGGGAAAAAGGAGAATGCAAGATGGATATGTCTCTTGATTCATTAAAGCGGATGGCATCTTATGTGGAAGAGAAGGCTAATGAGATCGGTGTTCCGGTTGTCTTCTCAGCTGTGGATGAGGGAGGTAATCTTCTTTATCTCCAGCGTATGGAAGGTGCACTCCTTATTTCCATCAAGGTATCTCAGGACAAGGCCTACACATCCTGTGTATTGAAGTGCCCGACATCTGCTCTTGCAGACATCACCAAGCCTGGTGAGAGTCTCTGGAGTCTGCATAACTCGGGAGACGGACGGATCGTGTGCTTCGGCGGCGGATATCCCATCGAGGTGGATGGAAAGATCATAGGTGCAATCGGTGTGAGCGGTGGTACTGCCGAACAGGACATGGCAGTTGCTACATATGCATTAGACAAGATGCAAGGAGGAAAAGCATAATGAATATTGATGTTGCATTAATCGAGAAAGTCGTAAAAAAAGTTTTGACAGATGTTGAAACCGCTCTTCCGGCTTCCGACTACTCATATGGTATCTTTGAAACCATGGATGATGCCATTGAAGCATCTTTCGTTGCTCAGAAAGAGTACATGAATTATTCCATGGCTGACAGGCAGAAGTTTGTCGAAGGTATCAGAGAAGTTGTTTGTGACAAGGCTAATCTTGACTACATGAGCAACCTTGCTGTAGAAGAAAGCGGCATGGGCGGTGTAGAATACAAAAAAATCAAAAATAAACTTGCTGCTATGAAATCTCCTGGCGTTGAGGATCTGACAACAGAAGCTTTATCCGGAGATGATGGACTGACTCTGGTTGAGTATTGTCCATTTGGTGTTATCGGTGCCATCGCTCCGACCACCAACCCGACTGAAACTGTTATCTGTAATTCCATTGCCATGCTGGCAGGCGGAAATACAGTAGTATTCAGTCCTCACCCACGTTCAAAGGGTGTATCCATCTGGCTGATCAAGAAGCTCAATGCTAAGCTTGAAGAGCTGGGTGCTCCGAGAAACCTGATCGTTACCGTTCAGGAGCCATCCATTGAGAACACCAACATCATGATGAACCATCCAAAGGTTCGTATGCTGGTTGCTACAGGCGGCCCGGGAATCGTTAAGGCTGTTATGTCCACAGGTAAGAAGGCTATCGGCGCTGGTGCCGGTAATCCTCCTGTAGTTGTAGACGAGACAGCTGACATCGAGAAGGCTGCCAAGGACATCATCGATGGCTGCTCCTTCGATAACAACCTTCCATGTATCGCTGAGAAAGAGTGTATCGCTGTTGACCAGATCGCAGACTACCTCATCTTCAACATGAAGAACAACGGTGCATACGAAGTAAAGGATCCTGCTATCATTGAGCAGTTAGTTGAGCTGGTAACAAACGACCGCAAGAAACCCAATGTAAACTTTGTTGGTAAGAGTGCTCAGTACATTCTTGACAAGGTTGGCATCAAGGTTGGACCGGAAGTTAAGGCTATCATCATGGAAACCGGAAAGGATCATCCTTTTGTTCAGGTTGAGCTTATGATGCCCATCCTTCCGATCGTTCGCGTACCTAACGTTGACGAAGCGATTGCATTTGCTGTAGAAGCTGAGCATGGCAACAGACATACAGCTATGATGCATTCCAGAAATGTAGATAAACTTACTAAGATGGCCAAAGAAATCGAGACAACAATCTTCGTAAAGAATGGCCCGTCTTATGCAGGTATCGGTGTTGGTGGTATGGGTTACACCACATTCACAATTGCCGGACCTACAGGTGAAGGTTTAACATCCGCTAAATCATTCTGCCGTAAGAGAAGATGTGTATTACAGGACGGTCTCCATATCAGAATGAAATAATTAAGAGGTGAGTTTAAATGGAAAAAAACCTTATTGATATTATCGCTCAGTCCGGTATCGTTGGTGCCGGTGGTGCAGGTTTTCCCACTCATGTAAAAATGAATGCTAAGGCTGAGTACGTGATCATCAATGGTGCAGAGTGTGAACCATTGCTGAGAGTCGACCAGCAGCTTATGGCAGTCGAAACAAAAAAGATTCTGGAGGCTTTAAAACTTGTCAAGGACTTCGTTGGCGCTGACAAGGCTGTAATCGCATTAAAAGACCATTATCATGATGCTATCAACAGTTTTAACAAGTATTTAGGGGAGTATGAAGGCATCAGCCTTCATCTCCTCGAGAACTTCTATCCGGCTGGTGATGAGCAGATCACGGTATATGAAGTCACAGGCAGAATCGTTCCTGAAGGTGGTATTCCGTTAAAGTGCGGCGTGATCGTTTCTAACGTGGAGACCATGCTGAACATCTACAATGCTTACTTCGATGACGAGCCGGTTACTGATTCCTATGTTACATTTGCCGGAGAAGTGAAGAACCATATCACACTGAAATTACCCCTGGGTATGACAGTAGCTGAGGCTCTTGCAATGGCTGGCGGTGTTACTGTGGATGGACCATTTGTCGTTATCAACGGCGGGCCCATGATGGGTAAGCATGTTCCACTTGATTCCAAGATCACCAAGACCACAAAGGGTCTGATTGTACTTCCGGAAAGTCATCCGTTAATTCAGGATGTAAAGATGGATATTAATCAGATGCTCCATGTTGCAAAGGCAGCCTGCTGTCATTGTAGTATGTGTACAGAAGTATGTCCACGTAACCTGATCGGACACAGCATTGCGCCTAACAAGACAATTCGTTTTGCAAGTTATGGCAATTTATGTGATGGATCCGCTACACCAATGATCGCATTCTTATGTTCCGAATGCCGTCTGTGTCAGTATGCTTGTATCATGAACCTGCAGCCGTGGAAGGTTAACCATATGCTGAAGGGCATGATGGCCAAAGAAGGTATCAGAAATACATTAAGCAATGCGCCTGAATCTGCACATCCGATGAGAGAGTACAAGAAGTATCCGATTGCGAAACTTATCCGTAATCTGGGACTTACCAAGTATAACGTAGCAGCACCTATGACTGCACTTCCCTATGAAGTAGATCATGTATCTATTCCATTAGGACAGCATATCGGTGCTCCTGCAGAGCCTTGTGTAGCAGTTGGCGATACCGTTAACAAGGGTGACGTAATCGCAAAACCTGCAGAGGGCAAGTTAGGTGCTTGTATTCACGCAAGTATCAGCGGTACCGTTAAGGCAATCGCTGACGGTTGTGTATCAATCGAGAAATAAAGGATGGTGTTATCACAGTGAAAAAAGCAGTTGGATTTGTTGAGATCAAAAGCATTCCTGTAGGCGTCCAGACAGCAGATGAGATGGTAAAAGCAGGTAATGTTGATTTATTACTGGCTACTCCAATTTGCCCTGGTAAGTATGTGATTATCATTGGTGGATATGTTGGTCCGGTTAAAGCAGCCATGAGCAAAGCGGAGCTTGTAAGTGGCATTTATCTGATTGATACACATATCCTTGATAATATTCGTGATGAAGTACTTCCGGCTATCAGCGGTTACAGAGTCACAGAAGAAATCCAGGCAGTGGGAAGTATTGAGACAATCTCCGCCTTAACAGCTATCATCGCTGCAGATATTGCAGTAAAGGCTGCCAAGGTTGATATTGTTGATTTAAGAATTGCCAGAGGATTAGGCGGAAAAGGATATCTGATTGTTACAGGAGAGGTAGCTTCCGTAAGGAACTCAATCAATGCATGTCTTGCTAAGTTGGGTGTCAGCGGAGAGGTTACATCCACCTCGATCATTCCTCGTCCTCATCCACAGATTATTGAAAACTTATTAAAATAATCTAATTACGTAGAATTTCTACAAGTCTTAAAGGCTGTTCATATCCTGAACAGCCTTTATTGCCGGTATTGGTCCATACTCAGCTGCTGGTATATACTCAGTGAGCAGTTTATACTCAGCTGCTGCTCTCATAGATTAATGCCGGAATATTTAAGGAGTTATATCCATGTCCAAACCATATATAAAGCTTACAGAGCAGAACAAAAAAATAATTCTTAATTTCATCGGAATGTGCCGCATGAACGGAATTGAGTTATCCGGTAAGCCTTCCATGACATTTAATGATGTGAGAGAAGATATCGGACCGGTCAAGTTTGACCTCTTTTTCAGAAATGACGGAGTGACTGAAGCATGCTGGAGCATGACAGTAAAGGCTGACACGGATGTCCGCTTCCATGATGATATCCCGGCCAAGAAGGGGGATATCTACTGTTATCTGGATTCCTACAGAATTGAGACGGGAAGCCTGGAATTAAAGCCGGTCACCTCCAAGTTTAATGTGTTCGCGTTTTGAAGAATTAATTTGATATTATTAATCAGACGAGCAATACAGAATCAAAAGATGTCTTCGAGCTTCGTTCCTGCTCGGGAATACAGTCATGCCTATCCGGGCAGACTGCATTCCTGCGCTGCAAAGGCGCTCTCAGACACACTTTTGGTTCTGTATTGCTCTGTTTAATTATATCTACTTTCCCTGTCTTAATTTCATAAGCAGGAGCATGTCATCGATTACCTGATCGATATCAGTATACAGGCTCCACTTGTAGAAGAGAGCCACATCAATATCCACGGACAGGAACTTGGCCTTTGTGCGAAGACTTTGATCTTCAATGCAGTCAAAATCAGCTGTATCCATGGTTCCGCATACCCGGCAGAAGTTAACGCAGGCGGCAAATCCCAGACACTCCTGAAGGATATCAAGGGCTAAGGTTTCCTTGTAACCTTTAGCTACCTGATACTCAATCTTGGCATCCTGATCCCAGTACTCAAAGAAATAAGAGATATAGTTGGTATAGAGCATCTTAAAGAGGGACAGGAGATAAGCCAGGCACTCCTTGCGCTCTCCTTCGCTGTCATAAGGCCTGAAGGCCGCTGAGCAGAACTGGGAGATGACATTGGCCAGGATGAAGCCCAGGTCGTAGGAGAAGGGGGCTCCAAAAGTGTACTCCATATCAATAACCTTCAGATTCTCATCGTCTGCAAAGATATTGGAGGTATGGAAGTCACCATGAATCAGGGTTTCTGACTTGCTCATGAAAAGATGGCGGAGCTTATAACGCTGGAACTTGAGATCAGGATCTGCAAATATGGACTTACAGTAATCCACAAACTCCTGACCGCAGGCGTAATCATAATCATCTGCCCCGAAAATACCCAGGAAGATTCCGTTCTCCATGACAGTTCTGAGCTCAGCATTCATAAAATGTGCCAGGAGAGCCCGGTACTGTTTGGTGGGAAGATAGAACTCCGAGGTATAAAAGTGTGTGGCAGCCAGATACTCAGCTCCCTGCTGAGCCAGTCTGGGCAGCTGGTGGTCCTTGTTAAACTCAAAGCGGACCAGCTTAAGGTTGGAGACATCCTCCATGATAAATATGTTATTGTCAAAATCACAGTGATAAAGCTTGGGAACATACTGAGGTACGATGGCCGACCTAAGCTGCATGATCTCATACTCGAAGCGGTTGCGCTTTGGCGTAAGCGGACCGCCTCTTCTTCGCAGGTACTCGGTGGACTGCTTTACGATCACAGAAGTTTCCGGATCGGAAACTGCGAACACATAATTACAGTAACCATCCCCTTCCACATCCATTCCCAGGTCTCCATCACCGATCTGATGAACATTAACCGGATCAGATAAATGCAGAGAAGGAACATAGTCACGAATATAGGAAACCACATTCTCTTTGGTAAGCTGGATCATAAACGTTCCTTCTTTCTATTAATCAAGGGCCTTAATGTTGCTGACATAAATCTTCTCCACAGACCGGATATCATCCAGGAATTCATCTATGCTGCGGTAGGAATCCCAGTGAAGAAGCATCTGATGGTTCAAAACGATGGAATAGCACATGGCGTTATGCCGCTGTACAGGGTCAGCGATGTCATCATAATCCGGGAAGGGGATGACTCCCACGATCCTGCCCAGCATAGCGCTGGCGGAAAAACCGATGAACTCTCTTAAGGATGTCAGACAAAAGTCATCCAGAAGTCCAGGAACATCCCGGTATTCCGGCTTCGCATATCTGCGGAAATAGTGGCAGAAGTACTTGCAGAAGCTCTCATAGGTATCCTTTATAATAAAGAGGCAGTAAGCCTTGTATGCCTCCCTGTCATTCTCAGAATCAAATGGACGGAAGGTAGCGGCGGCATACTGGGTAAGGAAGTTCTGCAGGAAGTATCCCATATCATAGGAGAACGGCCCGCAGAAGGTATACTCCATGTCAATAACCTTGGCCTCTGTGTCACTGGCAAAGATGTTGGAGGTATGAAGGTCGCCGTGAATCAGGCACTCACCTTTGGTCATAAAGAGGTGGCGCAGGCGCTGCCTGGAGACAATGATTGCAGGATCCGCACATACTCTCCTGGAAAATGTAATAAAATCAGGGTCTAAGGGACGTCCTACCGTGTCCTCCGGAGTGGTGCTGTTTAAGAACATACCCACGTCCATGATCTCCCTCATGGTGGCATTCATGAAATGCACAGAAAGGTCTCTGAAGACCTTGCTTTCCAGATAGTACTCCGAGGTGTAAAAGTTATTGGCGGCCATGTAGCGGCCGATATGTTCTCCCAGAAGGGGGAACTGAACTCCTTTGAGAAGCTGAAAGCGGGAGATCTTTAAGTAGGATACATCCTCAGTGATAAAAACACGGTTCTCCGTATCCAAATCATATACAGCAGGAACCAGATCAGGAACGATGGCCCTGCGCAGGAGCAGGGAATCATACTCCAGCTTATATCGGTTGATGTCCAGCTGGAAAGACCCGCCGGATCTGGCCTGGACGGTAGACTGCTTGACGATCAGATGATGTTCGCCATCAGAAACCCGGAAGACGAAGTTGATAAAACCATCTCCATCCTCCTCCGTGCTGCCCTCTCCGACAGCAGAAACCTGGATCTTGCCCTGTATATTAAAAAAATCAAGCCTTGAATGCACATATTCTGCTACATTCTCTTTGGTAAGAATTATCAAGGCAGACACCCCCTTGGTATCATTCATGAATCAGATTGTAATAAGAAAGCAAGCGTTTCTCATCATATTGAAAAATTGGCAAGCTCTTGAACTGTTGTAATCAATCAAAGTAATCATCCGCATAGATTGAGGCATTATCCGTCTTATAGCGGTCCAGAATCCGATGGATATTATCCATCAGAGCGTCAATGCCCTCTCCGGTGTAGGAGCTTACCGGGAAGATATCCCTGCAGCCGGCCAGCTCCAGATAAGACCTTCCCTGCTTCTGATTGGAATCTTCACTGTCAATCTTGGTAAGAATCCCGATTACGGGTTTGGCAAACTTGGTGGATACTCCGCCGGAAAACCAGCAGTCCTCGCTGGTGGAATCCTGCACCAGTCCTATGATATCCGCATCATAGGAGGTAATGGTCAGTGAACCCCAGTAGCCGCGCTGCTGCATGTACTCCCCGGGAGTATCTATGAAATTGCCCACATATTCAACAGCCTGTGTCTTGTCATATTTAATCTCTTTGTCACGGAGCCTTTGTATCAGCGTGGTCTTGCCTGCCGCAGAAGGTCCGATGAGCATAATTCTCATATCATGTTAACTCCAAAATGTCCAAATCATGTCTTAGTGATAGAAACCGCATCAAAGCCCAGCTTATTATAGAATGTACTGATAACACTGTTTAAGGCAGCTTCTACATTGGCAGTGGAGCCGACAATGATAACAGATCCCGAAAAGCGGTCGACAAATCCAAGCTTGATGGACGCCGCCTTGGTGCAGATATCTGCCGCAATGATGGTCGCTTCCGACGGAGTGATGGTCATGATGCCGATGGCATCGTGGTAATCATCAGGAAGCCCCAGCTTCTTATATACAGAAGCCTTGGGTCTGGTGACCATATGTGCAAGTGTAATCTGCTTACCGGGAACATACTCCTGTATCATACGGGATTTATCTTCCGCATTGATACCGTTGTTGATCATATCTCTGGTTCCCATAAATATCCCCTTTCATTATTACTATAATCTCAGTTTATCTCAGTCTCTCACAACCAGTAAAATAAAGAGATTACGGGAAAACAATTCAATCGCAATCACCCGGTGATTACGCATACATGTATGATATGTAAAGGGAGAGTGCATGAGGGCATACTATCTCCTTATACATAGTTTGTTTCTATTGTACAGAAAATCACGGAAAAAGTAAATAAAAATAGTCGCATCTGATATATATTTTTTTGTACTTTATCTGTTTATTCTTCACCTGTCAGGACAAAAAGCTATCGGTTTATCTATATCTTCCATCGGAACGAAAGCTATCAATCTTTATAAATCTTCCATCAGGACGGGTCTTTGACAGTTGAATATCTTTAATTTTTCGCTAACTGGCTTGGTTAGCGGATTTTTTTGTCAAAAAATATATTTTTATATTGCGTATCACTAAGCACTGTGTTATACTATATATAGGATTATGGAGGTGTTTATGCGATTAAAAATAACTAAATCTGCTCATTCAAACTCTTATTCTGTGATAAAATCAGCATACAAGAACAAGAAGATCACCAGTGTTGTAGTCGAACGTCTCGGCAACGACAAATATATCTGTGAAACTTATGGCGTGGACGATGCCGAAGCCTGGGCCAGGGCCCATGTCGCTGAATTAAATGAAAAAGCAAAAGAAGATGCTTCTGTCTCCATAGCTTTTTCTCCTGTGCGCTCTATCCCTCTGGATAAACAAAGATCCTTTAATGCCGGATATCTCTTCCTTCAGGATATCTATTATGACCTGGGGCTCCATAAGATCTGTACTGCCATTAAACGAAAATATAAATTTTCCTATAATCTTAACTCTATCCTCTCCAGGCTGGTCTATTCCAGGATCCTCTATCCCGGTTCCAAAAAGAATACTGCGGAGCAGTCCCTTAAGTTCATAGAAGCTCCAGATTTTGAATTGCATCAGATCTACAGGGCCTTAAGCCTGCTCGCTGCTGAATCAGACTATATCCAGTCCATCCTCTATAGGAACAGCCTGAAAATGTCTGCCCGCAGAACAGATGTCATCTACTATGACTGTACCAACTATTACTTCGAGACCGAAGAAGCTGACGGGGACAGACAATACGGCTATTCCAAGGAGCACCGGCCCAACCCCATCGTACAGATGGGACTCTTCATGGACAGGGACGGCATCCCCCTGGCTTTCTGCATCAATCCCGGCAATACCAATGAACAGGTCACCCTGCGGCCTCTAGAGCAGAAACTCCTCTCTGATTTCTCCTTGTCCAGGTTCATAGTCTGTACAGATGCCGGACTGTCTTCCACAGAAAGCCGAATCTTCAACAACAGGGGTGGACGTGCTTTCATCACAACGCAGTCTGTGAAAAAGCTGAAGCAGTACCAGGAAGAATGGCTCCTTGATGAGGACGGATGGAGCAGACCTGGCTGTCCCGGGGAAGTATTCCGCCTGTCAGATCTGGATGAAGAAAAAGATAAAGAGACAGTTTTATATAAAGAACGATGGATCAATGAGGATGGTCTGGAACAGCGGATCATAGCCAGCTACTCCCTGAAATACCGGGACTATACCAGAGCCCTGCGCCAGCGCCAGGTGGAAAGAGCAAAAAAGAAAGTGGCCCATCCCTCAGGACTCAAAAACAGGAGGCCGACTGATGATAAACGGTTCATCAAAGAAGAACGGTGTACTAAAGAAGGCGAGGTCGCTGAACACTCTGTGTATTCCATCAATGAAGAAAGGATTGCCCAGGAAGAAAAATATGATGGCTTTTATGCGGTCTGTACTAATCTGGAAGATGAGGCGGAAGAAATCATCCGGGTTAACCGGCAGCGCTGGCAGATCGAAGAGTGTTTTCGCATCATGAAGCATGAGTTCAAGGCAAGGCCTGCCTATCTCCAGAGGGATGAGCGCATCAAAGCCCACTTTATGACCTGCTTTATCGCCCTGATCATCTTTCGTTACCTGGAGATACGCATGGAAAATAAATATACAGCAGAAACCCTTATACAGCAACTCAGGGATATGAATATGACAAAGATAGAAGGGTATGGATACATCCCATCATACGACAGGACGGAACTGACAGACCGTCTGCATCAGGAATTCGGATTCGACACATCAAAAGAGCTGATACCCATAGCAAAAATGAGAAATATATGTAAGAACACAAAAAAATAAAAACAGTCCGTAAGGACAGAAAGAGATTGCTTCCTCTTGATCGAAAACTGCCACATCAGTTCCTGCCCTGTCAAGGCCGGAGCCGTCAAACGGTGCTTTGCAGCCTTGACAGGACAGGATTGATGTGGAAAAGGCAGACAAGAGGAAGCAATCCGGTAGTATGCCGACATATCCCGGCTGAATAGGATGATTCTCAAAAAAATTTCCCATCTGGTAGAAAAAGCAGAAGAATACGCATGTTAGTTAACATTAAAGAAGGCCCTGAAAAGCGCATGAACAGTACTTATCGGGGCCTTTTGGCTTCATTTATGTGTCAAAGACAGGAAAATCACAGAAAAAGTAAATAAAAATAGTCGCATCTGATATATATTTTTTTGTACTTTATCTGTTAATTCTTCTTCTGTCAGGACAAAAACCTATAGGTTTATATAAATCTTCCATCAGAACAAAAGCTATCAATCTTTATAAATCTTCCATCAGGACAAAAACAGTCGGTCTTCATGAAAACCTGCAGTCCTATAATAAGGCTATCCGGCATATAATAGTAAAATGAAAAAATTATTCAGGCTGTTTCTGTTCTCTCTTTCCGCAATACTGATTCCCGGAATAATAACCCTGATCTTTACCGGGGGATCAGATAAAGGACAGCGTAAGATGGGAATACAGATAGAACAGGCAGACGGCAAATATATTGATGGAGAAGAATATGTGATGGGGATGGCAGCTTCCGAATTGTCCTATATCAGAGAAAAGGAGGCATTGAAGGCATGGATGATCGTCTGCAGGACGAATCTGCTTAAGGCAGTCGGGAGAGCGAAGACGGTAAAGGAAAGCAATCTGACCCTGGATTACATTTCCCAGGAAAAGCTTATGGAGTCAAACGGAAAGAGAAGTTATATGGAATACCGGAACAGACTTCGGGAGGCCTCTGAGGAAACCTTCGGGCAGGTGCTGGTCTATGAGGATGAGCTGATCGATGCCCTCTATCATCAGGTGTCCGGTGGGGAGACAATCTCTTCTAAGGAGATTTATGATGTGGAGGTGCCTTATCTGAAAGCTGTTGAAAGCCCCCAGGATGTGGAATCGGCGGAATACTTGGGAGTAAAGATGATTACATATAAGGAATGTGCGCAGATCTTAAGCAAAAATGGCAAGAAGGAAACGGAAAAAAGCTGCAGGAAAAATCTTACTGTCACTAATCAGACAAAACATGGATATGTAAAGGAGGTATCCACAAAGAAGAACAGCTGGATCGGGGAGGAGTGGAAGGAACTGTTTGGCTTAAGTTCCACCTGTTTCAGTCTGGAAAACTATGAGGATCAGCTTCGCATGGTCACTCTGGGCAGGGGACATGGCATGGGGTTGAGCCTTTATGGTGCCAATGCCCTGGCAGGAGATAAGAAAGCGGAACAGATTCTTTCCTGCTATTATCCCGGGGTGGAGATTGACGATATGGATTCTTATCTTCCCTGAAAACATTTTGCTATTCAGTGTATATATTTTCACTTTCCGGTAAAAATATAGCCAGAGGTGATAATATGAAGAAAGCAAAAAGAATCTTGGAAAAGAAATACATGTCTACTTTGGTTATTGCAGCATTTTTAGCTCTATCCGTCCTGACAGCCAACAA
>JAFUDC010000120.1 GCA_017459345.1 Eubacterium sp.
CTACAGGATTACGGTGAATATTAATGAGCAGATCATGAAGCTGGGTTTCCGCGGCCAGCTTCCATCGGAACATCAGGACAAGAAGATCCGGGTACAGGCGATCTTTTCCCAGAGGCTGGTTGACCGGAGATTCCCCATGGAGGTATGTATCGAGGACACAGATATCGGGCCTCAGATCCGGGCGGATGCAGAGATTGAGCTGCCCTATGTCTTCATGACACCGCCCAGAAGACGGGTCACCATTACATTTGCCCTGTGGTGCGGCATGGAGGAAATCCTCCTGGATGATCAGCCCTTTCCCGTCCAGAAGGAATTGTTTGCCCGCAGTGATGCGGGCTATCAGCCAAGCAAGGCCAGGTTTGCGGCTCTGACAGCCGGCCTTCCCCTGCTGCTGGCCAGATCCTACCTGTCAGAGGGGAAGGATATGGAGAAGGCCAAGAAGAAGGCCAATGACTATGTCTATAAGAACAGCGGCATCAGCTACAGCCCCCGCCAGCAGCACACAAACTATTTTGCAGACCGGTACCGGAAGGAGGTCCAGAGGAATACTCCCCTTACCGGAAACAGGGTGCTGTTCCTGTCTGAGCGGCTGCCGGAGGAAGGGGGCAATCTGCAGAGGATCCGGAAAATGTTTGAGGCAGATCCGGATGTTGAGGTGACAGAATTCATCAATACCAGCACCATAGATGCCCTTTCCCGTGAGGAGATCAGGAAATGTGCCAGACTATGTGCCCAGGCCCGGGCTATCATTCTTGAGGACTTCTATCCCCAGCTCCACAGCCTGACCGTCCGGCCGGAAACCAGGGTGGTGCAGCTGTGGCATGCCTGCGGAGCCTTCAAGACCTTCGGTCTCAGCAGGATGGGTAAACAGGGCGGCGCCCCTCAAAGTTCCATGAATCACAGGAACTATGACTTTGTCAGTGTAAGCAGCGAGCGCTTAAGGGGAATCTATGCGGAGGCCTTTGCAGTCCCTTACCATAAGATTGCGGCCTTGGGAGTCCCCAGGACGGATGACCTGTTTGACTGGCAGTACAAGAAGAATAAGAGGGAGGAGCTTTATAACCGGTATCCCCTGCTTCGGGAGGGAAAGGCAGTTCTCTTTGCACCCACCTTCCGGGGAGACGGGAACAAGGATGCCTATTATCCGGAAGATGCATTTGATGTCCGTTTATTTATGGATGAGATGCCGGAGGAGGTTGTTCTCATCATCAAGCATCACCCCTTTGTGAAGCAGCCGGTGATCATTCCGGAAGAATATAGTGACAGGATTCTTGATCTGACCGGCAAGGACCATATTGATGATCTCATGCTGGTTGCCGACCTGCTGATCACGGACTACAGCTCCTGTATTTTCGAGGCCTCGATCCTGGAACTTCCCATGCTTTTCTATGCATTTGATGAGGAGGACTACATCAGGAACAGAGATTTTTACTTTGACTATGAACAGCTCGCACCGGGTCCGGTGGAGCACACCATGGAAGGTCTGATCCGGGCTGCCCTGAAGCTGCTGGGCCAGGGCGGGGAAGATATGGAAGATGAGAAAGAAGAGACTTTTGCCTCGTGCACGGAAGAAGCGGAGGATCGAGACACCCTCTCCAGGAGGGAAGAAAAATTCAGAGAAGTATTCCTGGCTGCCCTGGACGGACATAGTACTGAGCGGATCTACAGATATATCCGAGACCATTTTCTTGAAAAAAGCGGGAAGCCGGGAAAGATAACTGAACTGGCAAAGAAGGAGACGGAGGAAGGATTGTGAAAGTAAAGAAGATGATTAAGACCCGGATACTTCTTTTCGGCTGCATGCTGTTTCTGATTGGTATGCGGAACCTGTCTCTGCCGGTATATGCCGGTCTTGCGGCTAAACATATCAGTGCCAGGCAGAATACCTCCATGCCCAGGCTGACGGAAAAACTGCAGAAAAAGATTGCTGCCACTGTGCCCGAAGAGCCGGCGGGAAGCGATGTCCGGCTGGTACATGGCGCCACCCTGCTTGCCACCAGGCGGGTTCCACAGGGATATACCAGCGACGGGACCTACTATTATTACCTGTCCTGTATGGGCTTTTCCGGAAAAGACAGTGCCAGACTGAGGCTGACCCGGGTGCGCTATGAGGAGGACGGGACCTACCAGGAAGATTTTATGACTCTCAAGGGCTTTGGTCATGGGACTAACCTGGATTGTGTCAGCTACAAGGGAAAAACCTGGCTCTGGACCGGGAGCGACGCTAAGAACGGGACAGGATATTCCACCAGCATCTCCTGCTTTCCCTATCAGAAGGGGAAAACCCTGAAAAAACATGCCAAGTATCATTACAGGATACCCATTTCCGGGAAAGGCAATGCAATCAACTGCTTTCCGGCTGTCAGTGAGGATGGGAGCCTCCTGGCTGTCCGCTATACGAATTCAGGGAAACAGAGCTTTAAGATATTCTCTCTGAAGAAGGGGCATGTGATCAATAACCGGCATCCTCTTAAGACATTTTCCATCAAAAATACGGCGGGAGATTTTCAGGGCTTTGACATATCGGGAAGCACCATATATACTATAGAAGATTCAGCCAGCAAGGCGGAGCGGAAAGAACTGAAAAAAGCTTATCATCCCATAAAAATCCGTTCATACAATTATGCTTCCGGAAAGACCGGAGTCCGGACTGTTCGGGGAGCTTATAAGCTGTCCCACCGGGAACCGGAGGGGATTCAGGTGAGGGGGACCAATCAGATTGAGTTCGGCCTGGCATCCCACTATAAGGATAAATATACCTGCATGAACATATACCAATACCTGTCCAATTGACAGAAGATAATAAAAGGAGAAGAAAAATGACAATCATCGTTACCGGCGGAGCCGGATTTATCGGAGCTAATTTTGTATATCTTGAACTTGAAAAACACCCGGAAGACCGCATTGTCTGCATAGACAAGCTGACCTATGCCGGAAACCTTGAGACATTAAAGAAAGCCATGGAGTATCCGAATTTTCGTTTTGAAAAAATGGATATCTGTGACAGGGATGCCGTATTTGCCCTCTTCGAGGAGGAGAAGCCGGACATGGTGGTGAATTTCGCAGCCGAGAGCCATGTGGACCGGTCCATCGAGGATCCGGGCATCTTTCTTAAAACCAACATCCTGGGAACCCAGGTACTGATGGATGCCAGCAGGGCAGTGGGAGTGAAGAGATATCACCAGGTTTCAACCGATGAAGTCTACGGTGATCTGCCTTTAGACCGGCCTGACCTCTTCTTTACCGAGGAGACTCCGCTTAAAACCAGCAGCCCCTACTCTTCCTCCAAGGCGGGGGCCGACCTTCTGGTCAACGCCTATCACAGGACCTTCGGCCTGCCGGTTACCATATCAAGGTGCTCCAATAACTATGGTCCTTACCAGTTCCCGGAGAAGCTGATTCCTCTGATGATTGCCAATGCTCTGGAGGACAAGCCCCTTCCGGTTTACGGAGAGGGACTGAATGTCAGAGACTGGCTCTACGTGGAGGACCACTGCAAGGCCATTGACCTGATCATCCGCCAGGGCAAGGTAGGAGAGGTCTATAATATCGGCGGTCATAACGAGATGAAGAATATCGACATCGTTAAGATTATTTGTAATGCCCTTGACAAGCCGGAATCGCTCATTACCCATGTGACGGACAGGAAGGGGCATGACATGCGCTATGCCATCGATCCCGCCAAGATTCACAGGGAGCTGGGCTGGCTGCCGGAGACCATGTTTAAGGATGGCATTAAGAGAACCATCCAGTGGTATCTGGATAACAAGGACTGGTGGGAAAGAATCATATCCGGAGAGTACCAGAATTATTTCCAGGCCATGTACGGAGAAAGGCTGAAACAGTCTTAGAATAAGGGGCTTAATGGCCGGCTGTCGGACCTGCAGCCGGATATGGACGAATCATAGAACTATTTACGCTTTTTTGACATATTTACATTTTAACAATAAGTTTCCATTATTTAGTTGACATTTCGCTTTTTCGTGATATACTAAAATCAGGTAGGCTGCCAGGCGAAAGATTTCGTCGGGCGGTTTATAATAACAGATAGTAAAACGAGAGAGGAGTTCAAACTATGCAGAGTACTGGAATTGTCAGAAAGCTTGATTCATTAGGAAGAATTACATTACCGATGGAGCTCCGCAAGAGCTTTGAAATCGGGGAGAGAGAGCCGCTGGAGATTTTTACAGAGGAAGACAGGATTATCATCAAGAAGTATAATCCGAGTGATATATTTACCGGTCAGTGCGAAGACCTGATCGAGTACAGGGGCAAGAAGGTTTCCAGAGATTCCATTAAGGAACTTGCCCGAATTGCAGGATATACTTTATCTGAGTAATTCAGGCAGATCGGGAATTCCATCGGGTTGAGGTGTACGAGTTCATTGCCGGGTCATGGTAGAGTGTTTAGATTCTATGATGATCCGGCTTTTGTTTTTAACGTATAATATATAGCATCAGGGGAGAACAGCTTATGCCGGTTTTTGATTTCAGTGACGTATCCTATCAGAAGGATACATACGAATGTACTTATACTATTTTCCGCTCGGATGAGGGGACGCCTGCTCCGGAAAGTCCCATCATGGTCCTTGATAATTCCTTAAGACGGTGGAAGCATCATTCCAACGGAGTATTTACCAATCCGGTGAAGAAGACAACTTTTGAGTTTGAGGAAGAGGATGGGGCGGTGAGCGCCAACATCTTAAAAATCGATGCCCGCTTTGTCAGCCTGCTTAAGTGGCTGGGGGAGAACCACATCCCGGTCCGGCTCTCGGGGAAGAACCTGGAGGATGGATATGCCGTCTACAAGATCAGGGAGACGGCCTTTGGCAGCGGAACCAAGCTGTCGGCGGAGGATGGCTTCCTGCAGTTTATGATTGAGCGCCTCCTTGCCAGTCACGCTCCTTCGGAGGAAGTGCCGGATGAGGATGAGGAGGAAACCGGCGATGACATGAAGCTGACCAGCCTGCAGAGCATCAAGGATTTCCTCTACTGCGCAGGCAGGACCCTGCCGGATAATATCCGTCTCTGGTCAAGGAGAAACTTTGCTGTGGCCAGGTCCCACGAAGTGACGGCGGAGGAGAGACGGCATGCCCAGAGGGCTCTTTCCATCATGCTCAATATCCAGTGGAAGAATAATTATTTTCAATCCATCGATCCGGCGGCGGCAAGGAAGATCCTGGATGAGGAGCTCTATGGCATGGAGAAGGTGAAGCAGCGGATTATCGAGACCATCATCCAGATCAACCGGACCCACACCCTGCCGGCCTACGGCCTCCTCCTGGTTGGTCCTGCCGGAACGGGGAAGTCCCAGGTGGCCTATGCCGTAGCCCGTATATTGAAGCTTCCCTGGGCAACTCTTGATATGAGCTCCATCAATGATCCCGAGCAGCTGACCGGAAGCTCCAGAATCTATTCCAATGCCAAGCCCGGCATCATCATGGAGGCCTTTGCCAACGCAGGAGAGTCCAATCTGGTTTTCATCATCAACGAGCTGGACAAGGCGGCCTCCGGAAAGGGCAACGGGAATCCGGCGGATGTCCTCCTTACTCTCCTTGATAATCTGGGATTTACGGATAATTATATTGAGTGCATGATCCCCACCAGCGGGGTTTACCCCATTGCTACCGCTAATGATAAGACCCAGATCAGCGCCCCTCTTATGTCCCGGTTTGCCGTGATCGATATTCCGGACTACACCCCTGAGGAGAAGAAGATCATCTTCTCCCGCTTTGCCCTGCCCAAGGTACTTAAGCGGATGGGGCTTAAGGCGGAGGAGTGCATAGTGGCCCCGGATGGACTTAACGAGGTAATTGATATCTATAAAAACACCACCGGTATCCGGGATCTTGAGCAGGCGGCGGAGCATCTGGCGGCCAATGCCTTATACCAGATCGAGGTGGATGGGGTGAAATCGGTAACCTTTGATCGGGAAAATGTGAGAGACCTGCTGGTCTGAAAAAGAGAAAGAGGAAATATATGAAGATTATACTGGCATCGGGGTCACCCAGGAGAAGAGAGCTTCTGGCCCAGGCTGGCTATGCCTTTACTGTGGAGGTCAGTGATGCAGATGAGGATATCACTGCACAGTCACCTGACAGGCTGGTGGAAGACCTGTCCTATAGAAAGGCCATGGCGGTGGTCATGGCTCATGGCATTGAAGCTGGATCCGGGATACAGGATCCTTTTCCGGATAAGGACCTGGACACGGAGATAATCGCGCCGGAAGACGAGGACCTGCTCTTCATCGGTGCTGATACCGTAGTAGTTCTTTCCGATGAGATTCTCGGAAAGCCGGAGGATGAGGCCGATGCAGCCCGGATGCTTACAGAGCTTTCCGGAAGAACCCATCAGGTATATACCGGGGTGTGCCTCATCCATACCAGGGGCAGGCATCTGCTGGAGCGGAGGGCATTTTCTGAGTGCACGGATGTGATTATGCGTAAGCTTTCCGCGAAAGAGATTCATGACTATATAGCCAGCGGAGAACCCATGGATAAGGCAGGAGCCTACGGGATCCAGGGAAAGGCAGCGGTCTTTATCTCCGGAATCCGGGGAGATTATTATAATGTGGTGGGTCTGCCTGTATGTCACCTGGCAGAAGAAATCAATCGAATAACAAGTGAATATTAATGACAGGATTTGTCCTGAGCTTTGCCTCTGTTGAGTTAACAGGGGCATTTTTTAATGGAGCAAATCAAAAATGCACATAATTCAGTTGCATTTGCGCCACAATTTGTGTAAAATTATAGATAACAGCAATTAAATATTTGCCAAAAAGATTTTTGTATAGTAATCTTTCTGAACAGGAGGTTGATATGGCGGATAAGTTTTATTTTGGAACCAACACGAAGATGTATAAGACCATTCAGGACACAGTGGATTTCATCACCGGTCTGCAGGATCTCACGGCAGATATCAGCCGGGAGGAGATTCAGCTCTTTGTGATTCCTTCTTATACGACCCAGAAGGATGCCAATGCTATTAAGAAGCCGGACCTTCTCATGGTTGGCGCCCAGAATATGGGCTGGGAGGAACAGGGACAGTTTACCGGCGAGATTTCACCCCTGATGCTTCAGGAATGCGGCACAGATCTGATTATGGTGGGCCATTCCGAGAGGAGACACGTCCTGGGGGAAACTGATGAGGAGGAGAACAAGAAGGTCTTATGTGCCCTGGGCCATGATTTTACCACCCTGCTCTGTGTCGGTGAGACCGGGGAGGAGAAGGACTATGGTATCTCCGAGGAGATAATCCGTATCCAGCTTAAGAAGGGACTTTTCGGGGTGAAGGCGGCCCGGACCGGCAAGCTGTGGATTGCCTATGAGCCTGTGTGGGCTATCGGCGTGGGCGGCAAGCCGGCAAGCAAGGAGTATGCAGAGCAGATTCATGTGGTGATCCGGGAAACTCTCATCGAGCTTTTCGGTCCGGAGGCCGGTGCAGCCATTCCGATTCTTTACGGCGGCAGTGTGAATCCGGAGAATGCGGTCGGCTTAAGTAAGATGGACCATATCGACGGACGCTTTATCGGTCGTTCTGCATGGAATGCTGATAATTTTAACGGAATCATCCGTTCTGTCCTGGCAGAAAGGTGACAGGATAACTTTTTTAAATATACTTTTTGTAAGTAAAGTAACTATTCAGAAACATTTTTATCTGACAACCATAAACTTGCATTTTACAGGAGGATAGCGATGAGTAAGATAGGTGTAGTTCTGGTATCCCACAGCGAACTGATTGCCAACGGTTTAAGGGATCTGGTGAACGAGATGAATGACGGCTCTGTATCCGTAGTGGCTGCAGGCGGAGCAGATGGGGGCAGGATTGGAACCAGTGCCATAAAGATACAGGAAGCCATCGAGTCCATCGAGGACTGTGATGATATTCTGATTTATGCCGACCTGGGAAGTTCTATCTTAAGTGCGGAAACTGCCCTGGACCTGGTGGATGAAGACCTGGCAGACAAGTGCCGCATGGTGGACTGCCCAATTGTTGAGGGAGCCCTTGCCGGAGTGGTTACCGCTGCAGGAAGCGGCGATGCAGATGCTGCCATCCAGGCATCCGAGGATGCAAGAAATGTAAACAAGCTCTAGGCAGAAGTCTGATGGCCGGCTTGATATCCTGGCCATATGACATAAATGTAATTATTTATTTCTATATCGAAGGAGGTATTTGTAATGGCAAAGATTAAAAGATTATTCAACGATCCCTATGATATCGTGGAAGAGATGATTGAGGGTTATGTGGGAGCCCACAAAGAGTATGTGAAGATGTGCGATCTTGATGAGGCCCAGGGCAGAGTAGTGATTGCCAATGATGCAGGAACCAAGGATAAGGTTGGTGTCATTATCGGCGGAGGCTCCGGACATGAGCCGCTTTTCATCGGCTACGTTGGCGAAGGCTTTGCAGATGGCGTTGTTATCGGCAATATCAACACCTCCCCGTCACCGGATCCCTGCTACGCAGCAGCTAAGGCCTGCGATAATGGCAAGGGCTGTATCTACCTGTATGGTAACTATGCCGGAGACGTTATGAACTTCGATATGGGTGCTGAGCAGGCAGAGGAAGAGGATGATATCCGGGTTGAAACCGTGCTGGTAACTGACGATGTGGTATCCTCCGATAATATTGCAGACCGCCGTGGTATCGCCGGTGACTTCTTCGTATTCAAGGTTGCAGCAGCTAAGGCTGACACAGGTGCTGACCTTGATGAGGTTGTGGCAGCTGCCAACAAGGCCAACGACAATACACGTACTATGGGCGTTGCCATGAGCTCAGCCACGCTTCCGGCTAAAGGCGATGTGATCTTTGACCTTCCGGATGGCGATATGGAGATCGGTATGGGTATCCATGGCGAGCCTGGTGTAAGAAGAGGTAAGATTGACACAGCAGATAAGGTAATCGATGAGATCATGGATCCCATTCTTAAGGATCTTCCCTTCGCAGAAGGCGACGAAGTTTATGTACTGGTGAACTCCCTTGGAGCCACACCTCTTATGGACCTTCATGTATGCTACAGAAGAGTAGCCCAGATCCTTGACGAGAAGGGCATCAAGGTTTACAAAGCCCTGGTTGGACCATTCGCATGCTCTATGGATATGGCAGGTATGTCCGTAACTCTGATGAAGCTTGATGATGAGCTTAAAGAACTCATGGATGCACCATGTGATACACCTTACTTCACCCAGAAATAATGATTTCGTAACAGATTTTGCTTAAACTTGCAGGTAAGTTTCGCAATAACCCGGGTTACGTGAGAATGAGATAAAGGACGTGATAATATGAGCGACTACATGTTAAGTAAAGAATATTTCATTAAAGTAATTGAGGACCTGATTGCTCTGGTGGAGGAGAGAGGAGCCTACTATACAGAGCTTGACTCCGCCATCGGTGACGGTGACCATGGCATCAATCTGGAGATCGGTTTCCGCGAGGTAAATAAGCATCTTGACGAATGGAAAGGGCTGAATGTCAGAGACTTCTACAATAACGTAGGCAAGGCTCTTCTTGACAAGGTCGGCGGATCCTCAGGCCCTCTTTACGGCAGCTTTTTTATGAAGTTCGGTCTCCCCATCAAGGCAAAGGGACCGGAAGAGGGGGCTACATTTGCTGAGTTTATCGATATGATGGACAAGGGTGTAGCCATTATCCAGAAGCGGGGTAAGTCCACCACCGGTGAGAAGACCATGCTGGATACCTTCATCCCTGCTTTGGAGACCATGAAGGCAGAGTATGCAGCAGGCACTCCGGCTAAGGAAGCCATGGAGAAGGCTGTGGATGCCGGCAAGGCCGGTCTGGAGTCCACCAGAAACATCGTGGCTACCAAGGGACGTGCCATGAGACTGGGCGAGCGTGCCATCGGCCATCTGGATCCTGGTGCTGCCTCTGCAGCAGAGTTCCTGGAGGTATTCTATAAAGATATGCCGTAAAAGTTCAGTCGGATTATTCTGCTAATCAGCACGATTTTTGTTTTCAGACAATTTCCACAAAATAATTATTATTGATTTGTACAAATCTGCTGAATTTCAGATTTGGTATGGACAGCTTGTTTTTCCTGGTTTATAATTGATTTATGAAAACAAAATTTTTTCAAATAGGTTGAGCATGTATCCTATCAATAAGGCCGTAACACTACGGTCTTATTGGTGGGATTTTTTATTGGATAAGTCCGGTCGCAATGTAGGGACATCTGACCGCTTGCGGGCATAGATGGCCATACATTAGCGACGACAAGCGATATCGAGATGCAGTGCGATCAGCACGGAATCGAGATATTGCGGCGGATTGCGAAAGCTGCTGAGGCAGCGGAGCAATCCGAGGGACTTATACAAAGAATTCTATTAATCAAAAAGGAGGGCTACATTATGGCAAAGTACATTCTGGTTATGGATCAGGGAACCACCGGGTCAAGAGGCGTGATCTACGATGAGAAGGGCAAGAAGCTTGTGTATGATTACGAAGAGTATGAGCAGTTCTTCCCCCATTCCGGCTGGTGGGAGCAGTCCGGCAATGCAGTATGGGATGTGACACTTCGCACCGCACAGAACGCAGTGAAGAAGGCCGGCATTGATCCCAAGGATATCGCCTGCCTGGGCATCACCAATCAGAGAGAGACCACCACCATCTGGGATAAGGCCACCGGCGAGCCAATCTATAATACGATTGTATGGGGATGCCGCCGCGGTGTCGACATATGCAATGACCTTATTGAAAAGGGATACAATGATACGGTCAACAAGAAGACCGGTCTTGTGATCGATCCCACCTATTCCGCTTCCAAGATCCGCTGGATTCTGGATAATGTGGCTCATGCTCAGGAAAGGGCTGAAGCTGGGGAGCTCCTCTTCGGTAATATCGATTCCTGGCTGATTTACAAGCTGACCAAGGGTAAGGTACACGCAGAGGACTACTCCAATGCGGCAAGAACCATGCTCTTTAATGCCCATGAGCTGGTATGGGATGATGAACTTCTTGAAATCTTCAATGTACCAAAATGCATTCTTCCGGAGGTTAAACCATCTGTTGGCATCTTCGGCTACACGGATCCGGAGTTCTTCGGCGTGGAGATTCCCATTGCCGGTGTTGCCGGTGACCAGTCTGCGGCCTTATTCGGCCAGGCCTGCTTTGATGTGGGTTCTGCCAAGAATACTTATGGTACCAGCGCAGTTCCGCTGATGTACACAGGTGATGTGGCTCCCGAGACCGAGAAGGGCTTGCTTACCGTTGCCTGGGGCAAGGACGGCAAGGTAAAATATTCCATGGGTGCCAGCATCCTGATTGCCGGTCAGGTTATCCAGTGGCTCCGTGATAAGGTAAATATCTTTGAGAATGCAGCAGATTCCGAGGCCATGGCAGAGAGCATTCCGGATAACGGCGGCCTCTTCTTCGTGCCGGCCTTCACCGGTCTTGGCGCACCTCACTGGAATCCGGGTGCCAGAGGCATGATGATCGGTATCACAGCCGGAACCACCAAGGAGCAGATGGCAAGAGCTGCATTAGAGTCCATGGCTTACCAGACCAGAGACCTTCTTGAGGAGATGGAGAAGAACGCCGGCATCAAGTTAAAGGAGCTCAAAGTGGACGGCGGAGCTGCCCAGAATGATTTCCTTATGCAGTTCCAGGCTGACATCCTTAACTGCGATGTTGTTCGCCCGAAAGATACAGAGACCACAGCTCTGGGAGCCTGCTATCTGGCAGGACTGGGCGTTGGCATCTTTAAGGATGAGGAAGAACTTAAGGGTCTCTGGGAGGCAGAGAAGGTCTTCCATCCCCAGATGGACGCAGAGACCAGGGAGAAATTATATGCCCAGTGGTGCAAGGCGGTAGAGAAGAGTAAAGACTGGTTATAATAACAAAATAGTATTAAATCGACGGGAATGAGTAGTGTGTCCTGCCTGGAAGCCTGCGGGTATCCTTGTGATATCCGAAGACAGGACCGGGCAGGACATTGTTTTATCGAAAGGAGTCACCTTATGAAGTATGATGTTGTCATCATCGGAGGAGGAATCACCGGAACGGCGATTGCTCACAGACTGGCAAGATATCAGTTAAAAACCATATTGCTGGAGGCAGGCACCGATGTGGCTGTCCGGGCTACCAAACAGAATGGTGCAGTTTGCCATCCGGGCTATGATCCCCATCCGGGAACGCTTAAAGCCAAAATCAATCCCCCCGGGGCAAGAATGTATCCCCGCCTTGCCAAAGAACTGGGCTTTAAGATTAAAAACACAGGAACCCTGGTAGTGGCCTATTCCGACAGGGATTTAAAGAAGGTGGATGAGCTCATGGATAATGCCAGGATCAACGGTGTGGAGCAGGTGGAGAGACTGAATCAGGAACAGCTCAGAAACCGGGAGCCCCATATCAGCAAGGATGCCTTAGGAGCCCTTCTTGCCCACTCCACCAACATGGTGGATGCTTTTGAGGTGGCCATCGCCTTCATGGAAAATGCCATGGAGAACGGCACGGAGATCGGCCTCAACCAGCAGGTCCGCCATATCGAAAAACGGGGCGAGCAGGATTTTGTGATCTATACCCAGGATAATGTCTATGAGACCCGCTTTATCATCAATGCGGCAGGGATTCATGCGGACGATGTGGCCGCTATGGCAGGCATTCATGAATTTAAGATGCAGGGACGTCACGGAAACCTGTGTGTACTGGATAAGGTGCTTCCCATTCACACGGTCATGTTCCCCTGTCCGGGCCCGGATACCAAGGGTATTGCCCTGATTCCGACGGTTTCCGGAAACTTTATCATCGGATCCACAGCAACCATGAGAGATGATAAATATGATGCCACCAATGATGCTCTGGGTGTTGATGAGCTGATCGAGGGGGCAAAGAAGCTGCTTCCTGACTTTGATCCCCGCTGTATCATCCGGACATTTGCCGGGCAGAGACCAGTCTGTTTAAATAATGACAATGACTTCTATATCAGAGAGTCAGAAAGCTGCAAGGGCTTCATCCATGCCGCCGGAATCCAGTCCCCGGGTATTGGGGCGGCGCCTGGAGTGGCAGAGTATGTCAGAGATGTTCTGGCTGATGCAGGCTGTGACCTGAAGGAAAAGCCGGACTACAATCCTTACCGTCAGCCTATTCCGGATTTCAGCGACATGTCCTTTGAAGAGAAGGATGAGCTGATCAGGAGAGACCCCGCCTGGGGAAAAATTGTCTGCCGCTGTGAGACAGTTCCTGAGGGGGAGATTATTGCAGCAATCCGCCAGCCTCTTGGCGCCCGGACCGTTGAGGGCGTGAAGAGAAGGACCAGAGCCGGAATGGGAAGATGCCAGAGCGGTTTCTGCCAGTTCAGAGTGATGCATATCCTGGCAAAGGAGCTGGGTATCCCGGAAGAAGAGGTTCGCTTTGAGGAGAGAGATGCACAGGTTCTTTATGGCAAGTTGAAAGGATTGAGGTGAGATTATGCGTTCATTACAATATGATGTAGTTGTCATTGGCGGAGGTCCTGCCGGTCTTGCAGCAGCCCTGAAGGCAAGAGAAAAGGCAGAGAAGGTCGCCGTTCTGGAGAGAAATGATGAGCTGGGAGGTATTCTGAATCAGTGTATACACAGCGGGTTTGGTCTCCATGTGTTTAAAGAAGAACTTACCGGGCCGGAATATGCCCAGAGATATGTGGACATGGTAGCCGACACGGATATCGCCTGTTATCTGGATACCATGGTTATCGATGTGACAGCAGATAAGCAGGTCATCGCCATGAGCCCGGAAGGAATGATCGTGTTTGAGGCAGCTGCCGTGGTTCTGGCCATGGGATGCAGGGAGAGAACCCGAGGACAGATTCGAATCCCCGGAACCCGTCCAGCCGGCGTATTTACCGCCGGACTTGCCCAGAGATATATGAACCTGGAAAACTTTCGTCCCGGCAATCGGGTTGTGATTCTGGGGTCCGGAGATATCGGCCTGATTATGGCCAGACGTCTGACCCTGGAAGGCATCAAGGTTGCAGGAGTTTATGAGGTGATGCCCTATGCCAACGGGCTGCTCCGTAATATCAAGAACTGTCTGGACGACTTCGGGATTCCCCTTCATCTAAGCACCACAGTGACAAAGATCATCGGACAGAAACGTCTCCAGGCTGTCGAGGTCTCTGCAGTGGACGAAAATCTCAAGCCCATCCCCGGGACAGAGGAAGTTATCCCCTGTGATACCCTCCTTCTTTCCGTAGGTCTGATCCCGGAAAATGAACTGTCCAAGCAGGCCGGGGTGGAACTGAATCCCGTAACCAACGGCCCCAGGGTGGATAATACATTGGAGACCAGTGTACCGGGCATTTTCGCCTGCGGTAATGTTCTCCATGTACATGACCTGGTTGACCAGGTGACAAAAGAGGCCGAGGATGCAGGAGCCTACGCTGCAGAATATGTGATAAAACATGCCGGCCAAGCGGCTGATAAAGATGAAGCAGGGCAGGGCTTGGTTGAAGCTTCTGACCGGAGCGGTAAAGAGGATGCCGGGATTCCAGTGAAAGCTGAAGGCCTGGTCCGTTATACTGTGCCATCCACCATCTGTCTTGATAAGGCTGGATCCGCCAGGATTAAGTTCCGTGTAGGAAGACCGGTAGAATCAGGCAGACTCCTGATCAAATCCGGTGATAAAGTCTTATTTGACCGCAAGAAAGCCATGAAATATGTTCCAAGCATCATGGAGCAGATTAATCTGACTGCCAAACTGCTTGATGGGATCACGGAACCTGTCACTGTAACGGTGGAGGAAGTATGAGAGGAG
>JAFUDC010000121.1 GCA_017459345.1 Eubacterium sp.
GCTCTTGATCCACAGTTCCTCCCTGTACTTGGCTACCGCCCGCCGGGAGATGTGAATTCCTCTTCTGGTGAGCAGCTCCACAATCTTGGCATCGCTGTATGGCTTTTTCTTATTCTCTCCGTCGATAATGCTGACGATCAGCTCCTTGATCCTCTCCGCGGTCACTCCGCTGCCAGAGTCACCCTGGGCTGCCTTGCCGCAGAAGAGCTTCTTGATCAGGACCGTCCCCACCGGAGACTGGATATATTTGCCCCGGACGGCTCTGCCCACTGTGGACTGGTGAAGTCCGGTCTCCTCCGCCACCTGGACCATGGTCATGGGTTTCAGGCGATCCTGACCCCGGAAATAGCCCTCCTGGTTTTTCAGGATAGCCCGGGCAATCAACTCCATGGTCTTCTGCCTGCGTTCGATACTGCTTAAGATAAATCTGCAGCGGTCCAGCTTCTTTCTGAAATAATCTTTAAGCTCCTCATCCCGGGTGGTATTCATCATCTCTATATAGTAGTCATTCAGGTGGTAGCGGCTTAAACCCCCGTCCCTGATCCGGATATCCCAGTGATCTCCGCTCCTGGCATAGATAATATCAGGAGTAATATACACTGTCTCATTTCCGCGAAATCCCGATAAGGGTCTGGAATTCAGCTCCCTGATAATATTGATGCACCGTCTTACTTCGGAAGTGGAGATGTCAAGACTTCTCGAAATGCTGCTGATCTTTCCCTCGGCGATATCGGCAAGATGATAGAGGACAATCTCTTTCATGGGAGAAGTATCCATCTCCATCTCCTCCAGCTGCCGCAGCAGGCAATGCTGCAGGTCTTCGGCAAATATCCCGCAGGGCTCCAGATACCTGAGATCAGAAAGCACCTTATCAATCTCCTGGGTGGAGCAGCCGGTCAGATAGGTAATCTGGTCGGTATCCATCCGAAAATAACCATCATCCTCCAGGCAGTCGATCAGGAAAGAACACAGGTTCCACTCCCGCACATTGTAGCGGTGGGGATCCAGCTGGTCCAGAAGATATTGTTTCAGATAATCATCATCTGCCATTGGTATATTATCAATCAGATTCAGGTCTTCCTCATCATTCTCCTTGCCTTTGCCGCCTCCCTGGGAGTGAGGTTCCCAGAGAGAAACTCTGTCCATCCCGGAAACCGTCACAGAATCTGAATTACAGTCCAGAAGCGGATTATTAATAAACTCATCCTGCAGAAATTCTTCCAGCTCTATGGAGTCCATGGTGAGAATCTCCAGCGACTGGATCTGAGTCTGGGACATGAGCTGCCGGTTCTCTATTGTAATCCCCTGTGATATATCCATAGTAGTTCCCCCAACTTACAAATGTTCAAAGGCTTCTCTTTTGTCGTCTATAAATAATACATTTTGATAATCTACAATAGTAAAAATTACGGATTATAAAATATTGTATCTTAATGATAACATTTTAACACTATGAAAATCAAGTAAATGTCACAAAAAAAGCTTCAGATGTCACAAAAACAACTGAAGCTTTCTTAAAAATTTTGTCCAATATTAAATTTGTCAAATCACTTTGCTCAAAATAATATGTCAATTATTTACATATTGTCCCAATTAATATCCAATTGATTAGACATTTCCTCCAAGGGTTGCACCCATATCTGCTACGATAAACTCACCGGTAAGCATATTGCAGGCATCGGAAGCCAGGAATAAGGTCAGGTTGGCGATTTCTTCTACAGTACCGAATCTTCTCAGCGGGATGCCCTTTAAGGTCTTCTCTTTGAATTTCGGATTCTCGAGTGCTTCTGCATTTAAGGCAGTTTTAACATAACCGGGACAGATAGCATTTACGCGGATGCCATAGCGGCCCCATTCCCATGCCATGGACTTGGTCAGGTTGATGGCACCGGCCTTGGAAGCACCGTAGGTGGACAGCTGGTTGTTGCCCTTGATACCGCCGATGGAGCACATGTTGATGATGTTGCCGCCTTCGCCCTGCTCGATCATCTTCTTTGCAGCAATCTGGCCGCCGAAGAATACGCTCTTTAAGTTGGAATCAAGCACTCTGTTGTACTCATCCTCTGTCATATCTGTAAGACGCTTTGTAACAGCAACACCGGCATTGTTAACCATGATGTCAAGCCTGCCATAAGCAGCAACGGTCTTGTCTACCAGATTCTGGATTTCTTCCAGGTTCTGAACGTCTGTCTTGATACCCATGGCTTCTCCGCCCAGTTCCTTTACCTCAGCAGCTACTGCATCACAGTCATCCTGATGGCGGCTGGTGATCACTACCTTAGCTCCTGCAGCGGCGAGCTTCATGACGATGCCATAGCCCAGTCCCTTTGTACCGCCTGTTACGATTGCTACCTTACCACTTAAATCAAATGTCGGGATTGTATAATCTTCTTTTGCCATAACGAATAAACCTCCTGTTAGAATAGTGTTAACATTTCACTAGAAAATAAGCATATTCTGTGCCAACTTACGAGGCAATAAACCCTTATATGCATTATGGCATAGAAAGTTTGCATGGGGGTTACTGAGAAGGCTAAGCTTCCTATTATATATGGGTTATATATGAGCATTACAATATGACCAACATCAAATCAGACCCGGATAAATGCCCAAAAGCTTATCCTGCTATATTCGGTATCCAAGACTAATATCATACTGTAATTTCTCCAATGTCTGTAATTTGGACAACTTTTCTTATAATTCTGTTCGATTTGCGGACATTTTTATCTGCAAATTTCGATAAATTGCATAGCCTGAAAGTTGGTATGATAATTGCTTAATTCTATAGCGTCATTATTTTTACCGACCGGCAGGGGATAAGACATGCCGGCCGGAACATTTACTAATTCATTACACAAAGTGAAAAGGAGGAGAGTAAATGAATTTAAAAGCAACCGTATTTTTTGCAGTTTGGACATCTTTCTGGTGCTCCGTGTTTAACTGGATCTATGTGATGATTCCCGTACTGGGAGGACATCCCTGGATCATGTTTGTCTGCCTGGCTGTATTCTTCGCATTAAACAGCGGCGTAAAGGATGTAGGTCATCTCATGTGCAGTGCAACCTGCGGTGTATTCTGGGGTCAGTTTGATTTGTTCCTTATGACTCTTGGTGCCATCATGGGTGCTGCAGCAGGCTTCATCCCGATTCTTGTTGGTACTACCATCACCATGATTCTTCACATCTTCTTCCTGGAAAAGACTCCGGTCAGAGACGTGCCGATCATCTTTGCAGGCGTAGCTCTTACATTTGCTACAGGTACGGGCTTCCTTGACTGGCCAAACATCATCGGTCTCTGGTTAAGCATGCTTTTCGGTCTGGTTCTCTGCGGCGTCTGTGCATGGGGCATGAACTTTGGTATCCAGAAATTTATGGGTGCTGAGTAATCGCAAAGATATTATTTTGAATTAATGATTATGGGGTCAATCCTTCCTCTTAAAGGTTGACCCCACCAACGAAAGAGGAATATTATGGGTAACAATCAGATATTCGAAGCCTTTGAGAAGACGCGCTTCTTTTATTACGTTTTATGTTTAATCATCGGACTTATGTACGGCCTGGGCTACACCTGGTCCGTTCTTCAGACACCGTTTGTGGAAGCAATGAATGGGGATCCGGCCAAGATCACCGCGACCGTTGCGCTGGTGTACACTGGCTGTGTACTCTTTTCCACCATGTCTCCGACTATCCTCGGGGGCATCATGAAAAAGTTTACAGAGCCTCAGCTTACTGTCATCGGCGGCATCATGTTCGGACTGGGCTGGTTAGGATGCGGACATATCCACTCTATCCCATTATTGTTCCTCACATACAGTGTCCTTACCGGTCTCGGTACCGGTATCGTATACCCGCCTATCATGGGATATGTAGCTAAGATCTATCCCGATAAGGGCGGAACCTTCACGGGAATCTACTCCGGCATCTACGGCGGTTCTGCCATGGTATGGTCACCGCTGCTGGCGGTCATCATCGCAAGAAGCGGACTCGGGGCCATGGCCAACATCATCGGCCCGGCCTGCCTGGTCATTCTGATCGCCTGCGGCATTCTCCTTAAGCCTGTGCCGGATGGATTCATCGATTATAAGAAGTCACAGATGCAGGTATCCGCAGCCTCGGGTGCTGCAAAAGCTCCTGTATCCAATGTAGTAGATAAAAACCGTGGCCAGATGGTCAAGACACCCATGTTCTACATCGCCATGGTAACCTTCGCCTGCGGCCTGACCTCAGGCATGTTCGTCATCAGCCAGGCCTCCCCTATCCTTCAGGGGGCCTATGGTCTTACCGCCGTGGAAGCCGCAACCTTTGTATCCTTAAACTCCTTTGCCAGCCTGGCAGGACGTATCGTTTTCGGAACCGTAACCGATCACACTGATAAGTATGTCACCTTGCTGGTAATCCCGGTATTATCCGTCATCGGCATGGGACTGCTGGCAACTTCTCCATCAAAGACCATGGCAATTGCCTGTATGGCCCTGGTGGCCTTCGGCTACGGCGGCTTCGGCGGAACCATCACCCCCATTACCGGAGATCTGTTCGGGACCAAGTACATCACCGAGAATTTCGGAGTAATGTACTTAAACTTCGGTATCGCCGCCATGGTAGGACCCAGGCTTGCTGTTAAGCTTCGGACCCTGAATCCGGATGGAGTGACATACTCCTACTCCACCGCATTCATGATCGGCGCCATCATCGCCTGTGTGTCCGTTGCAGCGGCCTTTATCGTAAGAGCCAGAGTGAAAGCGAGCCAGAAGTAAGATTTTACGGCATGGCATTCATGCTGGATAAAAATAAGGATAAGGTAAAAAAACATTTAAAAACAGATAATCATAGTTAACACATATTAACCATACTAAACTTAAAAGAAAGGAAGTATCATTATGGCTAAAACGATTAATACTGTATTAGGACCCATCGAAGCAAAAGATCTTGGCAAGACCTTAATGCATGAGCATCTTGTTTATGGTTTCTGCGGATTCCAGGGCGATGCTACATTGGGTGGATTTGATGAGTTATTATGTATTAAAGAAAACATGAAATGGCTCACTCCTCTTCGCGATGAGTATGGATTCAAGACCATCGTTGATGCTACCAACAATGAGTGTGGACGTGATCCTTTCTTCCTGGCTAAGATGGCTACCATCATGGATCTGAACATCATCTGTTCCACAGGTTACTACTATGAGCCCGCCAGTGCTTATATGTACTGGAAGTTCAGAAGCGGTTTCGCTGATGTTGTAGCTGAGATAGCAGAGATGATGAAGACAGAGATGACCGTTGGTATCGGCAAGACAGGCATCAAGGCCGGCGTGATCAAGCTGGCTTCCAGCAATGGTGTAATCACTCCATTCGAGCAGAAGTTCTTTGAGGCAGCTGCCCGCGTAAATCAGGATATCGGTGCTACCATCATCACTCATACCGAGCTTGGTACCATGGGACCAGACCAGGCTAAGCTCTTAATTGAGAACGGCGCAAACCCAACAGATATCTCCATCGGCCATATGTGCGGAAACACTGATATCGATTACCATGAGAGAGTTCTTCAGTATGGTGTATTCGACTGCTTCGACCGCTTCGGCCTTGAGGGTGAGCTCTTCCATACTCCTACAGATGAGGAAAGATGCGACGTAATCGCTGCCCTGATCAACAAGGGATACGAGGATCAGATCCTCATGAGCCATGACTCCGTTACCGTTGAGCTTGGACGTTTCCATGACAAAGATTCTGATCCGAACATGAAGCATGCCAACATCCTGAACATCCCCAGCCGTGTAATCCCGATGCTGAAAGAGCGCGGAGTAAGCGATGCTCAGCTTGAGAAGATCTTCGTGACCAATCCGGCCAAGGTTCTTGGATAATCAGTCTGCTGCGAATTCAACAATTGTACATGATAAATACAGCCGGGAGCTCTGTCACAGAGCTCCCGGCTTAACTCATATCTTACTATTTTTTATCCTTGATAAAGGAATACATCTTGTAGTTGGCGGAATCCGGATCATCATGGGCGCCAATCATAAGCTGGGCATAGCAGACGATCACGGTATCATAATGGTGCTTCTTAATATATTTCTTCAGATTGAAGGACTTCCCGCGGCTTCTTAATATGATGGAATCTATCTCGTGGACTCCCAAAGAGAGGAAGGGTTCCGTGGTCTGGTCGAAGGAATCTCCCAGAAGCAGCACCTTTCCGTAATCTGCATTGTTGTTGATGCAGTTTCTCTGATCGTAGGAGTAGTGCCAGCTGCGGTTTTCGTAGACATCCTTCTCCAGGTCAAAGGTATCCTCCTTGATGAAATCGGCAAATGTACCTTCCACATTCCCATCCTTGCTCTTAAAGGTGTAGTCTGTAGAGAATTTGGGTGTGATTTTGGTGAAATCATCCAGACCCACGTAGGTTTCCCCTACTTTCCTTCCCTGCTCACCCAGCCAGCATTCCTTCCAGGTCTTAAAGTCATAATTAGACTCATCATAGAGGGAGGGGTCAATGCCATATCCGCAGTACTTGTTCAGGCCGTCCGCAATGATCCCCGTGGCCCAGAGGGCAGCCGGAGTTGTCCAGTGGTGGTCGGTCCGGTAGAAGAGATCCTTGATATCAAGTCCTTCCTCCTGGATATTCTCCCTCAGATCAATCACCGGCACATCCTTCTCTCTTAGACGGCTGACCAGCTTATCCGTGTTGCGGTTGGTGTAGCTCTGCTCTCCGAATTCTGCATAGAAAAAGCTGTCATTTAAGTACTTGGTGGGCTTGTTCACATACAGAAAACGGATATCATTCTTATCCAGAAACTTCTTCAGCTTAAGAACCTGCTCAACCTCATAATCGGTTGAGGTCTCATCATATTGGGTGACGATCCGGTAATCTCTGGTAATATTCACCCCTGCCGTCTTATACAGGCTTCTTAATCTCAGGAGTCTTGCACTGACTCCGTTCAGGTCGATCAGAGATCTCTGGTAAGGAAAATCTGATGAATACCCCGTCTCCAGAGCGTCTATTGTCTGGCTGCTCTTCTTCAAAGTGGCTGCTGACAGATATTTGGATACAGCCTTGATCTCAGTGACTGTTGATTTTCTCAGGAATCCGACAGCCAGAATCACCAGAAAGAGGATTGCCAGTATTCGTTTCACATATTTATATCCATTCATATCGCTACCTCTTTAGAAATTTGCATAGGCAAAGGGATTGTTCTGTCCGGCCACCACGAAGGATACGGCCCAGATGAAAGAGGCCAGAAGAAAGATTGAGAGCAGGGTCTGATAGACCACATGTCCCTTTTCATGCACAAGCAGCTTCTTCTCAAGCCATGGAAAGAGGGGGAAGCACAGGATAAAGGCTCCCGCAAGGAATACGGCATACTCCCTGAACAGGAAGAGTATTCTCAAATCTGTCATTGAATTGGCATGATAAACAAAGAGCCTCTTAATGAACCTTAATCCGGATAGGATATGATCAGACCGGAACAGGATCCACTGGCAGTTGATAAAAATCAGGGCCAGGATCCGATAGATTCCCCTCCCTATTCCTTTCAACCGTTTAGGCAGTCCGGTGAGACGTTCAAAAGATATAAATACAAAGTACCCCAGCCCCCAGGCAACAAAGGTCCACATGGCCCCATGCCATATTCCCGTAAAGACCCAGACTACCAGCAGATTAAAGAATACACGCCATTTCTTTTTGGCCCTGGACCCGCCCAGCGGGATGTAGATATAATCCCGGAACCAGTCACTTA
>JAFUDC010000122.1 GCA_017459345.1 Eubacterium sp.
AACCATACCGGCGCCCACAAGATCAACAATGTCATCGGACAGATTCTCCTGGCTAAAAGGATGGGCAAGAAGAAGGTCATTGCCGAGACAGGCGCCGGCCAGCACGGTGTAGCTACAGCAACCGGAGCGGCTCTCTTTAACATGGAGTGCACTGTCTACATGGGTGAGGAGGATATGGCCAGGCAGGCATTGAATGTCTTCCGCATGGAGATGCTGGGAACCAAAGTGGAATGCGTGAAAACCGGAAGCCGGACTCTCAAGGACGCCACCAACGAAGCCATCCGCACCTGGGCAAAGAATGCTGAGGATACCTTCTATATTATCGGTTCAGCAGTGGGCCCCCACCCTTATCCGGAGATGGTAAAGGAATTCCAGAGGGTGATCAGTATCGAAACCAAAAAGCAGATCCTGGAAAAGGAAGGCAGACTTCCGGACTGTATCCTGGCCTGCGTTGGAGGAGGCTCCAACTCCATCGGCATGTTCGCCGAATTTATCGATGAGTCGGATGTGGAATTAATCGGTGTGGAAGCTGCAGGCTTCGGAATTGAGACCGGAAAGCATGCCAGCGCATTTTCCGTGGGCAAGGCAGGTGTCCTCCACGGCATGCGGTCCTACCTTCTTCAGGATGAAGACGGAAATGTCCAGATTGCAAGCTCCATATCAGCCGGCCTTGATTATCCGGGGGTAGGTCCCGAGCATGCCTATCTGCACGACAGCGGCCGGGCCACATACGTTTCCATTACTGATGACGAAGCTATGGAAGCCCTACTTGAGCTATGCAAGGTGGAAGGCATCATTCCCGCCATAGAAAGCGCCCACGCCCTGGCTTATGCATTCAAGAAGGCGGAGACCATGACCGAGGACCAGATCATGGTGGTGAACCTGTCCGGACGGGGAGATAAGGACGTGCACACAATCGCGGATTACTTCAAAGACAAGGGATATAAGTAGGATTCGATATATGAGGAGGACCAGGATGAGAAATCGTATAGAAAAAAGATTAGAAGAATTACAGGCGAAAAACGAAAAAGCTTTTATCATATACATGACTGCAGGGCTGCCGGATATGGAAGGGACCAAGGCCCTGATCAGAGCCCATGAGGAAGCCGGGACAGATATCGTGGAGCTGGGCATCCCCTTCTCCGACCCCACAGCGGACGGGCCGGTAATCCAGGACGCCTCCTACCGGTCTATACAGAAGGGAACCAACCTGAAGAAGGTATTTACTGCCGTGGAAGAAGTGAGGACTGACTGCCAGATACCCCTGGTATTCATGATGTACTATAATACGATAATGTATTACGGCATTCGGGCCTTTGTGGAGAAATGTGCATCAGTGGGAGTGGATGGACTCATCATCCCCGACCTGCCCAAAGAAGAGCAGTTTGAGCTGGCAGAGGCTTTGTCCCAGGTAGAAGACGCCCCCATCCTCATCCAGCTGGTGGCCCCGGTATCCGAAGACCGGATACCCATGATACTGGAAGATGCCAGAGGCTTTGTCTACTGCGTCTCCTCCATGGGCGTGACCGGTCAGGCCGCAGACTTCCACAGGAATGTACGTCATTACCTGGAAAAGGTCAAGTCAGTGTCGAAAATACCGGTGATGATGGGCTTCGGCATCCGGACAGCGGCAGATGTGGAGAATCTTAAAGACACCATCGATGGCTGCATAGTTGGGACTTATTTTATTCAGCTCATGGAGCAGCATAATTATGATCTGGAGGTAGCAAAGGAGTATATCAGGACCTTTAAAAGGGAGTTGCAATAACCTTATATTGCTCAGTTAACTTTTTCAACGTCTTCTGGCTGACGATACCAGAAGATCATGCCAAAGTGACAGCCCGCAGGGCTGACGTAAATTCAATTAAAGCAGCCGAAATGGAGAAGAATAGCTGAGGTAACAGCGCGGGAAGCGTATGAAGCTGATAGAAAGGGAATTCCAGCGTTTCTATCTGCCCGTTAGCTATTCATGGCAGATAGAATTGAAGGATTCTATTTTTTTATCAGCTTCTTCAAGCTTTTTACAGCAGATAGAACTGAGAGTTTCTTTCTTCTATCAGCTTCAATTACT
>JAFUDC010000123.1 GCA_017459345.1 Eubacterium sp.
CAAATTTGTCTCCTCCATGGAGACCCAGCGCATCGGCACCCGGCAGAATGCCGAGTGGAAGGTCTGCCGCATGATCATCAGCGATATCGAGAATTATGGCAGACCCTATGAGGGCGGTATGATCGTCAAGGAGAAGATCAGTCATCAGATGCTGGCTGATATCCTGGGCTTAAACAGGGTGACCGTAACCAGGAAGCTTAAGAAGCTTACCGATCTGGGATTGATCTCACGCAAGGGCGGGAAGTCCTACATCCCTGATGTCCAGGCCCTGATCGACCATATGGACCAGCTGGAGATACACGAGTAAGCTTATCTATCAGCCCAGTATTTCCCTTTATCGCCTGGCATGCCGCTTTTCACTTCCTAATGTTTAAGCTTGTCCTCTTCCATATTTTTTAATTTTTTAAGCTCCCGGATAAAGAGGCTTCCCGCCACAATGGCCATGGCCAGGTCAGAAACCGGGCCTGCCCAGAGGACGCCCATAAGCCCGAATAATCTGGGAAGCAAGATCAGCATGGGCGGGAAAAAGAGAACCTGCCGCACCAGGGAGATGGTGATCGACTGCTTCACCTTCCCCTGGGAAGAGAAGAATCCTGCCACAGAGCTTTGCAGGCCAAAAAGGGCAATCAAAAGGTAGAAAATTCGGAAGAAATATCCGGAAAACTCGTAGTAGCGGGCATCTCCGCCGCCGAAAAATCCCACAATCTGCCTGGGAAAGAGCTGATAGGCTGCAAATACCAGCAGGCCCAGTACCAGGACCAGGGAGACCACCTTTTTAGCCGCCTCCGCCACCCGTCCGTAATTTTTTCTTCCAAAGTTATAGCTGGAGATGGGCTGCAGACCGTTGGTCAGCCCCACCACAATCGCCACAGCAAATGTATTGACCTTGCCGGCAACTCCTGCCACGGCCAGACAGACATCACTTCCGTAAATGGACTGGGCTCCATAGGTTTTCAGGGCATTATTTAAAAATACCTGCACCATGGCCTGGGTGGCAAAATTAAAGGCAGGTCCTGCTCCGATTGCGGCCATTCTCCCATAGTTCTTAAAATCCGGTTTAAAATCCTTTCCGGACAGGGAAAAGGACTGGAATCTTTTCATCATATACCAGACCACCATGGCAGCACTGATCCCCTCTGCAAAGAAGGTGGCCCAGGCTGCACCCCGGATCCCCCAGCCAAAGCCATAGATAAACAATCCGTCCATCAAAACATTTGCTCCGGACCCCACCACGATACAGGCAAGAGCATAATTAGGGGCTCCGTCTGCCCGGATGATGAAGGGGCCTGCCGCTCCAATCATGGCAAAGACAAAGGATAAGGCGATGATCCTGGCATAGGGTAGAGCATAGGGCATGACCGTCTCCGTACACCCGAAAAAGCCCAGCAGCTGCCTGGTCCAGACCAGCATGGGAATGGTGACAATCAGGCCGCCGATCACCATTAACCCGAATCCGCCGCCCACACACAGGGCCGCCTGCTTCTTATCTCCATGACCCCTGTGTATATTCATGGCATTGGAAGAACCCACACCGCACATGAGGGAGAGGGCTGATATCAGGGTGACCACCGGAAAAACCACGCTGGTGGCCGCATTCCCCACGACACCCAGCAGGTTGCCGATAAAGAGCTGGTCCACAATGTTGTAGACAGAGGTTACCAAACTGCTTGCAAGAGCCGGGATACAGAAGGATACCAGAAGCTTCTCAATCTTCTCCGACTCCAGAGGAGAAACCGCTCTTTTTTTATTATCTACCGTTTCAGATTTATTCATCATTCTTGCCCTCGACCATATTTATTATCTCGATTATCTGATACCTACTTAAACTTCCGCATCACTATCATATAATATTTCTGCTGGATATCATCATATTATCAAGAAGATTACTGTGTGAAAAAACTGCTAGAATTTCAAAGCGAGCAAATCGTTTACTCGGTCTGTGGAGCGTGTGTGTAGCGGAGCAGACCGTTAATAGGTAATTAGATTTGTGAGCTTTAGAAATTATCAGTTTTTGAAGTCTGTAATCTTCTGATAATATGATTAGTCAGCAGAATATTAACTAATATGGGTGTGGAAGTTTTAGTAAGCAGAAGATCACTTCCGGACCTCAACGCCTTCTTCCATCTTAGCCCTGGCCTGTGCTCTTTTCTTATCCAGGTCTGCTTTCGCCTCATAGTCTGTCACGGCACTGTTCAGTATCATGCGCAGGGCCTTATCTCTCTCCAGCTTCCCGGTAAATGCATCTCTGTCAATATGTGCTTCCGCTTCTTCGGGAGAAATGTCGTACCTGGATGCCAGCTCCTCCATGGCCTCATGGAATTCGCTGCTGTCCACTGTAATCTTTTCTTCCCTGGCAACTGCATCCAGGAGAAGATCAATGCAGACTTCCCTGGCCGCCTGGCCGCTTCTCTGGTTCTTCCACTGGTCTTCGGTAAGCTCCAGAGAGCCCAGATAAGCCTTAAAGAGCTCTTCAGTCTGCTCCTCCGGCGTCCTCTTCTGCTTGGACTGCATCCGCCTTTCGATGATCTGGCCAACGGTCTGACTAAAGTCATCCGGAATAGAATGGTAGCGCTCTGCCATCACGGTAATCTGCTCCTTCAGAAAGGCCTTCCAGTCCATCTCATGCTCTGCGGAGGCAGTCTGCAGCATGAGATCCATGGCCTCATTGCGGACCTGCACCTTGGGCCGGGCCGCTCCCGCTGCCACGTAGGCCTCATCCAGTATGACCAGCATATCTGCCAGCAGGTGATAAACCGCATCGTTTTGAATACTCAGCTTCTCCTGGGCTAAGATGGCCTCCATCTTCTGGTCAATAAGAGCCGGCGGAATCTCACCCTCCATATTCTCACAGGCCTTCTGGATCACAGCCCGCTCAAACTCCGCCTGCTGTTCCATACGGACATAGGGTACTTCAATCCCCATATACTGTCCCAGCTTCACCTCCGGAAACAGGTCGGCCTTGACCTGAAAGCTCACGCCCCCATCAGAGGCAAACTGCATATCAGACACCTCCGGTTTGCCGAAGATCCGAACCCCCTCCTTCTCCAGGAAGCTCTTAAATGTACTGGGGATGGCCAGAGACAAGGCTTCGTCAAAGAGAACCGCCGGGCCATAGGTTTTCTCCAGGTCAGCAAGTGAGGCCAGGCCGGGAGCGATTCCTATCACAGGATAACGGTCCGTATTATCCAGATAAGCCGTCTTCCTGGCTGTATCGAATTCATTCTTATCAATGTAAAGTGTGACATACAGGACATAATCCTTCACGGTCCTCTTTTCTATCCTCATATTGTGCCTCCTCTATTTAATCACTACAACCGGATCCAAAAGCTTCCGGTCGATAAATGCATCATGTCCCTCCTTAAGGGCACATATTTCCGCATCCGTACATAAGGTATCATGGGTCAGCTTGTTCCACATGCGGGCCAGGAGCTGTATCCTCTCCTTATCCTCCGGCATCATATTGAAAAAGTTGATATAGGTCTCTGTCCCACATCGCTCAATCTTCTTATACTGGCGGGTGATCCACTCCATCTCCTCGATGGTAATGTCGTAGGGGTCTTTTTTCCGGTCTTCAATCAAGGCCAGGTCGTCCCCCTTCCTGCCATGGAATATCTCAAAATCTTCAATCTCTTTATTCCAGTATCCTGTTCCGATGATGGCCGCCAGCCGGCCTGCTTCCGCCTTGATAAAGGCAGACCGCTCCACCTCAATTAAGGGCAGCAGCTCCATCATCTGTGCCACCAGTTCTTTTCTCTCTTCTTCGAATTTATTAGCCATATCCTTACCCCTCTTCTTCATCTATAACTTATAACGTCCAGTCCAGCTTCTTCACCCTCTCATCAAGCTCCATCTGCCTCTGTGAGAACTGAAGCTCCTTGTTGTGGAGGAAATATTTATCGCATCCATAATGTCCGATATATCTTGCTGTGTAATAGTTGACGGTCAGCTCTGTCACAAAGATCAGGATCTCATCCCCATCTTCGAAGGCCTTCTCACAGAAGTCAAAGGCATGGTCAAGAACCATCCTTCCTTTATCACTTAAACCTTTTAGCTTATCCACTTCCCCGGAGAATGCCTCCCTTATCACATGGAAGGCTTCCTCAGAATCAGAGCATCTCTGTGTGACCACCAGTCCCTTGTAGGACTGGAGGCAGGCTGCCACCCGCTGCAGACAGTACTGCTTCCCCGGAGATAAGGAAGAGGCCTTTCTTCCCTTTTCCAGGACTTCCATCTGCCTATCAATCAGCCTGTCCAGACTCTCCAGTGCCTCTGCTGCTGATTTTTGATGCCTATCGTCTGTCAGTTCTCCCCGAAGCTCTCTAAGCAGGGGCATCAGGGCATCTAAGAGATCTTCCTGGTCGCAGACCGTCTTAAGGTCAGCAGTGACCGCATCAAAGAGCAGGCCCAGGAAGCTGAGCTTCTCATCCACCGGAGCCCTCTTTGCCCGGAAGAGGACATCCTCACCGGGATGGCCGGCCAGAATCTCCTCGATCTTATAATCGCTCTGGTACTTGCGGAAGAGATCATAATAGATGGCAAAATCCTTGGATATTCTGGTATGCTGGATGTACTGGCTGATCAGGTCTTCATCTACTGTGAGGTCATTCTCCTCATAGAGGCGGATCATCTCAGACAGGTCTTCCCATCCCCTTGCCGTCACAAAGTGTCTTCCATCTACCGTACTCTCAATCTTATAGAAATCCTTC
>JAFUDC010000124.1 GCA_017459345.1 Eubacterium sp.
CAGACTTTCTAACGAACACGAAGTTCAAGGAGAAATCCGTCCAAACCAATGCCACTACATTCTAACAGCTTAAGCAACAAGATGACTATACCCCCAGCTGGCTGTTGGGGAGTATAACCACTACACTTATATATTAGGAGGGAAGAATATGCAGTTTGAAGAATTACTGAAGCTGGTAAAAGAAGTCGGTCAGGCCGGACTTACCGATTTTGAGTACAATGAAGGAAATCTTCATATAAAGATGAGTGCCCGAAGGGAAGAAGAAGCGGCAGGGGCTGAGCCCGGAGATATGCTGGTGGAGACCAACATCCCTGTTGAGTATAATAAGGAAGTGATAAAAGAGGTTCTGGATGCACCGATAGAGGGTGTTTTCTATTTTTCCCATCTGGACGGAACCTCATGTGAGCCAAAGCTGGGAGACCATATCATGGTAGGCCAGGTTCTCGGTATGATGGAGAGCAGAGGAAACAGTTTCGAGATCACCAGCCCCTGGGAGGGGAAGCTCATCAATATCTACATTGAAGATGGAGAGGAGCTGGTGGCCAGGGAGCCCATGTTCCGAATTGAGGTGTAATTCCAGGCTTTCGCTGTCACATAAGCATTTATTATATGAGATATAACTAAAATTTTTCCGGGAAAGTGAGAACTTCTTTTAATAATCTCTTAATTTCTGGTTGAAATATTTGTCAAGATGTCGTAAAATACTTCTAGTCAAGTATTTAACGGGCTTTTGAGGACAGGTCTGTGCCTGTAAGCCTTATTAGTCTGTGATTATTTGTCATATGGTGTTTACATGCTTTTCTGATTTCAATAGGAAGAATTTGTTCTTTCTAACGAAAGTGCCACAGGCAGCTGCAGTAGACATTTTTTCATTTATGAAGAAGGTTATCTGTGATTTGGGTCATGATATGACCATTCATTTTTTAAAGAAGGTTATCCGATTTCATCGTATGACCTTGAATATATTTCCATTTTCCACACGTTTAAAACCGGTCCATGTCCGGTTTTATAGATAACATGCCATCCCAACATCCCAGGGAGGTTAGCGCCTTGCAAGCGCGAAGTTTATAACAAAGAGGAGGAATTGCAATGAATATTCTTGTTTGCGTAAAACAGGTTCCGGATACGACAGAGATTAAGATTGATCCGGTGAAAAACACATTGATCCGTGAAGGCGTTCCGGCTATCCTGAATCCTTTTGACGGCTATGCTCTTGAGGCAGCTGCCAGAATCAAGGACAAGAACCCTGACACCAAGATCGTCATCGTTTCCATGGGTCTTCCCAAGGCTATGGACGTGATCAAAGAGTGTATCGCTATCGCAGCTGACAAGGGTTACCTGATTTCCGACCGTCCATTCGGCGGATCTGACACACTGGCTACATCCTACATCATCAGCGAAGGTATCAAGAAGATCGAAGAGCTTGAGGGCAAGTTCGACCTGATCTTCTGCGGCAAGCAGGCTATCGATGGTGATACCGCCCAGGTTGGTCCCGAGATCGCTGAGCATCTTGGACTTCCCCAGGTTACCTATGGTCTTGAGGCTGAGATCGATGGCGACATCGTTAAGGTTATCAAGGAAGTAGAAGACGGCAAAGAGGTGATCGGCGCCAAGATGCCTGCCCTGGTTACATTTACCAAGCCGGCATGGGATCCGAGATTCCCGACCATCAAGCGTAAGATGGCAGCCAGAAAGGCACAGATCCCGACCCTTACCGCAGCAGATCTTCCAACCATCAACCTTGAGCATGCTGGTCTTAAGGGATCACCGACAAAGGTTAAGAAGACATTCGTACCTCAGAAGAAGACAGGCGGCATCAAGATCGCTGAGGAGACAGCTGAAGATTCCGCAAAGAAACTGTTTGCTACACTTTCTGACGCAGGTGTATTATAAGAGATAGGGAGGTAATATAATGGAAGCTTTAACAAAAGATCTTTGGGTCTTCGTGGAAACCAATGAAGACGGAACACCGAAAAATGTAGGTTTAGAGTTACTCTCCCCCGGAAGAGACCTTGCCACAAAGCAGGGCGGACAGCTTGTAGCTGTTGTTATCGGCAACAATGTGCAGGCAGCAGTTGATGCAGCCAACGCACAGGGCGCTGATAAGATCATCGTAGTAGAAGGCGAAGAGTATACACATTATACAACAGACGCATACCAGATCGCTCTGGTAAGCCTGGTAGAGAAGTATGGCCCCACATCTATCCTGATCGGTGCCACCAACAACGGACGTGACTTAGGCCCGCGTGTATCCTGCCGTCTTAAGACAGGTCTTACCGCTGACTGTACACAGCTTGACATCGACGAGGAGAGCGGCAAGGTTGCATGGACCCGTCCGGCATTCGGCGGAAACCTTATGGCAAGGATCCTCTGCCCCAACACCTTCCCGCAGATCGGTACCGTACGTCCCGGCGTATTCAAGAAGAGCGAGCCGGTTGATCCCAAGGCTGAGATCATCAAGGAAGATATCCATGTAGCAGCTGAGCAGATCCGTACCCAGCTGATCGAAGTCCTCAAAGAGGGTGACGGCGAGCAGGTTGACCTTGAGGGTGCTGAGATCATCGTATCCGGCGGCCGTGGAGTAGGCGGACCGGAAGGCTTCGATACTATTAAGTTACTGGCAGACGCATTAGGCGCAACCGTAGGTGCTTCCCGTGCAGCAGTAGATTCCGGATGGATCGCACATGCTCATCAGGTAGGCCAGACCGGCAAGACCGTTGGACCGAAGCTCTATATCGCATGCGGTATCTCCGGTGCTATCCAGCACGTAGCCGGCATGAGCGGATCTGACGTGATCGTAGCCATCAACAAGGATGAGGACGCTCCAATCTTTGATATCGCTGATTACGGCGTAGTAGGCAACCTCTTCGAGGTTATCCCTGTACTGGTTGACGAGATCAAGAAGGCAAGAGCATAATCTTTTTTATAAATCATAGATATTCTGACTCTAAGCTTTTGCCCGGGAACAGGATAATCATGATTAAAATCTTATGATCATATGGCAGTTGGCGGAGTCTTCCGCCAGCTGCCTGATGATATTACTAATCATCCATAGTATTCTTAATATTATGAGAAAGGGGTATTTATGAATTTCCATTTTAATGAAGAAGAACAGGAAATCCTCGACATGCTCGAAGATTTTGCGCAGAAAGAAGTAGGTCCTAAGGCTGCTGAGATCGATGAGACAGAGCGTTTCCCGGAAGAGACATGGCATGCACTGGCTGACATGGGTATGATGGGCGTATATTTCCCGGAAGAGTTCGGCGGAGCTGAGTGCTCTTATGTAACATACATCGGTGTTTGTGAGAAGCTGGCTTATCACTGTGCTACAACATCCGTTATGGTTTCCGCTCATTCCTCTCTTTGCTCCTGGCCGATTTACTACTTCGGAACAGACGAGCAGAAAGAGAAATATCTCCCGGACCTTTGCTCCGGTGAGAAGCTTGGTGCTTTCGGCCTGACTGAGCCGGGTGCAGGTACAGACGCTGCTATGCAGAAGACTGTAGCTGAGGATAAGGGTGACTATTATCTGCTGAACGGATCCAAGATCTTCATCACTAACGCTGGCTATGCTGATACATTTGTTATCTTTGCTATGACAGAGAAGGAACTTGGCAACAAGGGTATCTCCGCTTTCATCATTGAGAAGGGTATGGAAGGCTTCAGTGTTGGCGCTCATGAGAAGAAGATGGGTATCCGCGGATCCTCCACATGCGAGCTGATCTTTGAGGACGTTAAGGTTCCGAAGGCTAACCTTCTTGGCGGCGAGAAGATGTACAACAAGGGCTTCAAGATTGCCATGATGACTCTTGACGGCGGACGTATCGGTATCGGTGCTCAGGCTCTTGGTATTGCTCAGAGAGCAATCGACGAGGCTGTTAAGTACACCAAAGAGAGAGTACAGTTTGGCAAGCCAATCGCAAGATTCCAGAATACTCAGTTCGAGCTTGCTGAGATGCAGACAGAAGTTGACGCAGCTCGTCTTCTGGTTTACCGTGCAGCTCAGGCTAAGCAGGATGGCGAACCCTACAGCAATCTTGCAGCTATGGGCAAGTTAGCAGCAGCTGAGGCAGCAAGCGACGTTTCCAGACGTGCACTGCAGCTGGCTGGTGGCTATGGTTACACCAGAGAGTATCCGTTCGAGAGATTAATGCGTGATGCCAAGATCACAGAAATCTACGAAGGAACAAGCGAAGTTCAGAAGATGGTTATCTCCGGAGCTATGTTAAGATAATTATTGATATTGTATCAGGACCCACCGGCCCAGGCCGGTGGGTTTTTTACATTTCCAGGGGAAATCTTTTTTCACATTTCACTTTTTCCTGCATATATTTTAGAGTAAATGTATACAGGAGTGATACTGCCATGAGACGAAGAAAACGTATAACAGGATCAGTTTGCATGATTCTTATCTTAAGTCTGATCATCAGTCTGGTGGGGCTGTCTGGATGTGGAAAGGCATCCTCCTCCGGTGGGAAGCTTCATAAGGTCCGCCTGAATGAGGTGGCCCACTCCATCTTCTATGCACCCCAGTATGTCGCCATAGAAAAAGGATATTTCAAAGATGAAGGAATTGATCTGGAACTGACCACCGGATTCGGGGCGGATAAGACGACCACAGCCCTGGTCAGCGGGGACGCCGACATCGGTTTCATGGGGCCGGAAGCAACTGTCTATCTCTATAATGAAGGCAATGATGATTATCTGGTCAACTTTGCCCAGCTGACTCAGCGGGCAGGCAATTTTGTTGTAAGCCGGGAGAATAAGGATGATTTTAAGTGGGAGGACCTTAAGGATAAAGAAGTCATCGGAGGCCGGATAGGCGGCATGCCGGAGATGGTTTTTGAGTATGTTCTGAAAAAACATAATATTGATCCCGCAAAGGATATAAAGCTGGTGCAGAATATCGATTTTGCCAACACTTCCGGTGCCTTTGTGGGAGGAACAGGAGACTACACCGTGGAGTTTGAGCCTTCGGCAACCCTGATTGAAGAGCAGGGGGAGGGGTATGTGGTTGCATCCGTCGGGACGGAAAGCGGTTATGTCCCCTACACAGCCTACAGCTGCAGGCAGAGTTATCTATCAGAGCATAAAGAATTGCTGCAGGCTTTTACCAGGGCAATTGAGAAGGGACAGCAGTTTGTAAAAGATCATACGGCTGCGGAGATCGCTAAGGTAATTGCCCCCCAGTTCCCGGATACGGATATAACGACAATCGAAAAGATCCTGACCCGCTATATGGACCAGGATACATTTAAGGAGAATACCCTCTTTGAGGAAGACAGCTTTGTCCTGATCCAGGATATCCTTGAGGAGGCCGGGGAGCTATCTGAGAGGGTGGATTACGATAAGCTGGTGACAACGGAGTTTTCTGAGGATAGATAAAGGATTGCAGGAGACAAGGAGACGGCTCCCTGTCTCCTGTTTATATGTCACTGTGAAACAGATACTCCATCAACTCAATCTTTTTAGGGTCGTCTGAGCTGTTAAGAAAATCAACTTTTCCCTTATGCTCCTGACTCTGCCCTAAACCAGCGGCATGGATCCGACGCCGAAGTTCTCTGGCTGTTCCCAGGCTGCCATCGAAAATCTCCACATTCGGACCGGCAATTTTGGCTATAGTTCTTCGGACAAATGGATAGTGGGTGCAGCCCAGCACAATCCCGGTAAGATCCTTTCCCAGATAAGGATCCATAAGATTATGTAAGTATTCCTCCAATTGTTCTCCTGACAGGATTCCCTGCTCCACGAATTCCATCAGTCCGGGACAGGGGAGAGGGTAGATAACAGCCTGGCTGTCATAGAGATGTTCGAGATTGAGGAATTTCTCCTCAGCCAGGGTTCTGGGAGTGGCCATCACCAGAATTTTAGGATGCGCACAGGAGTTAACTGCCGGTTTGATGGCAGGTTCCACGCCAACCAGAGGTACTTCAGGATATAATTCCCGAAGTTTCTTCACCGCAGCGCTGGTGGCTGTATTGCAGGCCACGGCTATCGCCTTGGCAGATTGCTCCTTGATAAAGTACCGGATATGGTCGATGGTCAGCGCCCGCACATCCTCCACACTCTTCATACCATAGGGTGCATTGACAGAGTCACCAAAATATATAAAATCTTCCTCTGGCATCAGACTTACCATTTCTTTTAAGACAGAGATACCTCCCATGCCGGAATCAAATACTGCAATCGGGTCATTCTTATCAGCCATGTTGTCCTCCTGATGATTTAAGTTCTGATCATGACATAAGTATAGTGTTTTTTTTCATTGAAATCAAGAAGAATAACTATTTAAGTGAATAAGTCCAGCACCATGCGACAGGACAAGCTGTCATGCTTGCATGTAAAGCTGTCCTGGCATATGGTGCGACAAACAGTATCGAGCGGAGCAGTGTGCTGCGGAGCGAGATACTGTGGCGGATTGCGGGAGCTGCTTTAGCAGCGAAGCAATCCGTAGGACTTATTCACGTGATTAACTTTTTCGAAGCCTTCAGGCAGCCGAAACCTGAAGATCGTGCCAAAGTAACAGCCCGCAGGGCTGATGCAAGTTCAA
>JAFUDC010000125.1 GCA_017459345.1 Eubacterium sp.
CTATGTTCACCTGACCACCCGGCAGGGATTTGAGATTGAAGGAATTCGATTTGAGGATATGGATGCCATCAACAAGAAGCTGCAGCCCATCATCGACCTGGTGGAGACCAACCAGGAGGAGAGGGGAGAGGGCTATCCGGCATCAGGAACCAGGAATATCAGCGCATGTATCGGCAATAATGTCTGTCCCTTTGCCAATTACAATACGGCTGAGCTGGCCAGGAGGATTGACAAGGCCATCTTCCCCAACGATTTACATTTTAAGGTGGCCTGCACGGGCTGCTCCAACGACTGTGCCAAGGCCAGGATGCATGATTTCGGGATCATCGGCATGACCATGCCCCAGTATGATTCCACCCGCTGCGTATCCTGCAAGGCCTGCATCAAGGGCTGCAAGTCCTTATCGGTGAATGCTCTTTCCATGAATGAGAATTACAAGATTGTCCGGGATAAGGAGAAATGTATCGGCTGCGGCGTCTGCGTGACAAAGTGTCCTACCAGGGCCCTGACCAGGAGCAAGAAGAAATATTACAAGCTGGCTATCATGGGCCGGACCGGCAAGAAGAACCCCAGACTGGGGGAGGATTTCCTGGTTTGGGCCGATGAGGAGAATATCATCAAGATCATCAAGAATACCTATGATTTTGTGGAGGAGTACATCAGTCCCGATGCGCCGGCAAGGAAGGAGCACATCGGTTATATCATCGACAGAGTTGGATTTGAAGAGTATAAGAAGTGGGCTCTCAAGGATGTGGAATTGATGCCGGAGACCATCATGCATGAGTGCCTCTACTGGAAGGGTATTGATTTCCGTGGAAACGGTATGCCGGGAGAAGTGTAGGAGGTTACTATGAAGAAAATACAGTCAACCTGTAACTTCTGTGCTATTGATTGTAATCTGGATTTTTACGTGGAGGATAACCGGATCGTAAAGACTGTGCCCACCAGGGGCTATCCGGTCAACGACGGCTTCTCCTGCATCAAGGGCCTCTCCTTAAGCAAGCAGCAGACCACGGTGAAGCCGGAAAGCCTGCCCAAGATCCGCCAGGCGGACGGGTTCATGAAGGAGGTCTCCTGGGAGGAGGGCTTTGCCCATGTGGCAGGCAAGCTTAAGGAGATCCAGGATAAGTATGGGAAAGAGAGCGTGGCGGGGATATCTACCGGCCAGCTGACCCTGGAGGAGTTTGCCATCTTCGGCCATGTGATGAGAAATTATCTGCAGACCAATGTGGATGGCAACACCAGGCTCTGCATGGCCACCGCCGTGGTTGCCCACAAGCAGAGTTATGGCTTTGACGCGCCGGGGTATACATTGAAGGATTTGGAATTGTCAGATACCCTGATCTTTATCGGGGCCAATCCGGTGGTGGCCCACCCCATCGTCTGGGGCAGGATCCGCCAGAACCAGGTGCCTGGCCATAAGATCATCGTCATTGATCCCAGGCGGTCGGAGACCGCCAGGAACGCCGACTACTGGTACGGGCTTAACTGGAGGAGCGACCTTCTCCTTCTTTATACCATCGCCAATCAGCTGATCGAGAGAGACTGGATCGACCATACATTTATTGAAGAACATACTGAGCACTTTGAGGAGTTCAGAGATTTTGTCAAGGCTTACACTCTGGAAAGGGGAGTGGAGGGAACCGGCCTGTCCAAAGAGCAGATCCTGGAGCTGGTGAATCTTATCCATGAGGGTAAGAGGGTGTCTTTCTGGTGGACCATGGGGGTCAACCAGGGCTATGAGGCTGTCCGGACCGCCCAGGCCATCATCAACCTGGCCCTCATGACCGGCAATATCGGAAAGCCCGGCACCGGAGCCAACTCCATCACCGGCCAGTGCAACGCCATGGGGTCAAGGGTATTCTCCAATACCTCCTGCCTTTACGGGGGCGGGGATTTCGCGGATCCTGATGAGAGAAAACGGATCTCGGATATCATCCATATTGAGGAGGACCTGATCGCCAAGAAGCCCACCATTACCTACAACCAGATCATTGAGGGAATCAATGAGGGCAGGATCAAAGGCCTGTGGATTCTCTGCACCAATCCCAGACACAGCTGGACCAACAATGAGACATTTGCCCAGGCAGTGAAGAAGTTAGATCTGTTCGTGGTTCAGGATATCTATGAGACCATAGAGAGCGCGGAGGACTGCACAGTCTTCTTCCCGGTGGTTCCCGGCATCAAAAAGGAAGGCACCTA
>JAFUDC010000126.1 GCA_017459345.1 Eubacterium sp.
GCACAGCGATATGTATCAGGCTGCTAGCTCCACAGCTGCTGAGGATAGAGATGTCTTTGTTTCATAGACCGGATGGCTTCCATAACCGTGGCCTTATCCTCCTGATAGGTCACGCCATACCACTTCTCTTCCGACTCCAGCACCCTGACCACAGCCTTGTCCTCTGCCAGGAGGTCTGAGACCACGCTGGGAAGAAAATACTCACATTTCAGGGGATTGGAAGTAAGATTCTCCTCCAGGAATCCAGGGAATCTCTCCTCCAGCTCCTTCATAAAGCCCGGTGTGAAGCCCCAGCAGTTCATGGAAACCGGCGTCTTATCCGGAATGGCATGCCAGGTTTCCCCCTCATCCAGGCTGTAGGCGGCCCCGCCGTCCACTTTCTCTATCCGGGTCCGCTCGGTGATTTCGGTAAGATGACCTTGCTCATCAACCTGACAGATTCCCCTGGCCACGTGACCATTCTCTGTGATGGTATTCTCAATGTGGAATCCGATCATGACATACCTGTACCTGTCATCATCCTCATTGGTTGTCAGATATTGATATAATTCTGCAAAGGCCTTGGGCCCATAATAATCATCTGCGTTGATCACGGCAAAGGGAGCACCCACCACAGCCTTTGCGCACAGGACTGCATGTCCGGTTCCGAAGGGCTTGACCCTGCCTTTCGGACAGGTATAGCCTTCGGGAAGCAGGTCATTCTCCTGATATACATACTCCACATTCATAAAAGGCTCAATTCTGCTGCCGATGATCTTCTTAAAATCCTCCTCAATCGCATGCTTGATAATGAAGACAACCTTCTCAAATCCCGCCCTCTTTGCATCATAGACCGAGAAATCAAGCAATGTATGCCCTTCCGGATCCACCGGATCCATCTGCTTAAGGCCGCCGTATCTGCTGCCCATACCCGCTGCAAGTACTACTAATACCGGTTTGTTCATAAGAGTTTCCTTTCTTTTGTACTTAATATTAACCCTGTTAGTTCATTTTCCCACAAATGTGCCAAAAACTCAATAAGCAATTCTTGCAATAATTAATTTCAATGGTATAATGGTACTTGTGTGTAAATAATCTAGAAGGAGTGAACAGCTATGACATTTGAACAGAAGAAACTTGTACCGGAACGTGATGAGAATTTGAAGAATGGCAATTTTACCGTGTTAAACGGCGAGTATACCAAGAATATGAACGTGTATGTAGTTGGTGAAAAGCATAAAGAATCCATCGATTACATCATGATGCTGCTGGACCGTTCCACAGATAACACATTGGGCTATGGCATCAAGATGGGCAGCCAGAAGAAGTTTGGCGTTACCTTCTGGGACGAGGAGGATATCCCGGAGGAATATAGGGCATAAGTAAAACCAGAGTATCCCGATAAAGATACTCTGGTTTTTTCTTACTCATGTCTTAGAGCCACGATGGGATCCAGATTCGCCGCCTTCACCGCCGGTGCCAGACCAAAGAGTATTCCGATGAACATGGAAAATACAATGGCTACCACCACGGATGGTATGCTGATGGCTATGGGTACCTTGGATATCCTTCCGATGGATTCGGCAAGGACGATACCCGATATGGTTCCGATCACGCCGCCGATGCTGGTCAGGGCAGCCGCCTCCGTCAGGAACTGGGCCAGGATACGGTTCTTTCTGGCGCCGATGGCCTTTTTCAGTCCGATTTCCCTGGTTCGCTCCGTCACGGATACCAGCATGATGTTCATTACGCCGATACCTCCGACCAGAAGAGATATGCTGGCGATCCAGATCAGCTGCTGCTGGGTTGCTGCATTGAGCTTGGCATTATCCTCTGCCTGCTCGGACATATCCTTGGACCGGTACTTGACCTCATTATTCGTCACATTGGTATTCAGGAAATCAGCCGCAGCCTTGCCCACATCACTCATATTCTCCGTGGAATCTGCAAGTATCTGCACATTCTGGGGCTCATCATACTGCTGCACGATATTCCACACTGCATCAGGAATGATCACGCTGCCGCTGCTGGATTCATAATCCAGGTCGTATTTATAGGTGTAATAGTCCTCCACACTGTTGATAGCCGGCTCGAAATCTGAGGATTCCTCAATGGTTCCGATGATGATAAAGGGCTCTCCCTTGATATCCAGTGTTTTCCCGATGGGATTTTCCTCTCGAAAAAGGGTTGCTGATACAACATCATCAATCAGAGCTACTTTCCGGTACTGGTCAAAGTCTGACTGGAGAAATGGCCGGCCTGATGTCATGATGTAACCGCAGGTGTTCAGATAATGGATATCTGTACCGATCAGCCTTCCGCCCTGCAGGGGTGTGGCATTATAATAGATGTAATCCACAGCAGTACGCTGCATGTAAAGACTGGCATCCTTTGCGTGGGGGAGGGCAGCCAGCTGCTGGCGGGTTTCCTCTGTCAGCAGTGGTATTCCCTCAGGAATGGAGTTATACTCCCACTCATAATCGTAGTTGCCGCTCTCAGTCAGACGTACATTTACCGCGTTGGTACCGGAACCGATCAGGTTCTTACGAATCTGCTCATTGGTTCCCTTGATGGTAGATACGATGGCGATGATAGCTGCAATACCGATTATGATACCCAGCATGGTTAGCAGCGATCTAAGCTTATGTCCCCAGATCCCCTGAAAAGAGATTCTCAGATTTTCAAACATATTTTCCTCCCTTCAAAAAGATCTACCAGACAATATCGTCCGCGTCTTCGGCAACTTCTGTCTTTGCTCCCTCAATCAGATTCTTTCCATAAGGAAATGCTATCTTGTCATCTAATGTGAGGCCTGCTGTGATTTCTATGAACTGTCCCTGGGCTATGCCGCCGGTCTTTACATAGGACTTTTTCAATCTTCCCTCTTTGTCCGCCTTGTAGACATAGCTCTTCTTACCCTCTGTGCGGACATAGGCAATAGGAAGATAAATCGTATCGCCGGATGCTGTGCCCATGGTCTGGGAATCATAGGAAATGTTGACCGTATCACCGATCTTCAATCCTTCTGCATCCTTGATGTATGCAATAACCTGATAGAAGGAACTGTTGGGGTTGCCGCCAGTCATGTCTGCCGTGCTGTCCTCCGTGGGATAATCAGCCACCTCCCTGACCTCAGCATCGTAAGATTCATTGGTCTCATAGGAAGTGCACAGAAGCTTGCCGCCTACAGTTACTGTGTCAAGAACAAGTTCACTGACTGCAGTCTTTACATACATGCCGTCATCTGCCCGGATAATGATTGCCGGGCTGTCCGTGGGTGCATCAGATGCAGTGTAGGCAAGGGTTACCTTTCCGCTGATCGTGGCCCTTACGATGGCCTTCTCCACCTCTGCCTTGGCCTCCTTGAGACTGATCTTAGCTTCGGACAGATCCTGTTTGGCTTCAGCAATCTCATCCTCCTTATCGGAGATGGCATCCTTTAATTCCTCTGCAGTGTAGGACTCGATATTCTCATCGTCAATATCCGTGCCGCCGTCATCATCGACGTCATCGTCATCAATATCCGAGTCATCATCTCCCGATGAACTGCCGGATCCCGATGACCCCTTCCCGCTCTTCTTCACACTGACAAGATAGCTGCCCTTCTTTGTGCCTGCCTTGGCAGTAATCTTAAGGGCTCCCGCCTTCTCGCCGGAAGCTACGGTAAGTACTCCGCCGGAGGATATCTTGGTGGAGGAGGACTTGGCGTTGGTGACCGTCCACTTTACGCTTGTCCCACTCACATTTGTTCCGGATACCTTGGCGATAAACTTATATTTATTACCGGTCTTCACTGTTTTCAACCCCTTCTTCTTGGGGGTTACCTTGACAGACTTGACCGAAACCAGGAGCTTGTTGAGATCCTTAATCCTGTACCTGGCCACACCGGTAATCTCCGGGGAGAACTTGGTGTCCGGTGTGATGGAGATCACATTCGAGGGGGTTCCTGCTGCATAGGCATCCTCTGACTCGTAATCTCTGAAGATGGCGTATTTCTTTTTGGAAATCAGGTAATTGATCACTGACCCCTTAATATAGGCATCCTTCTTAAGGTTATAGATATATTTGGATTTCTGCGTTCCCCTTCCGGACTGCTTCTGATTATACTGGGTTACCGATTTGAGAAGATAGTCGGTACCTGCCGGAGTTGTATCCGTCTTGACCAGATTCTTCAGGTCTTCCACCGTATAATTCTTGCTGGTATCAATCTTGCCTTTTAAAATAGCATCAGGAGTCAGCTGGAAGACAGTAGATGCTGTCTTGCTGTCTTCAGAATCATAAACCCTGAACTGTATGTACTTTCCAACTAAAGAGCCATCAGAATTAGAACTATTGGTAAAGAAGCTCTGGACCACATCTCCGGTAATAGTCGGTTCCTTGGTACCGTCCTTAACCAGCAGATAGAATATGGTGTCATCTGCACTGTCTCCGGACCCGGATTGCACAGACTGCTGCATGTAGGCATCATCAATCTTTGTATAGCGGGGTCCCCCATGGAGTTCCTTCAACTGATCAAGGGCTTTTTTCTTCAGTTCCTCGATCTGGTCTGCTGTATCGGCATCTTCAAGCGCTTTTGAGGTATTGTTAATAATCTCATCGCTGCTGTTATTATCCGCTTTGCCGTATCGTTTATCTCCCACATAATCTTTCAGAGCATCCACAGCAGAATCCCGTTTTTCCTGAAGCTTTGCAATCTCCTTCAGGGCAGCAATCCCTGCTTTTAACTGGCTATCAATCTCTTCTGATGTTCCAGCCTTATTGATGCTCTCACTATATTTTGTGATGGCAGCATTTTCCAATGCCTTATCATGGTCACTGACATCACTTCCTTCAGATTTGTAGCTTTCAAGGGATTTTACAGCCGCCTGCTTATCTGCAGCCAGGGGGTCCTCCGTTTCCCCAGATTCATCTGTATTTTCATCTTGTTTTACATCTGAACCTGAATCATCCGGATCAGTCCCGGAAGAACCACCTGTCTGATCAGTCTCATCCTCATTCGCCGCCATCAATGTCCCGGCAGCTGCCCCCTTTAATAGAGACATGGATGCCGCATCCCTGATTCCGGACAGGTTTAAGGAGGCCTTAAGGGCAGGGGTGCCGCCTGCATCAATGCTGCCGACAGGCTTGGTGTTTTTCAGCTTTGTAAGCTCCTTTTCCATGTTCTCGATCTGCAGCTGGGCAGACTGAATCTGGAGTTCCTGAAGCTTGACATCAATCTCCTGCTCTTCCACATTGTACTTGAGCAGTTTGTCACCCTTCTTTACCTTCTGGCCCTTCTTGACATAGATTTCCTCTATCTCCCTGGAACCATCCGGGATAACCTCCTGGACATAATCGGAGAAGATGGTTCCGGTCAGCTCAGAACCATAATCCACATAATCAGCCATGTTCATGGATTCCATGGGGTATACTTTTACGGCATTATTCTTTCTGTTATGCTGCCAGAGCATGGTGCCGCCGGCTGCCAGAGCTGCTATGATTACTGCGGCCAGGCCTGCAGCCATCGCCTTCTTCTTATTCATCCTACAGCCCCTCCTTCAGCTCTCCATCGAGGATACGAACCACTCTTCTGGCATATCCTGCTATGTTGGCATCATGAGTGATCATGATGACGGTTACTCCCTCATCGTTCAGGCTCTGGAACAGTTCCATGACCTGCTGCCCGGATTTGGAATCCAGGGCTCCTGTAGGTTCGTCTGCAAGAATGATCTTGGGATTGTTTACCAGGGCACGGGCGATGGCCACCCTCTGCTGCTGGCCGCCGGACAGCTGCGGCGGTCTGAAATTGACACGGTCAGCAAGTCCCACTCTCTCCAGAGTGGTATATGCAATCTCCCGCCGGGTTTTTACCGGTATGCCGGCGTAGCTCAAAGGCAGTGCCACATTATCCAGGGCAGTCTGCTTGGGCAGGAGGTTGAAGCTCTGGAATACAAAGCCCAGGGTATTGAGCCGGAGGTCCGAAAGCTGGTTTTCACTGTAGGAGATGATGGACTCACCTTCTAAGATGTAGTCACCCTGAGTTGGCCTGTCCAGACATCCGATAATGTTCATCAGGGTGGTCTTGCCGGAACCTGAGGGTCCCATAACTGCAAGATACTCTCCTTCGTCCACGGTCAGATTCACATCCTTGAGGGCAGGCACCACGAGATCTTCCTGTATATAGTCTTTGTAAATATGCTTTAATTCTAATAACACGTCAATTACCCTCTATATCTATCATCCCGTCTAAACCTGAATCAGATTCATCAATGACATCGGGACCCAGTCCCTCATCATCTCCCAGGCTATCCACATCCTGGCCCGAATCGTTGTCGCCGCCGGAATCCATGTCATCGTATACCTGGTCATCGTTATATTCTTCTTCCAGATACTCACCTTCATCGGATTCCGCATCCACCTTGGATGTTCTCATATTCTCATGGAGGTCTCCCGTGTCACTGGCAATATAATCGGTGATGGCCAGTCCCTCGGTGATCTCATATTCATCAAGTTCTTCATCATGGTTGCCCACTTTGACACTCTTAAGAGTCAGGCGGCCTCTGCCGTTATCGGCCCATACATAATACTTATCTCCTTCTTTATGGAGATAGGCTGCATTCAGCCACATACCGGTCTTCTCATCATCCTGTCCGTTATCCACCTCAATCAGGACATGCTGTCCCAGCATCAGTCCATCGTCGGAATCAAGATTCACATAGAAATTGTAGCTGGATGCCGTCTCCTTAGTGTTATCTCCCGAATCATAGTAATCCATGTCGGAATTGCTGGTATCGGTTTCGTCATTGGTATCTGTCTTCACCGTCTTGATGGTTCCTCTCCAGGTAGCCGTGTCATCAAGGCGGGAGCGGACAATCACCGGATCTCCCTCACCCAGCATCCAGATGTTGGTCTCACTGATCTTGCCCTTAACCCTGTAGTCACCAAGGGCCAGGATAGTCATATAGGTGGAATCACCGGAGCCATCATCATAGGAACCTACCTGTTCTTCACTGTCGGAAGACTGACCCAGGGATGTGTTAATACTCTTAACCAGGCCGGCCATCTTGCTCTTTACTGTGGCATCCTTGATGTTTTTTTCAATCTCCTTGATCTCTTCCTTGCTGGACTTGATGGTGAACTCATTCTTCTTGATGGTGGTCTGGGCTGTCAGGATCTCCGTCTGCAGCTGAATCTTCTCACTGGCACTTGCTGTCTTGAGATTCTCCTGGTACTCATTGATATCCTTGGTCCGCTGAGTAATCTCATTGGTCAGGGTTTCAACCTCCAGTTCCTTCTTTTCCTTATTCAGCTTCAGTTCTTCTGTGTTATAGGAGAAGAGCTTGTCTCCCTTCTTCACCTCATCTCCGACAGAAACATAGCACTTGGCCACAGACATATCCGGCTGCAGAGTAATCTTCCAGGATTCCTGGGCCTCCACAGTTCCGGTGTAGCGGTTGGACATGCCGTTGGCGCTTCCCAGGCCTGTCAGTTCTCCCACATTCTCCACGTAAACCTTGCTGTCATCGCCGCCTCCCATATTCCTCACAATGAAGAAAATGGCAGCGCCCAGAACCAGTGCTGCGGCAACTCCGGCGATGGCAATCTTTGACTTTTTGGACATGCGGCGCCCTGGCCCTTTCGGTGCCCTGGCTGCCTTTGATGTATTATCTTTCTTTTTGTTCTTTTTGGCGGAGGACTTATTGTTCTTCTTACCCAGGATCCCCTTCCTGCCGGCAGACTTACTATCCTTTTTATTCTCTTTGGAAGAAATGTCAACTGCTGCCGTGACCGGTTCCGGGGCGGGGTCTGAAAAGCCTGCCTCAGAAAATTCCCGGCCGGTATCAGCCAAGGCTGTGACATCTCCCTGATCTGTGCCGTAGTCAGGATCTGAGGGATGCCACTCTAAACCAGGATCCTCCGGCTCCATCTGCGGAACAGAGCTCTCCGGTTCCATCTGCCATACAGGATCTACCGGATCCTGGCTGCTGACGGAGAAATAATCCTCAACTGCCACTTTATCAGAAGCGTTCTCTTCCAGTCTCTTTTCTTCCTGCTCAAGCTCCTCCTCGATCAGATCAAGCTCCTCTTCACTGATCTGACCGGCGTCTTCTTCCAGAAGAACTTCATCCAGTAACTCTTCATCCAGCAGATCATCTTCACTATCTATATAATCGATCTCATCCAGATACAGGTTGAATTTTTTCTTCTTTTTGCCAAACATTAGGTCCTCCTTGGTCATAAGATGCGTATATCAAAAAGCAAAAAAATCTAATATATTGCCAAATAACATAAATCAGTAACATAATAGCACATTTACAAAAAAAAAACACCCTTTTGATGAAGAATTAAAAAAAAATTCATATTTTTTTAAGTATTTGCCTCAATAACAGCTAATTTCCTTCCAAAATAATAATAGACAGGTAATTTTTATCAGATTTCCTGTCTATTTCATAACATTAATAATATATTTAATTGATGAGAAGTTAAGTTCAAATATTCTTAAACCGTTCCATGGCTTTCAGGGTATTCTCATAGCTTCCAAAAGCTGTAAGCCGGAAGTAGCCTTCCCCGCTCGGACCAAATCCGGAACCGGGTGTCCCCACGATGCCAACCTTATCCAGCAGATAATCAAAGAAGTCCCAGGAGCTCATCCGGTTGGGTGTTTTGAGCCAGATATAGGGAGCGTTGACTCCGCCGTAGACCTCGAATCCCGCTGCCCCAAGGCCTTCCTTGATGGTTCGGGCATTGCGCATGTAATAGGCAACCTGGTCTTTGATCTGAGCCCTGCCCTCATCGCTATAGCAGGCAAACCCTGCCTTCTGGATGATATAGGGAGCTCCGTTATATTTGGTCCCATGCCGTCTTGCCCAGAGGGAGTGGAGGGTCACTTCTCCGCACTTTAATGCCTTGGGAACCACGGTAAAGCCCAGTCTGGTCCCGGTAAATCCGGCATTCTTGGAAAAGCTTCTAAGCTCGATGGCGCAGGTCTCTGCCCCCTTGCACTCATAGATGGAATGGGGTACATTTTCCTCTGTGATATAGGCCTCATAAGCGGCATCATAGATAATCACGGCACCCACGTTGTTAGCATAATCCACCCAGTCCTGCAGCTGGGACCTGGTCAGTGTGGTTCCTGTGGGATTGTTGGGGATGCAGAGATAGATGATGTCCGGAACCTCCGTCGGAAAGTCCGGGATAAAGCCATTCTCTGCTGTACAGGGCATATAGATGACATCACTCCAGGTTTCCGTCCCCGGGTCATAGGTTCCCGCCCTGCCGGCCATGACATTGGTATCCACGTAAACCGGGTAGACCGGGTCACAGACTGCGATGCGGTTGTCCACGGAGAAAATCTCCTGAATGTTGCCGGAGTCACATTTGGCCCCGTCACTGATAAAGATCTCATCTGCCTGGATCCGGCATCCCCGCTCCTGGTAATCCTGCCGGGCAATAGCGTTTCTTAAGAATTCATAGCCAAGATCAGGGGCATAGCCCTTGAAGGTATCAGCATGTCCCATCTCATCCACAGCCTCATGAAGGGTTTCAATGATTCTGGGAGCCAGGGGCTGGGTCACATCCCCGATTCCCAGACGGATCAGCTCCCTGTCCGGATGAGCTTCCTGATAGGCTGCCACCTTCCCCGCAATGTTGGAAAACAGGTAGCTTCCGGGTAACTTCAGGTAATTGTCATTTATCTTAAACATGAATCCTCCTCCTTCTTATAATCCTCTTTCCTTCTATAATAATAGTCCGCACTCAAATGGGATACAGGACCCCGTCAAAGACGGTGGTCGCCGGTCCGGTCATATAGATCAGATTACTCTCCCGGTCCCACTCGATAAAGAGGTCTCCCCCCAGCAAATGTACGGTCACCTTATCTTCAGTCAGGCCGTTTAATACACAGGCCACGACTGTAGCGCAGGTTCCGGTTCAGCAGGCCAGGGTCTCCCCGGACCCCCTCTCCCAGACCCTCATGTTGACGGTTGTCCGGTCGATCACCTCCACAAATTCCGTGTTGACCCTGTTGGGGAAACAGGGATGGTTTTCAAAGTGAGGGCCGATTGCTTCGATGTCCAGGTCCTTAACATGATCCATGAAGACAACGGCATGGGGATTGCCCATGGACACGCAGGTCATCCGGTATTCCTGATCAAGGACGGTGATGGGCACATCAACGGCCGGATTCCTGTCACAGATTACCGGGATATCCTCCGGTACCAGAATGGGAGAGCCCATGTTGACCCGGACCGTCTCCACCTTACCATCCTTTACCGTAAGCTTAAGGTACTTGATTCCGGCCAGAGTATCTACTGTAACCTCTGTCTTATCCGTAAGACCGTAGTCATAGACATATTTGCCTACACAGCGGATACCGTTGCCGCACATTTCCCCCCTGGACCCATCAGCGTTATACATATCCATCTGAAAATCTGCCTTCTCAGATGGCCTTATGAGAATCAGGCCATCTGATCCGACGCCGAAATGTCTCTCGCTGACAAAGCGGGCCAGGGACTCCGGGTCCGCCACCTCCTCCTTAAAGCAGTTGACATAGACATAGTCATTACCGATTCCGTTCATCTTGGTAAATCGCATGATTGTACTCCTCTTATACAGTATTATTTTATCTGATTATAATTGCCCGCTCATCCTGAGAAGCATATAGGCCGTATCCACCAGATTGCTGCCGCTGTCCATACTGCACTTCTGCAGGTATCGGTGGGCCTCCTCCTCAGTCATGGACTTGTGTTTGATCAGGTAGGACTTGGCCCGGCTTATGAGACTTTCCTCCTGCCTGGACCGTTTACTCCTTGTCTGCCGCCGGACAGCCCGTCCCATCTGGTCAGACAGAACATCCTCCACTGTTGTCAGCAGGTCATAAACGGTAAGAGGCATTGGCAGCCAGATGACACCTTCAGCCCCGTATTCTTCCCAGTGAACCTGGTCAGAAAGCACTACCATGGTGTAATCCGGAAGATTTTTCCTGATATCATGGCAGATCATATCCGGATACCGCAGACCGGATATGATGATTCCCCGGTCCTCTTCCCCTGCAGCTCTCAGAACCTGGGCTCCGGTCACACAGACCGCTGTCACCGTAAATCCGTTTCTCACCAGAATATTGCGGACCTTCTCTCCAATTTCTCTCTTTGAAAACGCGATAATGATCGGTATCATGGCATTAATACTTATACAGGTAGGAGTCAAGCTCCCACTTTGATACCGTCTGACAGTACTCCTTCCACTCTAATCGCTTGGCCTCCAGATACTTGCGGGCGATATGCGGCCCCAGCACGTCCATGAGGAAGGGGTCTTCCTCAAAGGCATCGCAGGCTTCTCCCAGAGTCTGGGGCAGCTTCTCAATCCCCATCTCTTTAAGCTCTCCGGATGTAATCTGGTACATGTTGCTGCCCACAGGCTCCGGGGGCTGCAGACTTTTCTCCATCCCGTCTAAACCAGCCGCAAGACATAATGCCAGCACCAGGTAGGGATTGGCCGAGGGGTCGGGGCTGCGGAATTCAATCCGGGTTCCCCGCCCTCTGGAAGCCGGAATCCGGATCAGGGGACTGCGGTTCATGGAAGACCAGGCCACGGTAACCGGCGCCTCATAGCCCGGCACCAGCCTCTTGTAGGAATTAACCAGGGGATTGGTGATCACTGACATTCCTCTGGCGTGCTTCATCAGGCCCGCGATAAAATGGTAGCAATCCTGACTGATACCCATGGGGTCTGACTTGTCGGAAAAGAGATTCTTCCCATGTCCGGACAGGGAGATATTGATATGCATTCCTGATCCATCCACGCCTTCCACCGGCTTGGGCATAAATGTAGCATGAAGGCCGTGGCGCTTGGCCACGGTCTTTACCACCATCTTGAATGTCATGATCTTATCCGCAGTGGCAAGGGCATTGTCATACTTGAAATCAACCTCATGCTGGGCCGGGGCCACCTCATGGTGGGATGCCTCGATCTCGAAGCCCATCTCCTCAAGAGTCAGTACGATATCCCTTCTGGCATTCTCCCCAAGATCCAGGGGAGACACATCAAAATACCCTGCTTTTTCGTGGGTGATGGTGGTGGGCTGGCCGTTATCATCCGTGTGGAAAAGGAAGAACTCACACTCCGGTCCCACATCCATGCTGTAACCCATCCGGGCTGCCTTCTCCAGTATTTTTTTCAGAACATGGCGGCTATCCCCTTCAAAGGGAATCCCCTCAGGCCGGTAGACATCACACATGAACCGGGCCACCTTACCATTCTGCTGCCTCCAGGGCAGGATCTCAAAGGAAGAAAGCTCCGGATAAAGGTACATGTCAGACTCCTCAATCCGGACAAAACCTTCGATGGAAGACCCGTCGAACATACACTTGTTATCAAGAATCCGGTCAAGCTGGCTGACCGGAACCGCTATATTCTTAAGCATCCCGAACACATCGGTAAACTGAAGGCGGAGAAAGCGGACATCCTGGTCCTCCACCAGCTCCAGGATATCCTGCTTGGTATATTTTTTCATGTGTGCTTTCCTTTCTTACGTGCTTTATGACTGACAGCGAAATACTGAAATAACAGACCGATTTCGAATTGGAATCATCTCGATGATTCCGTGCGAGTTGCGCAGCGCGTCAGCGCCTTCCAATGCGCAACTCTGCGTCTTCGTATGAAATGATATCCGCAATATCCGTCAAATCGTTATGATATCTATAGTAGCAGCCGATGGATATGAAATCTAAACTGAAACATCCGTCATACGTCTGCGTCAGTTGTCGAAAAATCATATTTTTTTCGGGTCTATTATGAATTGAGAGATTATATTTCCTGCAAAATCATCAATCGTTAAAATAGTATCACAAATAGGATATGAATGCAAGGGTGATATATCACTTTAATGTGCCAAAGTTCAGGAAGGGGCAGGATCAATCAGTCAGGTCAGCTCCGCAATCCTGGTGACCGCCACGTAAATCTGGCTGATTCTGTACCAGGTGGAAAAACCGGTATCCCCCGTCACGGGCAGATCAAATATTTCCTGAAAGGCTCTTACCGCCCGGGCCGTCTCCTGCCCGTAGATTCCATCCACCCGAACCCGGGGTATTCTGGGATAGGCTCCCGCGATGGCATTGAGCTGCTGCTGAAGCTGCCGGACTTTGGCTCCGGAAGAACCGATGGTAAGCAGATAGCCCGGAAAAGATGAGGGAACACCTGATATATACTCTGCTGTATTGATATAGATATCATCTCCGTAGTAGTATCTGAGAATCTGACTGGCAGTCAGTCCCTCATCTGCCAGATCTTTCGACCCCCACTGGCTCATCCCGGCCGGACACATGACTCTCCTTCCGTCGCAGAACTGGGTGAGGATAGGCTGAGCTATGTCCGGTCTTGCAAGATAGGAGTCAAAGATTTCATCCACGATCCGGTTGATGGAAGAGTAGGTAGACTTGCCCCGAATCCATTTCTGATCGTAGGCTGTGGAGGATGTGATGGTATAATCATAGCCCTTTGACCGGTACCACTCAGTGTAGACCCGGTTTAAGGTAAAGGACATGATTGCCAGGATATTGGCCCTTAATGCCGCCTCAGGCCAGGTTGCATAGATCTCACAGGAAGCGACATTTTTGATATAATCCCTGTACTGGATGTAATAATTATCTGCCGTATCATCCCCCACTGCCCCATCATGGACAATCACATACTCCGGAACCACCACCCGGCTTAAGACCACCTGGCCGCTGGCCAGGATATCCTTGGTCTCACTTTCCTCAATCTTGGGCGGATAATCACCAAAAAGGGTATGAGGGCCGATATCCAGCACCTGGCTATCCTCCGGATTCTGAAGCGGATAGAGCCTTTCACTCTGAATCGCCTTTTCCCCGGACAGGATCTGAACCCCCATTATGGTAACCGACTCGTAATCCCGGGCATTAATCTGTATGTCATACTCCGAATAAGGCTGCCCCTCCCCCGGCTCCAGAGAGAATTCCAGAGGCGGGCTGGTCAGGTCGATTGTCTCCGTCTGCCCGGAGGAATCCGTCTGGAGCACCTCCAGCACCTGATCCGGCTGTCCCGTTACCGTAATCTTAACCTCTGCCCCCTCAACCGGACCATTTGACCTGGAGGAAAGCAGCTGAACCTGTAATCTTCCCGTATCTGCCATACTGCACCTATTTTCGCAGCTGTTCAACCGTTATCGCCTTGGCGATTACGGTTGAATAGCTGCTCTTTTTTATCTATAATATGCACGTTCCGGCAATGGGTGCAGATTGATTATAACAGCTCTGAGAGAACAACTTCTAATGATGGTAAAGGGAGCTGCATGCTTGAAATGGGCTGGAGCAAATGATATAATTGCCTGGAAATCAAGTATTAACCCTATATTGCAATGTTAACTGACCCTTTCCCCTGGCAGGCATCCAAACTCCGGCTCTTACATCCATACTTATAGATGTAAGTTCTTTTTAAATCATGTAATTCGGAAAAAAGCTCTTTTTGAACTGTTTTTTTCGCAAATAATTGGTAGACAAGAAGGATTGATTTTTTTCTACCCATCAACTCTTGCTCTTTTTCTGTCCTGCGTTAGAAAACAGGAAAAGTTGTGGGTAGAGATTCTTATTTTAATTATTCTCACCCAATTATGTAGGAAAATACAGGAACAAAACGGAATTTTTACTTCATATATGTCTTCATCAATGTGTCGAGGTATCAGTTAACTGCATAAATACCCCATATCCTGGGAAAGAAAAGACATGAATAAAATCAATTATCAAAAAGAACTGGATATGATCACCTCCCGCATCGGGGAGAACTGCCCGGAGGAGCAGAAGCCTCTGCTCCTCCTCCATGCATGCTGCGCCCCCTGCAGCAGCTACTGTCTTGAGTATCTGACTAATTACTTCCAGATAATCGTATTCTATTATAACCCTAATATCACACCGGAATCGGAGTATGTAAAGAGGGTCCGGGAACTGAAGAAATTCATCCATGATGCAGGTTATGAGGGCAGGGTCACCTTCCTGGAGGGAGAATATGATCCTTCCATCTACTTTAAAACAGTAGAGGGGCTTGAGGACCTGCCGGAGCGCAGCATCCGCTGCCGCTTATGCTACGGTCTGCGTATGGAGGAGGCAGCGAAAGAAGCTAAGAAGGCAGATGCCGACTTCTTTACCACCACCCTCTCCATCAGTCCTCATAAAAATGCCCAGTGGATCAATGAGATTGGAAAAGAGCTGGAGGGAAAATATGGGGTGAAACACCTGCCTTCTGATTTTAAGAAAAAAGGAGGTTATCTCCGTTCAATCGAATTATCCCGGGAATATGACCTCTATCGGCAGAATTACTGCGGATGTATCTTTTCCATAGAGGCAGCGGACCCATAAAAAAGACCTGATGTCATGGCACATCAGGTCTTCTTTATGAACCGGTCCCCACATCTGGGACAGGTAATCTCTATCTTTCCTTTTCCTTTCGGCACCCGGATCTTCTGCCTGCAGGCAGGACACTTGAAGAATTTAAATGCCTTCTTGTCCTCCCGGATCCTATCTTCCCGCATACTGTCTGCCGATGCCCTGTAGCGGCGGCCCTGATTAAAGCTATCATTATCAGGGGATTGTCCTGATCCGGACTTCTCGGGGGACACTGCTATTTCAGACTCTCTCCCGGCATACCGAGTGGGCTCATCAGCAATCCCGGTACGGATGGGGTCAGCTGATACTCTCTCCGCTTCTCTTACCATCTGCCCACTGGTTAGATCAGACATAGTCTGTCTGTTTTCCGCGCGGAGGAGATGATCGGTGACCATATCAGCCTCATCGCTTTCGTCATACTCGTCTGATATTGTCTCATCTTCGGAAAAATCATCTTTTCCCTTCCGGACAAAGAGTGACTCCAGCAGGCGTACAAACCATTGGTTTGCTCTGGCTCTTCTTTCATGGTTGGTCGAAAAGAATCTCAGGAGACAAACCAGCAAGGGCAGGAAATTCAGCAGGTTCCAGGCTTTTGCACTCTCCACCCCCTGCTTAAACAGGAGGGTCGTAATCAGATTAATCAGGAGGCTTAGAAGAATAAGCCCGCAGGATAATGCATCCATCCCGTAGATTCTCATCAGATAATCCCTTATATTCTCCATATGTACTCCTCCTCTAAAAATACCTGTTTTTTATCTAAAACATCCTCAGCAATCCAAACAGCACTGTGCTTCCGGTGCCCATGATAATCCCCGCCAGGATCACGCCTAACATTACTGCGATGATACTGGACTTAAAGTCCATCTTAAGGATGCTGGCTGCCAGGGTTCCTGTCCAGGCTCCGGTTCCTGGCAGGGGAATTCCGACAAAGAGCAATAAAGCCAGGAAAAGCCCCCGTCCGGCCTTTGCCGTAAGCTTCTGTCCTCCCCGCTCTCCCTTTTCCATGCACCAGCGGCAAAAGCCGCCGACTACAGGCCAGCTGCTGCCTATCTCCAGTACTTTTCTGGCAAAGAGATAAATAATCGGGACCGGCAGCATGTTGCCAACGATGGCAATCAGATAGGAGGGCAGGAGGGGCAGTCCGAATCCCACCGCATAGGGGATTGCTCCCCTGAGCTCAATAAGAGGGACCATGGATATAAAAAATACAATCAGATATTTGTTCAACTTATTCTTCCTTTCAATTGGCAGCATCTTTGACATAAAAGGATTTTCCGGATTCTAATCAGATTCGTCTCGAATATTCCGGATTAACTATACCTTAATTCAGCTCTTCCTTATGTCACTTTAGAATCTACCATCTATATAATCCTGAGTCAAAGAGTTAAATTTCACGACTTTGACGCACCATCAGCAGATAATTGACTTACTGCCTGCGATTCAGAAGGGACCGCTGCATAAGTTCGATAAATTCCCGGTTTGTTTTGGTTCTCTTGAAGAAATTGAGAATCTGTTCCATATTCTCATCTGCCCGGTTCCCGGACATTTCCCGATGAAGGGCAAAGAGAATCTCCTGCTCCGGTTTGGTAAGCAGCAGGTCATCCCGCCTGGTTCCGGATTTCTGGATGTTGATGGCCGGGAAGATCCTCTTTTCGGATAGTTTTCGGTCAAGGACCAGCTCCATATTGCCGGTTCCCTTGAACTCCTCGAACACCACATCATCCATCTTGCTGCCGGTATCCACAAGGGCAGTGGCCAGGACGGTGAGACTGCCTCCCTCCCGCATATTACGGGCAGCTCCGAAGAACTTCTTGGGCATATGGAGGGCCGCCGGATCAAGACCGCCGGAAAGGGTTCGGCCGCTGGGCGGTACGATGAGGTTGTAGGCCCTGGCAAGACGAGTGATAGAGTCAAGGAGAATGACCACATCCTTCTTATGCTCTACCAGGCGCTTTGCCCGCTCCAATACCATCTCAGATACTCTCCGGTGGTGTTCCGGAAGCTCATCAAATGTAGAATAGATAACCTCCGCATTTGGTCCTTCGATGTAGTCGCGGATATCGGTAGCCTCCTCAGGCCGTTCATCGCTCAGGAGCACGATCAGCTGCATTTCAGGATAATTGGTGGTGATTGACCGGGCAATCTGCTTAAGCAGGGTAGTTTTTCCGGTCTTTGGCTGGGACACGATCATCCCCCTCTGGCCCTTGCCGATGGGGGACAGCAGGTCTACCATCCGCATGGAAACCGGGGCGTCAGGGTACTCCAGACGGATCTTGCTGTTGGGGAAAATCGGAGTCAGATCCTCGAAGTTCTTCCTTCTCTGCGCATCATAGGGCTTCATCCCGTTGATGGATTCCACATATAAGAGAGCACTGTATTTCTCATTCTGGGTCTTAACTCTGATGTTGCCAACCAGAATATCCCCCGTCTTCATGTTAAATCTGCGAATCTGGGAGGGAGACACATAGACATCATTCTCCCCGGGCAGATAATTCTCACAGCGGATGAAGCCAAACCCATCAGGCATAACCTCAAGAATACCATCCGCCTTGGCTCCGCTGTCAAGACTGGCCAGCTCTGCCTTCATACCATTCTCCAGAGTTGCTTCTCTATCCTCGGTAGTTGGCTGTATTCGTCTTCTGTCAGTATCCCTATCCTCAGAAACTGGCTGTATTCGTCTTTTATCCGCAGATCTGGATAACTGGGGCTGAGATTGGTCCATGTCCTGCGACTGTGCTGCAGTCACTGGAGGACGCCTTCTCTCCCTGGTCTGGCTTGACGGTACTGGCTCCGCTGGTGTGCGCCTTCTTCCCCTGGGCTGACTTGCGGGAGCTGTCTCCACTGCCATACGCCTTCGCTCTCTGGTCTGGCTCGCCGGTATAGCTTCCATTTTTTCTTCAACAGGCTTGCCTGGCTGTTCAGCTTCCTGGCTGGCAGAATCTTTTTCTGTAGAGAGCAGCAATTCCAGCAGCTCATTTTTTTTAAGGGCACTGATACCCTTCATTCCTTTTTCTTTTGCTGCAGCCCGAAGCTGCAGCAAGGTCATTGAACTATAATCCATTCTATCCTCCATTCTCGTTTTTTCTTTTTTATTTGCAGGCTGCCTAAAAGCTACGCCAGGACCGAAAGAACCGCTCCATAAGGGAACATACTCACAAAATTACCTGGTATAACCTGCTATAACCGGTTATACTCAATCGAGCTTAATTCAAATCAGATTCAAACTGAATATTAATACTATTAGGTTCAAACTGGGTTTTTAAAACGGATAATCGCATGATTAACGATTAAATGATGCAATCCGGGTCCACATGGAACCCGTCACTCTTTTAGAAATGTCTATATAACGACGATCCAAAACGAATTACTTATCTATTCTAACATAAATTGAAAATAATTCAATATCACTTTTCTATTTTATAACATTTTCAAATCGAGATTCCCAACCATTTCCAGATTGCGCTTTTTCCATCAAAATGCTATGATAGGTGTGATACTCAGAACCATGGGTAATATGTATGGAGCAAACTTGTCAAGCTGGCGACACCTTAAAAGAGATCACCACTTCCCGCCGGAAAGGAACTGATTATGGACAGATATCTGACCTACTCCTCTTTTTTAAAAGAACAATTCGGGGGCAAGGTCTATAAGATCTGCCTGAATGGGGGCTTTACCTGTCCCAACCGGGATGGCAGCCTATCCACTCTGGGCTGTCTCTTTTGCAGTGAGGGTGGGAGTGGTGATTTCGGAGAAGATCCCAGCCTGTCTGTCTCTGACCAGATTATAGCCGGGAAGAAGCAGACCTCGGATAAATATCACGGCAATCGATATATCGCTTACTTTCAGGCCTTTACCAACACTTACGGGCCGGTGGAAAAACTGAACCGGCTCTACCGGGAGGCTCTTGCTTCCGATGAAGTTGTGGGGCTTGCCATAGCCACCAGACCGGACTGCCTTCCCCATGAAGTTCTTGAATTATTGAGGGATCTGAACCAGATAAAACCGGTCTTTATAGAGCTGGGCCTGCAGACCTGCCACGATGAGACAGCCAGACGCATGAACAGGGGCTATGAGACAAAGGTCTTTACGGATGCGGCGAGCCGCTGCGGGGCTCTCGGTCTCCGGGTCACTGCCCATGTCATCCTGGGCCTCCCCGGGGAGGACACGGCCATGATGTATGAGACCATCTCCTACCTTAACAGCCTTCCTGTTAAGGGCATAAAGCTCTCCATGCTTCATATATTAAAGAATAGCCCCCTGGCTCAGATCTACGAAAAAGAGCCCTTCCACGTCTTTACCCTGGAAGAGTATGTGGATCTGGTCATCTCCTGCATCGAAAGACTGCGGCCGGATATGGTGATTGAGCGAATTACGGGAGATGGGCCGAAGAGGCTGCTGATTGCCCCATCCTGGAGCGGGAACAAGCGGCTGGTTCTGAATACTATCCATCAGGAAATGAGGCGCAGGGACAGCTGGCAGGGAAAAGAATTATCAACATCAGTCGGAGTCCCCCGCTTCTAAGCATTGCATAAGCGGCGGCAAATCCTCTGCGAGATTCGCGCTTTACTTAAGGGAGCAAACTATGACACAGGAATCACTTACTCTATATAAATTAATGATCATGTTCATGCTGGATCATCTGGAGGTACCACTGACCAACTCCCAGCTGTCCGAGTTCTTCGTCAGCAGGGGTTACGCCTCCTATTTTCACCTGCAGCAGTCTATCAATGACCTGGTTGACTCCTCCTTTATCAGGGGGGAGCTGAATCGCAGCATCACCAGCTACTATCTCACGGAGAGCGGCAGGGAAGCGATCCACATGTTTGAGAACCAGATATCTGAAGCCATCAAGGAGGATATCCTTACCTACTTTGACCAGCATCACGTCAAGCTGCGGCAGAATGTGGAAATCAATGCCGATTATTACCCTACCAGGCAGGGTGAGTACATCGTCCGCACCCAGATCAGGGAGAAGGATTCTCTTCTTCTCGAATTGAATATTAATGTTGTCACCGAAGACCAGGCCATCACCATCTGCAATCAGTGGGCCGGCCGGAGCGAGGAAGTGTATAAGACAATTATGAATATGCTTCTGCTGAACGCTCCGGCACCTGAACCGGAATGATTTATGCTTCGGGGATCTCCATCTCGGCACCCAGAGCGTAGGTCTCAATCAGCTCCCAGATCTCATCCCTGCCCTGCCTTGTGACTGAGGAGAAGGGAATCAGGGGGACTCCCTCCATAACCTTCAGGGTATCATGGATCAGCTGCAGCTGTTTCTTTACCTGACTTCTCTTGATCTTATCAAGCTTGGTGGCGATGATAACCGGGGAGAAGCCGTTGCTTAAAATCCACCGGTACATGTTCACATCATTCTCCCCGGGTTTATGCCGGATATCAATGAGAAGAAAGACCATGCGCAGCTGACGGGATGTATGCAGGTAATTCTCAATCATGGGACCCCACTTGGCAGCTACCGCCTTTGATACCTTGGCATAGCCGTAACCGGGCAGGTCCACGATATACATTTCCTTATTCACATTATAAAAGTTGATGGTCTGGGTCTTGCCGGGCTGGCCCGATGTCCGGGCCAGGGACTTGCGGTTTACCAGGGCATTGATGAGGGAGGATTTCCCCACATTGGATTTGCCTGCGAAGGCCACCTCCGGGAGCTGGTTGTCCGGCAGGCGGCTGGTGATTCCGCAAACTGTTTCAAGTTCTACATTTTTTATTATCATAGCTCTATCCTCAACTCAGTCTGCCAGCAGGGCCTGCTTAAGCACTTCTTCCATATCCTTCACATAGATAATATTCATGCCATCCCTGATCTCCTCATCCAGATCGGCCACATTGCGCCTGTTCTGGTCGGGAACCAGGACTTCTTTAATCCCGACTGCCTTGGCCGCCAGCAGCTTCTCCTTGAGTCCGCCGATGGGCAGAACACGTCCCCGGAGGGTAATCTCTCCGGTCATGGCCACATCGCCCCGGACCTTTCTTCCGGTGATTGCTGACAGCATGGCAAGGGCCATGGTAATACCGGCAGAAGGGCCATCCTTGGGAACCGCCCCTTCCGGTATATGAAGATGGATATCATGCTTATCAAAAAATGTCTCATCAATCTGATAATCTTCGGCCACAGACCGGATGTAGCTGAGGCCGATCTGAGCAGATTCCTTCATCACATCACCCATACGTCCGGTCAGAACAACCTTACCCTTGCCGGGCATGATATTTACCTCGATGGAGAGGGTATCTCCTCCCACACTGGTCCAGGCCAGACCTCTGGCTACACCCACCTGGGCTTCCGTGAGCTTATCGTCCTCAGAGTAGGGAACCATGCCAAGCAGGTCCGGAAGCTGGTCCACCGTCACATGGAGACATTCCTCCCCCTCAATAACCTTTCTGGCCGCCTTGCGCATGAGTCTGCCGATCTTGCGCTCAAGTTCTCTCACACCGGCCTCTCTGGTGTAGGACCGAATCAGGGCATAGACCACCTCATCCGGAATGTCTATCTGCTTTTTCTGTATTCCATTTGCCTTCCTCTGCTTTTTGATCAGATATTTATCCGCAATATGAAATTTCTCATTTTCCGTGTAGCTGGACAGCTCGATGATCTCCATGCGGTCAAGAAGGGGCTTGGGAATCCTGCCAGGTTCATTGGCCGTGGCGATAAAGAGTACATTAGAAAGATCTAAGGGCACCTCCAGATAGTGGTCCCTGAAGGCCACGTTCTGTTCTCCATCAAGGACCTCCAGCAGAGCGGAAGCCGTATCCCCCTTATAATCACTGCTGACCTTATCGATCTCATCCAAAAGCATCAGGGGATTGCTCACCCCTGCCTGGCGGATGCCCTCGGCAATTCTTCCCGGCATGGCACCGATGTAGGTCTTTCGGTGTCCCCGGATCTCCGCCTCATCATGCACTCCTCCAAGAGAAATGCGGACATATTTTTTATTAAGAGCTCTGGCGATGGACTTGCCGATGGAAGTCTTTCCGGTTCCGGGCGGTCCCACCAGACAGAGGATGGGGGTGTCCCCCTTGCCGGTAAGCAGGCGAACTGCCAGATAGTCCAGGATTCTTTCCTTAACCTTGGTCAGCCCGTAATGATCATCCTCCAGAACCTGAATGGCATGATTCATGTCCTTGTTATCCCGGGAGGATTTCTTCCAGGGCATCTCCAGCATAGTCTCTATGTAACTGCGCATCATGGTGCTCTCCGCTGCCACAGGAGGGAGACCCCGAAAGCGCCTGATTTCTTTTTCTATCTTGTCTTTTACCTTCTTGGAGGCATTAAGCTCATTGCATCGCTTCTGATATTCGTCGGCATCCGAGCCCAACTCCTCCTCTCCCAGTTCTTTGCGGATAACCTTCTGCTGTTCCCTCAGGAGGTAGTCCCTCTGGTTCTTGTCCACGCTCAGCTTGACCTTCTCTGTGATTTCATTGCGGATATCGCTGATCTCTGACTCCTTGAGCAGGACCTGAATCATCATCTCCGCCTGAAGTTTCACATCGGTTTCCTCCAGAATTGCCTGCTTCTCCTTATGTTCAAAGGGAATCTCGGAAGCCAGACTGTAGATAAAGGGAATCAGCCGCCCCTTCTCCATAGCCTTGATGAGCATGGGGGAGTGAAATCCCACATTCTTATCCTGGAAAGCGGCAAAAAGGTCAGCAAGGATCCGGAAGAGGGCAGACTCCTCTGCCTCAGTCTCCGGAACGTGGACGGATGGCATCTCCGTCACCCGGGCTGAGACAGACAGGTCATTGTCATAATAGTCCTCGATCCGGGCTCTTTTTATTCCTTCCACAAAGACCCTCAGCACTCCCTGGCTCAGCTTTACCATCTGCTGGATCTTTGCGATGGTACCTACATGATAAAGGTCGTCCCGGGAAGGCTTATCCACAGCGGCATCCTTCTGGTTGACCAGAAAGATCATCTGCTCATTATTCACTGCCTCCTCCAGGGCTTTCAGGGACTTTTTCCTGGAAACTTCGAAAAATACTGAGGTCTCCGGATAGACCAGCTTCCCCCTCAGGGGAAGCGTGGGTAGTACGTATTGCTCCATGTTTGCTCCAATCAATACTGGCGACTAGCTGTGATAGTCACTCAGATTTTATCTTGTGTATTTCTCTTAAAAATGTCGTAACTGCTCAAAACTATACCTGCATGGCTCTGAGTAGTATAAAATCTTCGTAATGAACGAAAAGGCCAACACAAAAACTCCTGTCGTCTGTGTCGGCCTGTCTTTAATCATTTGTCAGGCGATCTCGCCGCCATTCTTCTTTCTTCGCTTTCTGCCGATGGGCTTCTTGCTCACCGGTTCATCATGGTAGGTAAGCAAAGGTTCCTGGGTGCCTTCCACGGCCTCTTTCGTGATGGTACAGGTAGCCACCATCTCATCAGATGGTATGGTATACATCAGATCCATCACGACTGATTCCATGATGGAACGGAGTCCTCTGGCTCCGGTATTCCTCTTGATGGCCTTCTGGGCAATGGCTCTGAGGGAATCCTCGGTAAATGTAAGGATGACCCCATCCAGCTCAAAAAGCTTCTGATACTGCTTAACCAGAGCACTTCTGGGCTCGGTCAGAATCTTCACCAGGGCTTCCTCATCCAGCGGGTCTAAGGAAACATTCACCGGAACACGGCCGATGAATTCGGGAATCAGACCATACTTCACAAAGTCCTCCGGAAGTACCTGCTTTAAAAGCTTGCCCAGGTCTTTCTTTCTCTGTTCCACGATCTCAGCGTGGAAACCGATGGACTTCTTACCGATCCGGTTCTCGATAATCTTCTCCAGACCGGAGAAGGCTCCTCCGCAGATAAAGAGGATATTGGTGGTATCAATCTGCAGGAACTCCTGATGGGGATGCTTTCTTCCTCCCTGAGGGGGTACTGAAGCGACTGTCCCCTCCAGAATCTTGAGCAGGGCCTGCTGAACACCCTCGCCGGATACATCCCTGGTGATGGATGTATTCTCAGACTTGCGGGTAATCTTGTCAATCTCATCGATATAGATAATGCCTGTCTGGGCACGCTCGATATCATAGTCGGCAGCCTGGATCAGCTTGAGGAGAATATTCTCCACATCCTCACCCACATAGCCGGCCTCAGTGAGAGCCGTGGCATCTGCGATGGCAAATGGCACATTCAGCTGTCTGGCCAGAGTCTGGGCCAGCAGGGTCTTGCCGGAGCCGGTAGGCCCGATCATAATGATATTGCTCTTCTGAAGCTCGATATCATGGCTCTGATCTGACAGGATCCGCTTGTAATGGTTATATACGGCCACAGAGAGAACCTTCTTGGCCTCCTCCTGACCGATGACGTATTCATCCAGAAAAGCCTTCATATCCACAGGCTTCATCAGGTTGATATCGGAAGACCCTTCGTTATACTCGTCGAATTCATCCTCCATGATCTCATTGCATACCTCTATGCACTCATCACAGATATAGACTCCCTTGGGACCTGCCACAAGCTTGCGGACCTGGTCCTGGGTCTTACCGCAGAAGGAACAGCGAAATGGTTGTTTATCAGAACGTGATGCCATATACTCACCCCTTCTATTACTGTCTCTTATCCACAACAGTGTCAATCAGACCATACTCCAGAGCCTCCTGGGCAGTCATCCAGTTATCTCTTTCCGTATCTGCCTTCACTCTCTCGTAAGGCTGGCCGGTATTCTCCGCAAGGATCCGGTTCATCTTTTCCTTGGTCTTGATGATATGTTCTGCTGCAATCTCGATCTCCGTTGCCTGTCCCTGGGCACCGCCGGAGGGCTGGTGAATCATGATCTCAGCATTGGGGAGCGCCAGGCGCTTGCCCTTGGTTCCTCCTGCTAAGAGGAAGGCACCCATGCTGGCTGCCATACCCATGCAGATCGTAGACACATCACACTTGATAAACTGCATGGTGTCATAGATAGCCATGCCGGCTGTCACTGATCCGCCCGGGCTCATGATGTAAAGGTTGATATCCTTATCCGGGTCCTCCGCCTCGAGAAACAGCATCTGGGAAACCACCAGGCTTGCCGTCACATCGTTGACCTCCTCCCCGAGGATGATGATCCTGTCCTTTAACAATCTGGAATAGATGTCATAGGATCTCTCCCCATGACTGGTCTGCTCCACTACATATGGTACTAAACTCATAATACCTCCATATTATTTACGAAAAACCTTACTCCTCCTCGAAGTCAAGGTCATCAGATGCTTCCACAACATTGGCATGCTCTACCAGGAAGTCAACAGCCTTCTGGGTAGCAAGATTTCTCTTCATGCTCTCCTTCTCCTCGTCAGGCATAAATCCTTCGATCTGCTCCACATCCATCTGGTACATGGTAGCCATCTTCTCGAGCTCTGCCCTCAGATCCTCATCGCTGGCTGTGATTCCCTCTTCCTTTGCAATCTGCTCAAGAACAAGGGATCCCTGGATATTCTTCTTGGCATCCGGTCTCATGTTCTCTCTTACCGCATCAACACCGCGGCCGGAATACTGCAGGTACTGGTCAAAGTCCATACCCTGATAGCTCAGTCTCTGCTGGAATTCCTGCAGCTGCTGATCAACCTGGGCCTCGATCATGGCATCCGGGATATCCATGGTGGATGTCTCGATTACCTTCTCGATCAGCTGGTTTGCCATCTTATTCTTGGCCTGTTCCTCCTTGCCAAGCTTTAATCTGGCACGGATGTCATCCTTGTACTCTTCTAAAGAATCAAACTCTGTGGTATCCTGTGCGAAATCGTCATCAATCTCAGGAAGCTGCTTCTCTGTGATGCCAAGAATCTTCACATGGAATACAGCAGGCTTACCGGCCAGTTCCTCTGCATGGTACTCTTCCGGGAATGTAACCTCAACGTCCTTCTCATCTCCGATATTCAGACCAACCAGCTGGTCCTCAAATGTATCGATAAAGGAATGGGATCCGATCTCCAGGTTCTGGTTAGTTGCTGTGCCGCCGTCAAATGGCACGCCGTCGATGGTTCCGGCATAGTCCAGTTTGATCACATCGCCTTCCTTGACCGGTCTGTCCTCAACCGTGATCTCTCTGGCATTCTGCAGCTGAGCTTCCTTAAGCTTAGCTTCCACTTCCTCATCTGTCACTTCCACGGGAACGCTGTCCACATCAAGTCCCTTGTACTGTCCCAGCTCAACCTCAGGTCTTACGGCAACCTCTGCGGTAAAGATAAAGGCCTGGCCCTTGCCGATCTGAGTGACATTAATCTCCGGCTGGGAAACGATCTCAAGACCGCTCTCCTCCACTGCTTCTTCATAAGCTTTAGGCATAAGATCATTGGCAGCATCTTCGTAGAAGATTCCGGCACCATAGGCTCTTTCGATCACATTCATGGGAACCTTGCCCTTACGGAATCCAGGCAGGCTGAAGGAACCCTTTCTCTTATTGTAGGCTCTCTTCTCTGCTGCAGCAAACTGCTCAGCATCCACCTCGATGGTCAGTCTGGCCATATTATGCTCTAATTTTTCTACCTGTACGCTCATGAAAATATCCTCCTTAATATATATGTATCTTTGCTTTCTTTTCACTTACAAGAACAGTAACTCTCCGGTTACCATGAAAACACATTTTAGTATTATAGCATGAAGAAGACAAGCTGTCTACCAAAAGTTTTTATTATAATACAGCCCAAAGAGAAGGTATATTCTCAGGGGAAAAATAGCCGGCAGATTAACAGGAAAGAGCCTGAAACTCCGCAGAATTCCAGGCTCCTTATTCACATTTTCAAAGCTGGCCGAACCCTGAGGTCGTGGCCTCCGCTTCTTAATTCAGGCCAAAGCCCGACATTCCTTTATAAGCTTACTCCTGTGTGGAACCGGAATTGTCAGAACCGGCCATCTCCTCTTCCTGGCGTTTGATCATCTTGCGGACCATCTCACCGCCGATAGAACCGGCTTCCTTGGCTGTGATGTCGCCATTGTAGCCCTTCTTTAAGTCAACGCCAAGCTCATTGGCCACTTCCATCTTAAAACGATCCATTGCGTTTTTAGCCTGTGGTACTTCAACTCTGTTAGAACCGGAATTATTGCTGTTAGCCATTATTATTCCCTCCAATTATAAAGTGTCATCCGGATGGTTGGTTGGTTTTTTGCTTCTATAGTGAAACGGTATATAAAAGCTTTTGTTTACCGTACACCTATTATCTGCATATCAGGAAGAAATATAATGGTAAATTTTACTTTTGTCATTTGTAAAGTATTTTATTCTACATTTTTCAGTGCCTCATCCATGGGAACCTTCCGGATCTTCCGGTACTCAAACAGAGCCACAACCATGTAGGAAACCAGGCCGATGATGATCATTTTCTCGTACACTGCCGGCTCGATCACCAGGGGAATCCAGCCGGTCATCTCCTGGATGATCATGTACCTGAAGAGAACGGTCAGGGCATTCTTGACCAGGGGGATCGTCACCAGGAGGCTTAAGATGACCATGATGGTGGTGGAAGCAAGGTAGAGGCCGCTTATCTCCCGATTGGAGTAGCCTAAGATCTTGGTCATGGAGATGGACTGGGCATTCTTCTCTATGATGATCTTGGAGAGGAGATAGATCAGGATGAGGAAGATGGCGACGGCAAAGCCGTTAACCAGATCCATCATATCGCCCATGGACCGGTCCAGCTGCCTTGATACCTTAGTCAGGGCATCATAGTCAATCACTGTTCCCAGATAGCGGTCATCAATGTCTGTAATCTCGGAATCGGAAAAGTATCCGCTGAAATAATCATCATCTTCATCAAAGAGCCGGTTCAGCTCCTCCCTGTTCATAAAGAGGGCCAGGGCTCCCTTGTAATCATAAAGCCCTGCCACCTTAAAATCATAGCTTTTATCCTCGTAGGCTTCCTTTAAGTTGATGGTATCACCGGGCTTTAATTCATATTTGTCTGCGTAGGTGGCAGATACCAGCACCTGGCCGGCAGGAATATCCTCATGGATATATTTGCTGTCCTCCTCGATACCGTAACAGAGGATGTCCTCACTCTTATAGATGCCATGTTCAATGCTTTTTAAGGACCATGCACTGAACTTCTCCGCGTCCTCATTATCGGTCTCCACTCCGTACTGAAAGAGCATCATCTCGAGGACAGTCTTAAGTTTCCGGTCTTCATCCACTGCACTGACAGGGAGAGTCAGCATGTACTGGTACTTGCTCAGCATGTTGGTTGAGATCTCCTGCTGATAATTATCTATCACCGCCGGCAGGGCGATGCCGAAGAGGAGCAGGAGGTTGGCAAAGGCAATGCCGACAAAGAGCATCATATAGTTGCTCATGTTCTGCAGGATGACCCTCAGCCTGAATCGGGTAAAGAAAGGAATCCTCCTGTAAAGGGGGAATGCCCTCTTCTGCTTCTTCCGGCTTAAGTCCCTGCGGATAAACTTAAGGGGGGACAGGGACAGCTTCCTTCTCAGGATAAAAAAGTTGATCAGCAGCATCATGATCACTGGGACAACTGTCGTAAGGATAAATGCCTCCCCGTTCCATATAGTGACATAAGTGGGCAGGCTGTAGCTGCCATAATACATACCTGCGCAAAAGTTCTTAAAAAATGTATAACCCATGATATTGCCGATCAGGGCAGCCACAAGGGTAACCAGAACCGGCATGATCATATAGTGGCGGACCAGCTCAGCTATGGTATAGCCGGAGGCCCGCAGGGTGCCGATTACATTTGCCTCTTTTGCTATGGTATCACTGATGGTGAGTCCGAAGACAAAGGCCATGATGGCGATGATAATGTAGAGGAGGATCAGCATCATGGCCCGGTCACCACCCATATCGTCCCCGGTAAAACGGATGGCCTGGTTCTGATATCGGGGAACAAAGTCCTTAAGCCTGACCTCGCGGCCGATATCCTTCATCAGGTCTTCCGAGATGTCTTTCTCTTCCTTTTCATCCGCGGGACTTTTGTCATACTTCCAGGCATAGACAAAGTTGTGGTCTTTTGAGGAATAATCTGCAAATTCCTCATCCGTCACCACTCCGACACCGAACTTGATGGAATCGAACATGGTATCGGAGTTGTCGGAAAACAAGGCTGAGTAATCGGACAGGGCCACAAGACCGGTAACCGTCCACTTATGCTTCTTTGTCCCGATAGTATCGCCCACAGACAGCTTGTTGTTATCCGCATACATCCGGTCGATGGCGATCTCATTTTTATTCTCCGGGAAAGCCCCCTCCATGAGGCAGACCTTGTTGACCTGGTCCCTGTTCTTGTAGATCCGCATGGTGGAGCCGTTAGTCAATTCCTTTTCCACATAATAGTTTTCATAGATGCGGATGCCGTATCCCTGTATTGCTGCTCTCTGAGCCCTGTTTAACTTCTTCCCGGTCTGAAAATGTCCATCTTCTATATTATACTTCTCAAAGCTCTCATTATAAGCAGTGATCATGCTTCCATCCGCCACCAGAAAGCCTGAAATCAGGCCGATGGAACCGATCAGCAGCAAAAAGATCACGATGTATTTTCCAAATTCCGACTTAAGCTCCCTGGGCAGCCTTTTTATCAGCGGGTTTCTCATATGGCCTCCGTTAATGGTAATAAGATTTGTAAACTTTGGGATTTATAATGATAAGCAGTTACCACTCTAGTTCTTCTGCGGGAATGCGGTGGTCATTGACATAGTTATGAAGGATCATACCGTCTCTCAGCCGGACCACCCGGTCTGCCATACCCTTGATGGCATCGTTGTGAGTGACCATCACCACAGTATTGCCATACTTCTTGTTGACAGTCTCAATCAATTTGAGAATATCCTTGGAGGTATTATAATCCAGCGCTCCTGTAGGCTCATCGCAGAGGAGAATGTCCGGATTCTTCACAATAGCCCTGCCGATGGCGGTCCTCTGCTGCTGGCCGCCGGACAGCTGATTGGGCAGCTTTCTGCTATGCTCAAAAAGTCCAAGTGTCTTCAACAGCTCATCAACATTCAACGGCTTATCAGACAGATAGGCCCCCACCTCAATATTCTCCCGGACAGTCAGGTTGGGAATCAGATTATACATCTGAAAGATATAACCCAGATGCCGGCGGCGGTAAGCCGTCAGCTTCCTCTCCTTCATATCCGCCATCTTCTCTCCGTCTATGCTGATATCCCCGGAATCTGCGGAGTCAATTCCCCCGATAATATTAAGCAGGGTGGACTTGCCGGAGCCGGAAGGCCCTAAAAGGACACAGAACTCCCCCCGGTCGATGCTTAAATTAATATCTTTGAGCACCTCCACCCGGCTGTCACCAGATCCAAACCCCTTTCTGATGTCATGTATTTCAAGAAACATAAATCCCTCTTTTCTGCATGCTGCAGCAGGCAGCGCCAAACATAAGCTGAATGATACAAACCTCCTTTTGGTTAGTATCCGCTAACAATTATTTCATCAACTCAATTAAAAGTCAATAATACCCGGGACTTATGATAATAATTATCAATATATCTCTGAAACAGAAACAGGCGAAAGGAAAAGGACCAAAAAGGTTCTTTTCCTTTCGCCTGTCATTCACTTATGAATTTACATCATACCTCCGGCATGGTTATCCTGCCATAGATGGCGGAGGTAGCTGCCGTAGCCGGGGATCCCAGATAGATGCCCACCTTAGAGGTACCCATCCTGCCCAGGAAGTTCCGGTTGTTGGTGGCCAGTACCTTCTCCCCGTCAGTCAGGATTCCGCCGGCGCGGCCGCAGCAGAGGCCGCAGCCGGGCTGGGTGATGATGGCTCCTGCCCTTGCCAGGATTTCCATATAACCTGCCTCGATGGCTTCCAGGTAGATCTTGCGGCTGGCCGGGGTGATGATCAGCTTGCAGGCTGTCTCTTTACCTTCAAGGATCTTTGCGGCAGCTGCCAGGTCCTCCAGACGGCCGTTGGTGCAGGAGCCGATAAATACCTGGTCAAGCTCCGTTCCCACAAGCTCGCTTACCGGATGGATGTTATCCACCTGGGAAGGACAGGCGCAGACAGGAACCAGATCTTCCGCCCTGTATTCCATCACTCTTGCGTACTCAGCATCCTCGTCCCCATATAACCAGTCCACATCAGATAATTCAACTTCAGAGTAGGCAGCGGTCTTCTCATCCGGGCGGAAGAGACAGCACTTGGCACCGGCCTCGATAGCCATGTTGGAGATGGTCATCCGGGAGGCCACGCTCATGGCATCCACTGCTGAACCGGTAATTTCCAGGGCCTTGTAGGTTGCTCCGTCAGCCCGGAGATCTCCGATCAGGGTCAGGATCACATCCTTAGCCGATACATTTGCCGGGAGAGTACCGTCGATGACCACCTTGATGGTTTCAGGAACCCGGACCCAGAGCTGGCCGGTTCCCAGAATGGAGGCCATCTCTGTGTAGCCGATTCCGGAGGAGAAGCAGCCTACACAGCCGTAGGTGGTGGTATGAGAGTCCGTTCCAAAGACGATATCCCCGGGCCTGGCATAACCCGCCTCGGTCATCAGCTGGTGGCAGATTCCGTCGCTTCTATGCACATGGGTCAGACCGTACTTCTTTGCAAATGCATCTCCAATTTTAAAATGTCTGATATCCTCCACGGCGCTGGCAGGTACCAGGTGGTCATAGATCAGAACCACCTTGTCCGGATCCCAGAGCCTGGTAAATCCCATCTCTTCGAATTTATCCGCAACAAAGGGGATAAAGATATCATGAATCATGACCCGGTCCACATTTACCGTGACGATCTGGCCGGCCTTCACATGGTCAGCCCCGATGTTGCGCTTAATAATCTTTTCAATTAATGTATATCCCATGAATTAATCGCTCCTTAATGCTTTTTGTTTCTCTCCTGCATGGCTTTTACCAGTCCGCCGGCATTCAGGATTTCCATCAGGTTCTGAGGGAGAGAGGTGATGGGGTAGGTCTTACCATCGTGTTCAATGGATTCGCCCACCTTAACCGTGATGCTGTCTCCTTCCTTAACCGCATCCTGGATCTCACTGTTTTCTATCAGCAGAAGCCCGTTATTGATGGAATTGCGGAAAAAAATTCTGGCATAGGACCTGGCGATGACGCAGCGGACCTTCAGGGCCTTGATGATCTCCGGAGCCTGCTCCCTGGAGGAGCCGCATCCGAAGTTCTTGCCTGCCACGATGATGTCACCCTCGCCGATCTGGGAGGCCAGCTCGGGGCGGAGGGGGGAAAAACCGTATTGTTTCATATCTTCAACAGTGGGGAGTGCCAGATACTCTGTGGGAATGATGATATCTGTGTCGATGTCATCCCCTAATACCCAGACCTTTCCTGTAAATTGTTCCATATGTGTATCCTTTCTGTAATGTTTTAATATTTAGTCAATTGCGAAACTCTGTCAAGGCTCGAAAATGTTCCTACGTCACACTGTTGCCTGGACATTTTCTTCATAATTGTTCGTCAATTCCATACTAAAGTATGTCCTTGCCGTACATTTATTCGAAATTGTCCATTCAAACGTGCAACTTTAGGAATCATTTTTCGAGCCTGACACGAGTTTCGCAATCACCTAATTATAATTGGATTCACCCCAGATCCTCCGGTCCGCAGATATAACCTGCCACAGCGGAAGCGGCACATACCGCCGCATCTGCCATATAGACCTTGGAGCTGGGATGGCCAGCCCGACCCTTAAAGTTGCGGGTTCCGGTGGAAATCAGCACTTCATTTTCTCCGATGACGCCCTGGCAGCTGCCCCAGCAGACGGAGCAGTTGCAGTTCATGATCATGGCACCGGCCTCCATCAGGGTGGTGATGATACCCTCCTTAAGGGCATCGATGTAGACCTCCTTTGAAGCGGGGGCAACCAGGAAGCGGACGGAGGGGCTGATCTTTCTGCCCTTAACCACCTCTGCGGCAACCCGGAGGTCAGGAAGACGGCCGTTGTTGCAGGAGCCCACGAAGGATTCGTCAATGGCAATCTTCTCTTCCTTGACATCCTTTAAGAGGGCAAAGTTATCCACAAAATCCGGGCGGACTACCACCGGCTCAATCTTGTCCAGATCATAATCATATACGGCAGCAAATACAGCATCTTCATCACTTTTGAACATGTGAACTGCCTTCCGGCCCCGTTCCTCACAGTAAGCCGCAACCTTCTCATCCGGCTCCACAATACCTGCCTTGGCCCCGGCTTCCACAGTAAGATTGCACAGAACCATCCGCTCATCGATGGAGAGATTATGGGCTCCCTCACCGGCAAATTCCATAATCTTATAGGTAGCCCCATTGGCTCCGATATCCCCGATGATGGTGAGTATCAGGTCCCTGGCATAGACCCCTTCTCTAAGCCTGCCATGAAGGTTGAAGCGGATAGTCTCCGGAACCATCACCCAGGAAGTACCGGTCACCATACCATAGAGGAAATCCGTGCAGCCGACGCCCGTTCCGAAGGCTCCCAGGGCACCATAGCTTGTAGTATGAGAATCAGCGCCGAAGATCAGCTCTCCGGGGCAGACGTAGTCTTCCATCATGATCTGGTGGCAGACCCCCTGTCCCTCGTAGAGACGGATGCCCTTTTCCCTGGCAAAGTTACGCATTTTCTTATGAGCCTCTGCAGTCTTGGGATTCTCCGCCGGCACATTGTGATCCATGATAAAGACCACCTTATCCGGATCGGCAATGCGGGGATTCTTAAGCTTGTTGTTGTACATATCCACGGTAAGGTGGGTAGTACCATCATTGCTCATCATGCGGTCAAGGGTCACCGTGTGGATATCATTGGGCTTCACCTCATCCACACCGGCTGCCCGGGCAATTATTTTCTCACCAATTGTCATTCCCATGATTATTCCTCCCCCTTGTTCAGTGAGGCGATCAGACCGCCCTGAGATAAAATGTTCTGCATATATTCCGGAAGCCTGGTACAGGAATATGTCTTTCCTCCTGCCGTGACCGTACCTGCCGAGAGGTCAAGGTCAGCCTGGTCTCCATCCTCCACGGCATCATAGAGGTCCTTACAGACGATAACCGGGAAGCCGATATTGATGGAATTGCGGTAGAAGATCCGGGCGTAGGACTTGGCAATTACTGCCTTAACCCCCAGGGCCTTCAGCACGCTGGGCGCCTGCTCTCTGGAAGAACCACATCCGAAATTCTCCCCTGCCACAACGATATCCCCGGGCTGCACTCTGGCAGCAAAATCCGGATCAAGAGATTCAAAGGTATACTCTTTCATCGCATCGATATCCGGCAGAAGCAGATACTGGGAAGCGATGATCTGATCGGTGTCCACATCATTGTGAAACTTCCAAACCTGGTTGCTCATAGTATTCATCCTCCAATTAATTATTACATAATTATTCAGATTCTAAGACTTTAATAGAATCTTCTAAAAAATATATGACATTTTCATGTACATTATAGAATACTACATTTTAATTATTTTGTCGAGAGCAGAGGAAAAACCACTTTTTGGCTGAACAGATTTTCAGAGGCTCTTTTTGGCTGAGCAGATTTTCTGAGGCTCTTTTTGGCTGAGCAGATTTTCTGAGGCTCTTTTTGCTGAGCAGATTCTCTGAGGCGTCAAATGGATAGTGACAAAAGACTGATAAAGAGAGTATAATAGACTAGTACACCGATTATTAAGTATTAACAAACGGTGTACTAGCCCTTAGATGATTATCTCCGGGGTATGTATCAATGATCAGGAGCAAACGATAATGAATAATTTGTATAAAGAGATATCCTTTGAAGAAGCAAAAAAAATCATGGACGCAGGAAATGACTGGGTCCTCTTTGATGTCAGAGAGGAGAATGAATATGTCACCGGCCATGCGGAAGGGGCAGAGCTCTTCCCTGTAGATACCATCAATGAGGAGACAGCAGCCCGGATGATTCCGGGCAAAGATACAAAAGTGATGGTCTACTGCCGCAGCGGACAGCGGGCAGCCCTGGCCGGCCAGAGGCTTAATGCCCTTGGATATAAACAGGTATTAAGCATTGGCAGCCTGGTGGGCTGGCCTTATGGGATTGAGTATTAGAAGCCTGATTTCGTCCGTGCCAGAGAAGCGGCACGGTTACGAAATCGCGCATCCGGACGATTTTGTCACAAAAAACTATCATTTTACCAGGAGGGAAAAAACATGGCACAGTTACCCAATGACCCGATAATGCTATACAGCGTGCTGAATACTAAGCTCAGGGATCAATATGATTCGCTGGAGACATTATGTGATGATCTTAATGTGGATGAAAAAGAAATCAGGGAGAAGCTTGCCGGGGCGGGCTTTAAGTATGATTCTGATTTAAATCAGTTTGTATAGTTGAAATCTGATGTAAGAGTGACACTGTAACTATTTAACGTAACAACGAGCCAGGCAGGCTGGACGAGGGAACAGAAAATACAGCCGTGCTTGCACGAGCTGAATTGAATGATCCATCGTCCAAGGCTATCGGGCGACTGCCCGATAGCGAGCAGCCTCTGGCTGCGAGCCTGCCTGGGAAGTTGCGATAACCTTATATTGCTCAGTTAACTTTTTCAACGTCTCCTGGCATCCGAAACCAGAAGATCGTGCCAAAGTGACAGCCCGCAGGGCTGAGGTCAGTTCAATTAAAGCAGCCGAAATGGTAAAAAGAGCTATGGTAACAGCGCGGGAAGCGTATGAAGCTGATAGAAAGGGAATTCCAGCGGTTCTATCTGCTTCAATCGCTTCCCGTTAGCTCTTCATGGCAGATAGA
>JAFUDC010000127.1 GCA_017459345.1 Eubacterium sp.
AGTATTCCCATGCTGATGGTATTTAAGAATGGTGAGGCCGTGAAGAAGTCTGTCGGCTACATTCCCAAGGAAGAGGTTCTTGCCTTATTGGATTAATGTCATATGGCAGATCCATAATCATATAATATATTCGAAAGACCGTAACCTCACTGGGCTGCCTTTACTTTCGTGGCAGCCCTTTTATGCGTCAACTGCTAAACTTTGACATCTGTCATGAATGGGGTTATAATCTTTATAAACTAATATCAGGAGGAATGCAGCATGGAACAGACCAAGATCAGTGCCATGATGGAAGGAAAGACCTTCACCAGAGAGAATATTGATCATATGTATCAGATGGTTCAGGAGGCCGGCACACCGGAGGAGAAGACGAATGTGATGAAGCATTCTGTTTTTTTTGTGGGTCAGCTTCCTTTAGATGCCAATAATGTGGTGGTAGAAAAGAAACTGGAGCAGCAGTTAGGTGCCAGTATTTTGCAGGGGCAGATGGAGGACAGCAAGCATAAGCTGCTTACCGGACTGGCTACCCAGAAGCTGCTTCTTGAAAAGGATAACGGGTCCTATCAGGTGAACACCAAGTATGAAAAATCCATCCTGAAAGTTCGTAAGGTGGCCAGAGCCTTCCAGTCTGAGCAGACGCAGATCAGTGAAGATGACCTTCCCAGAGTGAAGAAAATGTACCAGATGGGTACCAAGTACTACAATGCCGGAGATTATGAGCAGGCGGCGGCCAGTTTTATGAATACCATCGAGATGGCCGGCTACCGGATGGGCTATTATAGTCTGGCTCTCATGTACAGGGATGGAAAGGGAGTGGACAAAGATCCTGAGCAGGCCTTGCTGTATGCACGCTGCGCCATCGCCAGGGGGGCAGTGATTGCCGAGAGTCTGGAGGAAGAGCTGCTGGCTGAGATTGATTAATCGAGTAAATAATTATCTAAATGAATATATAACAGAAAGGAAGTTATCTTAATGAGAAAAATATATGCAGTCGGCTGCATGCTGATGCTTTCTGCAGCCCTCATGGCAGGGTGCGGTACCAGCAAGCAGGCTGAGGAGAAGACCACTGAGATTAAGGCAGAGACGGAGAATATCACTGTAGATTACGGCAAGGGGCTCAATGCCGACGGAACATTGCAGGATGTCAATGCAGCTGATTACATAACACTGTGCAAGTATTCAGGTATAAAGATTGATAAAAAAGAGGTTACTGCCACAGATGATGAGATCCAGGCTCAGGTAGATGCTCTCATGAGCAGTTACCAGACCACCAAGGAGATCACAGACCGGGCGGTGAAGGATGGAGATACGGTTAACATTGATTATACCGGCAAGGTAGATGATAAGGAGTTCGACGGGGGCAGTGCCCAGGGCTATGACCTGACCATCGGTTCCAAGACATTTATCGATGATTTTGAAGACCAGCTTGTCGGTCACAATCCGGGAGAAACCGTGGAGGTAAAGGTTACATTTCCCGAGGATTATAATTCCAAGGATCTGGCTGGCAAGGATGCGGTCTTTACCACAACTATCAACTACATTTCTGAGAAGGAAGATGCCGAGCTTACCGATGATTTTGTCAAGAAGAATCTGACGGCAACCTATGGCTTTACTTCCGTGAAGGATATGAAGAAGCAGATCAAGGATAATCTGGAGAACAATAAGAAGAATGACTATGTCTGGAATTATCTGATGGAGAACTCCACCTACAAGGATATCCCTAAAGAAATCGTGGATACCAGAGTTGACGTGGTGATCGACGGGCTGAAGTCCGAGATGAGTGCCCAGGGCTACTCCCTGGAGGATTACATGAGCAGCTATGGCTACAAGGACGAACAGGCTCTCCGGGATGCCTACTATGACACCTGTGAGAATACCATCAAGACATACATCTTAGCGGATGCCATCGCAAGTAAGGAGAAGCTTTCCGTGACTGAGGCAGATGTGAAGGACTACTTTAATGGTCAGGATTACAGCGCCTATAAGGAAATATACTCCGATAATTATATCAACCGGGCAGTGCTCAATTACCTGGTGGTGAATAATGTCATTGAGAATGCTGTGATTGAGTGATAGAAACAAATCGCACCGATTTAAAGATGAAAAAACTGTATAGAATCAGGTTTGATTGATTACATTCTTTGTTATAGATGAAAGAAAACGTCCCGCTATCTTGCATTTTTTCTGGGATAAATGTATAATAATTGGGAAGTTGTTGTAAGTAAGTAATCGAGAAAGGAAGTTTTAATCATGAAAAAATTCTTATCACTTATTCTTGCCGGAACTCTTGCCTTATCCCTGGCAGCCTGTGGCGGCGGCGGAAACACAGCAGAACAGTCCACGGAAGCTGCAGGCGGCGGAGAGTCCTACATCATCGCAACCGATACTGCATTTGCTCCATTTGAGTTTACGGATGCCAACAATGAGTTCGTCGGAATCGATGTAGACCTGATGAATGCCATCGCAGAAGATCAGGGCTTCACTGTTGAGTGGCGGTCTCTGGGATTTGATGCTGCTATGGCAGCTGTAGAGTCCGGCCAGGCTGACGGCTGTATCGCAGGTGCTTCCATTACTGACAAGAGAAAAGAAACCTATGATTTCTCCGAAGCATATTATGATTCCTATGTTTGTGTGGCAGTTGCCGAGAACAGTGACATTGCAGGTTTTGAGGATCTCAAGGGTCAGAAGGTTGCTGCCAAGACCGGTACCATGGGAGCTGAATGTGCAGAGTCATTGAAAGACCAGTATGGATATGAGATTACCTATTTTGACCAGTCTGATATGATGTATCAGGATGTTGTCACAGGCAATACCGTAGCATGCTTCGAAGACCAGCCGGTTATGGCCTATAACTGCCAGCAGGGCAATGGCCTTAAGATCGTTGCCGATCAGAAGGATGACTACTCCACACCTTACGGATTCGTCGTATTAAAGGGACAGAACGCAGAGCTTCTCGAGAAGTTCAACGCCGGCCTTAAGAGCCTTAAGGACAGCGGCAAGTACGATGAGATCGTAGCAAAATACACCGGAACCAATTAATCGTTTAAGAGGACCATTATGAATATTGATTTGATTAAAGTCTTTAACGAGTCTCATGATCTCCTCTTTAACGGCCTGAAAATGACAGTACAGATTACTGTACTGTCATTGATTATTGCCCTGGTAATCGGTATCTTCATCTGTCTGATGAATATATCTCCATACAGGGTATTGAAGGTGATTGCAAAGTTTTATATCTGGCTGATCCGCGGAACCCCCATGCTGGTGCAGGCTTTTTACTTCTACTTTGCCGTGCCCCAGCTGATTCAGGCAATCACAGGAGCTCCTTTCCGGATTGATATCTTTACTGCCGGAGTATTCACCCTGTCCATGAATGCCGGTGCCTATATCTCGGAGATATTCCGGGGATCAATCGAGGCTGTGAATAAGGGGCAGATGGAGGCGGCCAGAAGCCTTGGCTTAAGCTATGCCAAGTCCATGCAGAAGATTATCCTGCCCCAGGCCATCCGCATCTGTCTCCCGTCACTGGTGAATCAGTTTATCATCACCCTGAAGGATTCTACGATTCTATATGCCATCGGTCTGCCGGAGATCATGAACCAGGCCAAGGTATACGTCGGCCGGACTATGCAGTCTTTTGCCACATATACATGGGTTGCCATCTTCTTCCTGGCAATCGTAACAGTCCTCTCATTTGTTTCACGTATTGTTGAAAGGAGGCTGAATTCCTAATGGCAGAGAACAGAGAAGTAAAGATTTCCGTCCGGGGTCTGCAGAAATCTTTCGGGAAGCTTCATGTATTAAAGGGCATTGACACGGAAATTATGGCCGGTGAGGTCATCTGTGTGATCGGACCCTCCGGGTCCGGCAAATCCACCTTCCTCCGCTGTATTAACCGTCTGGAGGAGGCCACGGGAGGAGAAATCCTGGTGGATGGCGAGTCCATCACGGCAAAGAATGCTGACATTAACAAGATTCGCCGGCATATCGGTATGGTATTCCAGCAGTTTAATCTCTTTCCCCATTATACGGCCAAGGAAAATGTCATGCTTGCTCCGGTGGAGCTTAAGCTGAAGACGAAGAAGGAAGCAGAGGAAAAGGCCCTGAACCTTCTTAGCCGTGTCGGTCTGTCTGATAAAGCGGATGCCAAGCCCAGACAATTGTCCGGCGGACAGCAGCAGCGGGTTGCCATTGCCAGGGCTCTGGCCATGGAGCCGGATATCATGCTCTTTGACGAGCCTACATCCGCCCTGGATCCCGAGATGGTATGCGAGGTACTGGATGTTATGCGGGAGCTTGCCGCGGAGGGCATGACCATGGTGATCGTGACCCATGAGATGGGTTTTGCCCATGACGTGGCTGACCGGGTCTTCTTCATCGATGAAGGAGTCATCATGGAGCAGGGCACGCCTGAGGAGGTCATGGATCATCCTCAGAATGAACGGACAAAGAGCTTTTTGAGTAAAGTTTTATAATAATCCATATATGATTTTAACACCGGCATGGCCTGTCATCAGACCTGCCGGTTTTTTCATGGCTTTTTTGTGTCTGACTCTTTACTTTAGACCTTTGATTGGATATAATGTATGTGGATTATTCTGCGGTTAACTCTGATAGGAGTTTAAGATGTTTTCTTTGCACTTTTGATGATGTTATCATATGTTTCAGGGGAAATGATGAAGGTATTATTATCCGGGATTTCAAGAGAAATTGGATATCAGGTAATTGATGCATTCTATACGGTGCTGTCCGGAATGAACTATCCCATCACAGCCCACCGGGATGATATGCTTACCTTCGTGGATGTGGATGAGGGCTTTAAGAAGACAACCATCAAGTATGACATCCGTACACGCAGCATAGTCCTTTACCATACTTGATTTTTTGGAGGCTTAACATGAAAAACCTGAAGGATTTAAACCGCGTGCTTCTCAAGCTTTCCGGGGAGGCACTGGCTGGAGATAAAAAGACCGGATTCGATGAGGCCACCGTGCTTGGCGTGGCTGCCCAGGTGAAGCAGGTGGTGGATTCCGGCGTCCAGGTGGCCATCGTGATTGGCGGCGGCAATTTCTGGAGAGGAAGGACCAGCGAGAACATGGACAGGACCAAGGCTGACCAGATTGGTATGCTTGCCACCGTGATGAACTGCATCTATGTGGCGGATATGTTCCGGTCGGTGGGATTGAAGACCAGGGTATACACACCCTTTGCCTGCGGGTCTTTCACCCGGCTCTTCTCCAGAGATGATGCAGTGGAGGAGCTTAATCGGGGGACCGTCACATTTTTTGCGGGCGGTACAGGCCACCCATATTTCTCCACCGATACGGCAACAGCTTTAAGGGCCATTGAGATCGAGGCGGATGCCATTCTTCTGGCCAAGGCTATCGACGGCGTCTATGACAGTGATCCCAAGATCAATCCGGATGCTGTAAAGTATGATGAGATTTCCCTGGATGAGGTTCTCGACAAGAAGCTGGGGGTTATCGATCTTACGGCCACCATCATGTGCCTGGAGAACAAGATGCCGCTGGTGATCTTCGGATTGAATGAGGAGAACAGTATCGTCAATACCATGAACGGAGAATTCCACGGAACATTTGTGACAGTGGACTGACATTCTCTCTTAAGAGCGAGTGCTGAATTTATTCGGCTTTCATATATTTATGGCCGCAGAATTGTATTGACATAATAACAACAATAATGTAAAATTAATACAAAACATATGTCCCTGAGAGCTTTTTGCAGGAACACCTATATACAGGAGGTATATCATGATAGACAAATATACAGAAAAGATGCAGAAGTCCCTTGATAATCTGGACAGAGAGTACAACTCCATCCGCGCAGGAAGAGCTAATCCCCGTATTCTCGATAACATTAAGATCGATTACTACGGCACACCGACTCCCCTCCAGCAGGTGGGTAATATCACTGTACCGGAGCCCAGGATGATCTCCATCCAGCCCTGGGAGGCATCTCTTCTTAAGACCATTGAGAAAGCCATCCAGGCTTCTGATATCGGAATCAATCCATCCAACGATGGCAAGCAGATCCGTCTGGTATTCCCGGAGCTGACCGAGGAAAGAAGAAAGGATCTGGTTAAGGATGTCAAGAAGAAGGGGGAGGCCTGTAAGGTAGCCATCCGCAACATCCGGAGAGATGCCAACGAATTCTTAAAGAAGTCCAACAAGGACAAGGAGATTACCGAGGATGAGCTGAAGGATCAGCAGAACAAGGTACAGAAAGAAACAGACAAGTACATCAAGAAGGTTGATGAAGCCATCGACAAGAAATCGAAAGAGATCCTCACCGTATAGGACAGGATTATCGTATAGCATGTGACGACATCGCCAGGCAGCCGGCAGGACTGGCAGCCTGGCGTTATTCTATGGAGATATATATATGAAAAAAGAATTGAACGGGACCTTATACGAGATCCCTGCCCATGTGGCCATCATCCTGGATGGCAATGGCAGGTGGGCCAAAAAACACCTGATGCCCAGAAATCTTGGACATTCCCAGGGGGCCAAGGTGGTAGAGCAGATCTGCGAGGATGCCTGGGATATTGGTATTAAGTACCTGACAGTCTACGCCTTCTCCACCGAGAACTGGAACCGGCCGGAGAAGGAGGTACAGGCCCTGATGAAACTTCTGCGCCGCTATCTCAGAGATTGTATCGAGAGAACCTCGAAGAATAATATGAGGGTGCGGATCATCGGGGAGAAGTCCAGACTGGATGAGGACATCCGTAAGGCCATCGATGAGCTCACAGAGGTTTCCTCTGTCAATACCGGACTGAACTTTACCATCGCTTTGAATTACGGAAGCCGGGATGAGATCGTGAGGGCAGTCAGACAGATCGGCAGCGACTGCATGGAGGGAAAACTCAGGCCGGAGGAGATTACGGAAGACCTGCTGTCGGGGAGGCTTGACACTGCAGACATTCCTGACCCGGACCTGATGATAAGGACCAGCGGGGAGCAGAGACTGTCCAACTGGATGCTCTGGCAGCTGGCCTACACAGAGTTTTATTTTACGGATGTGCTGTGGCCGGATTTTAACAAAGAGGAATTAATCCGGGCCGTAGAGTACTATAATACCAGAGAGAGAAGATTTGGCGGCGTATAGGAGCCTTTAGCAGAGGAGGTAATTATGTTTAAACAGAGACTGATCAGCGGAATCATCCTTGTGATCCTGGCTGTGATCACTCTTTACTTTGGGGGTACCCTGACCCTTATTGTCACGGCAGCCATCTCCCTGATCGGGATGTTCGAGCTGATGAGGGTCATCAGGATGGAAAGGACCGGTCTTGCCGTGATTGCCTATTCCGGTGCCATCCTTTATTACCTGGTGCTCTGGCTTGATCTGGAGCATTATATTCTTCCACTGGCTTTGCTGGTACTGATCCTGCTGTTCTCGGTATACGTCTTTACATTTCCCAGGTATAAGATAGACCAGGTGACCATGGCTTTCTTTTCCCTCTTCTATGTGACCTTGATGCTTTCCTGCATCTACCGGGTCCGTATCATGGAGAACGGGGGATACATGATCGTCCTGGTATTCTTAAGTGCCTGGGGCAATGACACCCTGGCCTACTGTGCAGGAAGACTATTCGGGAAGCATAAGATGTCTCCCATCTTAAGTCCCAAGAAGACAATAGAAGGAGCTGTGGGAGGCATAGTGGGTGCCGGACTTCTGGGAGCCCTCTACGGCCTGATCAGTCAGAGATTCATTGCCGTCGATGTGAATCTGATTCCCCTATTTGCCCTGGTCTGTGCCGTGGGAGGCGCGATCAGCATTATCGGAGACCTTGGTGCATCGGCCATCAAGAGGAATTATGACATCAAGGATTACAGCAACCTGATCCCCGGCCATGGGGGGATACTGGATCGCTTTGACAGTATCATCTTTACAGCCCCCATCATCTATTACCTGCTGGTTTTAGTTGCGGGGATGAAATAAATCACAGAAAGGAACAACATGCTGAAAATTATTATCGCTATTATTTTGTTCAGCGCCATTATCCTCTTTCATGAGTACGGCCACTTCCTGCTGGCCAGGAAGAACGGAATCTGCGTGGAAGAGTTCTCCATCGGCATCGGTCCGACCCTGTTCGGCATCCGCCGCGGAGAGACCCTCTACTGTGTCAAGGCTCTTCCCTTTGGGGGAAGCTGCATGATGCTGGGAGAGGATGGGGAGGATGCCGACCCCAGAGCCTTCAATAACAAGTCAGCTCCGGCAAGATTCTCCGTGATTTTTGCCGGACCCTTTTTTAACTTTATCCTGGCCTTTGTCCTGGCTCTCTTCGTGGTTGGCCTGTCCGGGGCAGACCCTGCCATGGTGGGTCAGGTCGCTCCCGGGAGCGGTGCCTACGAGGCCGGGCTCATGCCGGGAGATCAGATCGTGAGACTGGATGGATCCAGGATCTATAATTTCCGTGAGATCAGCCTGTATAATTACATGCATAACAACAATCCTGATGTGGAAGTGACCTACAAGAGGGATGGGGAGACCAGTAAGGTGACCGTTCACCGGAAGCAGGAGGAAGGATACTATCTTCTGGGAATCACCAGCCCGGCAGCCCTTAAGGTGGGCCCACTGGGGACCTTAAAGTATGGCCTTCTGGAGGTGCGCTACCAGATCAAGTCAACCTTCTTAAGCCTGGGCTATCTCATCAGCGGCAGGGCCTCCATCAATGACATGTCAGGCCCGGTAGGCATCGTCAATATGATAGGGGAGACCTATGACCAGTCCATTGTCTATGGCATCAAGGTGGCCATCTTAAGCATGCTGAGCTTTGCTATCCTCCTGTCCGCCAACCTGGGCGTGATGAACCTTCTTCCTATTCCTGCCCTGGATGGGGGAAGACTGGTCTTTATCATCCTGGAGATGATCCGCCGCAAGAAAGTTCCTCCGGAAAAGGAGGGGATGGTGCACTTTGCGGGCCTGGTGGTGCTGCTGGCCTTCATGGTATTTGTGATGGCTAATGATATCAGGCAGATTTTCTTTGTCTGAAGCAGAAGATTTAAATGAACACAGGAGATAACATGTACAGAGATCATACAAAAGCAATTAAGATCGGGGACCGGGTGATCGGTGGGGGCCATCCCATCCTGATCCAGTCCATGACCAATACAAGGACGGAAGATGTGGAGGCTACAGTAGCGCAGATCCATGCCCTTGAGGCGGCCGGCTGCGAGATCATCCGGTCTACGGTTCCGACAGAGGAAGCGGCCAGGGCTTTGGGGGAGATTAAGAAGCGGATTTCCATCCCTATCGTGGCGGATATCCATTTTGATTACAGGATGGCTATCGCTGCCATCGAGAACGGGGCGGATAAGATCCGGATTAATCCCGGCAATATCGGCTCTTACGACAGGGTAAAGGCTGTGGTGGATAAGGCCGGGGAATACCAGGTTCCCATCCGTGTGGGGGTTAACAGCGGCTCTCTGGAGAAGAATCTGGTTGAGAAATACGGCAGGGTGACCGCGGAAGGCCTGGTGGAGAGTGCCCTGGATAAGGTTCATATGATTGAAGAGATGGGCTATGATAATCTGGTGGTGAGCATCAAGTCTTCGGATGTGCTTATGTGTAAGGAGGCTCATGAGCTGCTTGCTCCCAGATGTCCCTATCCTCTTCATGTGGGAATCACGGAGGCAGGTACTGTCTTCTCGGGTAATATCAAGTCGGCTCTGGGTCTGGGCCTGATCCTGAGTCAGGGTATCGGGGATACCATCCGGGTATCTCTGACCGGGGATCCTGTCTATGAGATAGCTTCTGCCAAGCAGATATTAAGAACTCTGGGACTTCGCAGGGGTGGGATAGAGGTTGTATCCTGTCCTACCTGCGGCAGGACCAGCATCGACCTGATCGGTCTGGCCGGTGAGGTGGAGAAGATGGCTGCGGAGTTTGACCATCTTGATATCAAGGTGGCCGTCATGGGCTGTGTGGTCAACGGACCTGGTGAGGCCAGGGAAGCAGACATCGGAATCGCCGGCGGCAAGGGGGTCGGGCTTCTCATCAAGCATGGGGAGGTTGTCCGGAAGGTGCCGGAGGAAGACCTGGTGGGAGTGCTGCGGGAGGAGCTTGCCCACTGGAGTGACAAATAAAGGAATATTTATTCAAAGCTATGACAACAGGAGTACAAGATGTCATTAAGATTTATCACCGGGACCAGTGGTCAGGGCAAAAGCCGGTATATCATCGATGAGGTGATCGACCGGTCCCTGCATAACCCGGACAGGCAGTACTATGTGATCGTGCCGGAGCAGTTCAGCCTGGAGATGCAGAGAAGCATTGCCGAACATCATCCGGATCATGGTTACATGAATATCGACGTGCTGAGCTTCTACCGGATGGCCTACAGAGTATTTGACGAGGTTGGCTTTAAGCCCTGCGATCTCCTGGAGGATCTGGGCGTTTCCATGATCTTAAGGAAGATTCTGGCTGAGCATGAGGAGGAATTTCCATACTTTAAGAGGAACCGCCGGCAGGCTGGTTTTCTGGATGAGCTTAAGTCTGTTCTGATGGAGTTCATCTGCTACGGGATCAGCTGTGATCAGCTGACACAGATGGAGGACACCCTCTCGGACTATCCCCAGCTGGCGCGCAAATGCCGGGAGCTTGGCAGGATTTACGATTATTTTGAGAAAACGATAGAAGGAAGATACATGGTCACAGAGCAGATTCTTGATGTGCTCTGTGACTTTGTGGATAAGTCAAAACTGCTGCAGAAGGCAGTATTCTATTTTGATGGTTTCACCGGTTTCACACCGGTTCAGCTGAACTTCCTTGAGGAGCTTCTTCCCACGGCAGCGGAGCTTAATGTCTCAGTGACCATACCGGGAGAGCCAGAAACCCTGTTTTCTGCCGGCGGGGAGGATCTCTTTCATTTCAGTGAGAAAACTATCCGGGCCCTGCAGAGGATCTGTAAAAACAGCGGGCAGAGCATTACTGAGCCTGTCTGTCTTCAAGCTGAGATTCCTCCCCGCTATGGTGATAATGAAGAGCTTGCCTGGCTGGAGAGATATTTTCTGCGCAGGTCAAGGCGGGCTTACGCCGGTCAGCCTGAGCATATTCATATGACTTCCTGTCCCAATCCGGAGCAGGAGGCGGAGTGGTGCCTTCATAAGCTCCTTCAGCTGGTGAGAAATACCGGCTGCCGCTACAGGGACTGTGCCATACTTACGGGAGACCTTGCCGAGTATAGCTCAGCCTTTGAGAGGCAGGCTCAGATTCTCGGAATCCCTCTCTTTACGGATACCAAGAAGAGGATGTCCTATCATCCTGCCATTGAGACCCTCCGGTCTCTTTTCCATCTGGTATCCGGACACTATTCCTATGAGAGCGTCTTCCGCTATCTGAAGTCCGGTATGACCGGCATGCCGGGGGAGGAGATTGATTTCCTGGAGAATTATGTGATCAGGGCAGGAATACGGGGGTATTCCATGTGGAAGCAGCCCTTCGTGCGTAGAATGAACCGCTATGATGAGGAAGACCAGAATAGGCTTAACAGGCTTCGGGAACAGGTTCTTGACGAGACGGAAGCTTTTTACCTGATCTGGAAGGATCCTGGGGCTTCCGTAAAGAACAGGATGGCCGGACTTTATGAGTTTATGTGCCATCTGGATTACCCGGGTAAGCTTGAGGCCATGGCAGACCGGGCTGAGGAAGCCGGGGATTATGTCCGGGAGAAGGAATACAGGGAGATTTTTGGGCTTCTGCTTAATCTGCTTGATAAGATTGCGGACATTTTTGCTGATGAGCTTATTCCCGCCAGGGAACTCTCAGACCTGATGGATGCCGGTTTTGAGACTCTGGGCCTTGGCGTTCTGCCTCTATCAGCAGACCAGGTTATTCTTGGAGACCTGAAGAGGACCAGGCTGTCTGATATTAAGAGCCTTTTTATCGTGGGACTCAATGAAGGCCTGATTCCCAGGTCTGTGGATGGAGGAGGAATCCTGTCCGATGAGGAAAAGAAGATTCTCCTGGATATGGGCATGGAACTCTCCTACGGGAGGGAGGAGCAGGCCATGGAGGATGAGTTCTATATGTATCTGGCCTTTGCCAGACCCGGCCGCGACCTGTATTTTTCCTGGTCTCAGACAGGAAGAGATGGCAAATCCAGACTGCCCTCCCCGGTTATAAAGGAGATTACGGGGATATTCCCTGGACTTTCCGTAAGACACTATCCCGAGGAGGAAAAAAGAAAATACTATAATACAAGAGACAGCCGGGAATTCATGTTCCGGACCCTGATGCAGCTTGGCCGGGAAGACGGCGGTGCTGATAAACTCACAAGGGCTCAGAAGCTGCTCCTGCGTTACTGGAAGGATCGGAGCAGTCTGCATGAAGACCTTGAGAAGGTCTTTAAGCTGAGAAAGCAGCAGTTAGATCCAGGCCGCCTGTCAAAAACCATGGCTGCAGAGCTTTTCGGCAGGGAGATTCGGGGCAGTGTCACCCGGATGGAACGCTACGCTTCCTGTCCTTACCAGTACTTCTGTCTTTACGGACTGGGTCTTGCTGAGAGGGAAGAGTATGGAATCTACCCGGTAGACCTGGGCAATCTTTTTCACCGGGCCCTTCAGCATTTTTCCCTCCTGGTGAAGGAATCAGAGTTTGGCTGGAAGACCCTGCCCGAGGAAGAGACACAAAGATATATAGAGCGTTCCCTGGAAGAGATTGCCAATGATGATGCCTACGAGGCTTTTTTCAGCTCTGCCAGAGACCAGTATAAGCTTAATACGGTAAAAAGGATCCTGGAGCGGAGCATCCGGGTTCTGAAGATACACCTGGCAGACAGTGACCTGGAACCAGACCGGTTTGAGCTCCATTTCGGCAAGGACGATAAGCTTAAAGCCTGTGAGCTTTCCCTGTCTGAAGACAGAAGAATGGTGCTTGAGGGCTACATAGACCGGGTAGATATCTATGAGGATGAAAACGGTCTGCTGATGCGGATCATCGATTACAAATCCGGCAGCAAGAGGTTTGACATGGATGACCTCTGCCACGGCCTGGAGCTGCAGCTGGTGATTTACATGAGAGCAGCAAGGGAGCTTTATCAAAAAGAACAGAAAAAGCCGGTGACGCCGGCCGGTATGTACTACTACCAGCTGCAGGATCCCATTGCAGCTGCAGAACGGTTTGACCTTAAGCAGATCTTAAAGGAGTTTCGCATGTCCGGCTATACCAATGCCTCCCCGGAAATCCTTGATAAGCTTGAGAGGGGAAAAGACTCCCTTGTCTCCGCTTCCGTCCGGAAAACCAAAGAAGGGCTTCCCATGAAAAACTCCCCGGTACTTACTACGGAGGAATTTGACCTGCTTGAAAGATATGTATATCATGAGCTTAAAACCATGGGAGAGCAGATATACCAGGGCCGGATTAAGGCCTACCCCTATCGCAAGGATGGAAGAAGTGCCTGCGATTATTGCATATACAATTCCGTATGTGGATTCGAGCAAAAAGAAGGCCATAAATATAACAGCTGGAAGAAGCAGCGGGCAAAGGAAGCTCTCGAGTCGATCAGAAAGCAGGTGGATTAGATGGATTATACCAGGGAACAGGAACTGGCTGTAAAAACAAGAGGCCGCGATATCCTGGTTTCTGCCGGAGCAGGCGCAGGCAAAACCCGGGTGCTGGTCAGCAGGATTGCAGATCTGATCATGGATCCGCTAAATCCTGTCTCAGCAGACCAGCTTCTGGTCATGACATTTACCAATGGGGCAGCCCAGGAGATGAAGGACCGGATTGCAGATGAACTGAACCGGAGACTTAAGGAGAATCCGGAAAACAGCAGCTTAAGAAGACAGGTCCGGCTGATCCGGCAGGCTGATATCTCCACGGTCCACAGCTTCTGCAGCAGATTGCTGCGAAGATACTTTCAGGAAGTCGGTTTAGATCCCTCCTTCCGCATCGGGGAAGAAGGGGAAATGCAGCTGCTGCGCTATCAGGCCATGGAAGACCTGATGGAGGAGGCCTATGAGGAGGCTTCGCCTGCATTTCTTAACCTGGTGGAGGCCTTCGCGCCGGCCAGGGATGACAGGGCTGTAACCGACATGATCCGGGATCTCTATACATTTTCCAGGGGATTTGCGGATGCAGGAGCCTGGTTTGACCGGCAGCTTAAGGATATGGAGGCCATGACGGATCCGGAAGGCTTTAAGACCTGCCTTCCGGCAGTGAACACAGCAGACAGGACCCGCAGGAAAGTATCGTATCTTAAAGAATATATGGATCAGGAGCTGGCTGGCCTTGAGGACCGGGGAGCCCTTCCGGTTCCGGATCGTTATGATAAGCTGCTTGAAGAGGACCGGGATTGTCTTTGCCGGCTGGATAAAGCTGTCTCTTTTTCGGAATACTATGACCAGCTTCATGATCTGAAGCTTGCCAATATGCCCGCAGGACTGAAAAAAGAAGAGAAGCTCTATCCTTTTTTGAGCGAGTTAAAGGATCTGCACAGCGTAATCCGGGACCAGCTCCATAAGCTTAGAGATGAGAATTACAGTATAAGTCCGGAGGAAATATGTCAGGAGCAGGCTGACCAGCTGCCCATGATCTCCGAACTCATCCGCCTGGTTCTCCGCTATGAGCGGATATATTCTGATTTAAAGAAGGATCAGAATGTTTATGATTTTGATGACCTGGAGCATATGACCTTAAGCCTGCTGGTGGAGGGTTATGATGGGGAGGGAAGGCCCCTTCCCACGGAGACTGCAAAGGATTTAACCCGAAAATACAAGGCCATCTTTGTGGATGAGTACCAGGATACCAATATGGTCCAGGAGACCCTCATCCAGGTACTGGCCGATGGAGAGCACAATCAGCTTTTCACTGTGGGAGATGTAAAGCAGAGCATCTACCGCTTCCGCCAGGCCAGGCCCGACCTCTTTCTTAACCGCCTGCATGCCTATACGGGTAAATGCTTATCCGGCTCCGGAGAAGATGGCAATCTGCAGGGCAGCTGCCAGGATGGGGAAGGCCGGGGGCTAAACATCGAACTGAGGGATAACTTCCGGAGTGCCCCTGGAGTACTGAACTTATGCAACAGCCTCTTTACCCGTCTGATGGAGGAAGAGTTCGGGGGCATAGATTATGATGAGAACACTGCCCTGCGTCCCGGCCCCGGCGGTCCAATGGAAAAGATGGAAGATAGCTCGGAGCTTTTCCTCCTTATGGAGGATGAGGAGCAGGATCAGCTTGGTGTGGAATATGATTCCCTCCTGGGGGAAACTGCCCTCATTGCCGGGCGGATAAAGGAGCTTGCCGGGGAGGGATACCAGTATAAGGACATGGTCATCCTGCTGCGGTCCGAGGCGGGCCGGGGGGAGCAGATGGCGGAATACCTGAAGTTCTTCGGGATTCCGGCTGCCTGTGAAAGCAGGAGGGGGTATTTTCATACCAGAGAGGTGGGCGTAATCCTGAATTATCTCTCTGTTATCGATAATATATACCTGGATATTCCCATGGCCTCCGTTCTCCTTTCCCCCATCGGGGGATTCAGCGAGGAGGACCTGGCCTGCCTGAAGGCCCAGATCGAGATCCCCCTGCGGCAGGACTACAGTCTGTATGAGCTGATGGACCTGTATGCGGATACCGGGGAGGATGCAGCCCTGGCCGGGAGATTCAGACATTTTCTTGACCAGCTGTCGGCTTTCCGGAGAAAGAGAAATGAAATGCCCCTCCACCAGCTGATCTGGGAGATATACCAGGAGACGGACTTCTACTACCATGTGCTCCTCATGAAGGATGGGGACAAGCGGCGGGAGAACCTCAATATGCTGCTGACCAGGGCGGAGGATTATGAGAAAACCGTCTTCAAGGGATTGTTTCATTTTCTTCGATATATGGATCAGCTGCAAAGCTATGATGTGGAGATGGGGGAGGCCAGGACAGATTCCGATGGGGAGAATCTGGTCCGCATTATGACCATCCACAAGAGCAAGGGCCTGGAGTTTCCGGTGGTCTTTGTCAGCGGCCTGTCCAGACAGTTTAATTTCCGGGACGCCTACCATCCCCTCCTGTGTCATCCCGTTTTCGGCCTGGGCCTGGAGTATGTGGACACCCGGCTGAGGATTCATCACCCTTCCATGATGAAGGAAATGTTAAAAGATCAGATTCATAAGGATACCCTGGAGGAGGAGCTGCGTATTCTCTACGTGGCCATGACCAGGGCAGAGAGAAAACTGATTCTGACCGGGACCGTGACGGAGAAAATGTTTGAAAAACATAATAAGAACAGCCTGTCTCTGGAGGAAAAGCTGAAGGCCCGGTCTTATATGGACTGGATTCTGCCTCTGATGCTTGGGGAAGAAATCCGGGCAGAGGTTTCCACAAGGCATATCGCCCAGATGGGGAAGCTGATTGCAGATGGGGCAGGTCAGGTTAAAAAGGCAGACCTTTCCGAGATTCTGGACCAGATACCCCTTCCGGAAAGCAGCCAGCTGGTGGAGGATGCCTTCTCCTATGTCTATCTCCACACTTATGCAGCCAGCTGGAAGAGAAAGTACTCGGTTTCAGAGCTTAAAAAGCTTGCCATGCAGGCACCCCTGGGGGAGGAAGAGGAGGAAGAACGCCTTTTTGAAACATGGGATGAGGACGAGGCAGAAATTCCCCTTCCGGACTTCTTAAAGGAAGAGGTAAGCCTTCATCCGGCAGCCCGGGGAACCATCGTTCATAAGATCATGGAGCTCCTCCCATTTGGAAGGATAGATGACGGGGAAAGTCTCCTCAGAGAGCTTGAGGCAGTCCGGGCTTCCTACCCGGATGCGGCCAGGGTATCTCAAGAAAAGGTGATCCGGGGAGCACAGGCCTTTCTCTTCTCACCGGAAGGGGAGGAAATCCGCCGGATGGATCAGGAGGGAAGGCTCTATAAGGAGACCCCCTTCACCATCAGCATCCCGGCCTCCCTTCTGGCAGATGACCTGCCGAAAGAGGAAAGAGTGGTTGTCCAGGGAATCATTGATGCCTACGGGGAAGGCCCGGAGGGGCTGTGGCTGATTGATTACAAGACAGACCACATCCGGCCGGGAGAGGAAGACTTGCTTATTGACCGCTATAAGGCCCAGATGTTATATTATAAGACGGCCCTGAATATGCTGGTGAAAAAACCGGTGGCCCGTATATTGATTTATTCTTTTGCAACGAGGAAGTTTATCCCGGTTGAAGTATAGGAGCCGGATTATGTCCCGATTGCGAAGCAAGAAAGCTGCAAGATCGGGCATTCGACAACATTAGTCAGAAAAAATGCGTTTTTAGAGGAGAAGCAGGACATATGAGAAAAATACTGAAGATCATATCACATCGTATGTTTATCGTCTCCCTTCTGATCCTTCTTCAGATTGGATGGCTGGCGGTAATGTTCCTCCGCTTCACCAGCTACAGCCAGTACATTGCCATAGCGCTAAGAGTTTTGAGTATCCTGGTGGTCATCGGCATCATGAATCTGAGTGATAATCCGGCGGTTAAGCTTGCCTGGATCATCATCATCCTCCTGGTGCCCCTCTTCGGAGGCCTGCTCTACCTCTTCCTCAGCGCCAAGCGGCCGATCCGGGCCATGCGGAGGAAGCTGCAGCCGACCATTGATGAAAGCGCCCGCTGCCTGCAGTTTGACGAGACCATCGAGGAAGAGCTTAAGGAGAAGGACCGGGCAGCAGCCGGCCAGTTCTATTATCTGGAAAAGCAGAGCGGATTCCCGGCCTACCGTGACTCCAGGACGGACTATTATCCTAACGGGGAGAGCTGCTTTGAGGTCATGCTGGAAGATCTTAAGAAAGCAGAGCAGTATATCTACCTGGAATATTTTATCCTGGAAGAAGGTATCATGTGGAACTCTGTTCTGGAGATCCTTGAGGACAAGGTGGCAGCTGGTGTGGATGTCCGGGTCATGTATGATGATGTGGGATCGGCCTTCGCCCTCCCGGGTAAATATGACCGCATTCTTAAGGGCAAGGGGATCCGGTGCGTGGTATTTAACCGCTACTTCCCGGTTTTTTCCACTATCTTTAACAACAGGGACCACAGAAAGATCCTGGTGATCGATGGCAAGGTGGCCTACACCGGCGGCATCAACTTTGCCGATGAATATATCAATGAGAAGCAGCGGTTCGGTTACTGGAAGGACAATGGGGTCCGCATCGAGGGAATGGCTGTTCACAGTATGACCATGATGTTTTTGCAGATGTGGAATGCCTTTTCCCCGGATAAGCTTAACTATGGGGATTTTACCCCAGAGCAGAGACCGACTGGTCATGACGGGCTGGTTCTGCCCTATTCCGACCACCCCCTGGATTCAGAGTACGTGGGGGAGAATGTCTATCTAAACATGATCAATGCGGCAAGCGACTACATTTACTTCTTTACGCCCTACCTGATCATCGATAATGAGATGGCCACGGCCCTGATCCTGGCAGCCAAGAGAGGGGTGGACGTCAAGATCGTCACACCCGGTATTCCGGATAAGAAGACCATCTATCTGGTGACCCAGTCCTACTACCAGCAGCTGGTAAAGGGCGGTGTGCACATTTACCAGTTCCGGCCGGGATTCCTCCATAGCAAATGTGCGGTCTGCGATGACCGGTTCGCGGCAGTGGGAACCATTAATCTGGATTACCGCAGCCTCTACCTGCATTTTGAGAACGGGGTTTTTCTCTATAACAGTTCCACCGTGCTGGATATTCGTCATGACATTGAGAATACCCTTGAGGACTGTACCAACATTACATTGGAGCTATGCCATAAGAATATGTTCTTCCAGCTTCTGCAGGGAATACTGAGGATTTTCGCGCCAATGTTGTAAACCATTGGCTATCCTTAACACTATTAGCCATAATCAGCTTTTAGTCAATTGCGAAACTTGCGTCCTGCTCATATAAAAACAAGAAGGAAAAATTATGTCCAGCTATGAGAATTTTGCCCGGGTCTATGATGAGCTCATGGACGATGTCCCCTATGAGGCCTGGGCTGATCAGATACAGAAACTGCTTGAAAAATATGGAATCTCTCCGGGCCTGATGCTGGAGCTAGGCTGCGGCACCGGCCGGATGATGGAGATGATGGGACGAAAGGGATATGACATGATCGGTGTCGATTCCTCCGTGGAGATGCTTCAGATTGCCAGGGAGAAGGTGAAGCCCGGTGATGACTCCTTTCTATATCTTCTTCAGGATATGAGAAGCTTTGAACTCTACGGTACCGTGGGGGCAGTGATCTCCATCTGTGACAGCATCAACTATATTACCCGGAAGGAGGACCTTGGTGAGGTTTTCCGCCTGGTCAATAATTATCTGGATCCGGGGGGAGTTTTTGTCTTTGATTTTAATACGGATGATAAATACAGGTCCATCGGTGACTCGATAATCGCCGAGGACCGGGAGGATGTCAGCTTCATCTGGTATAACGACTATGATGAAGAGAATCAGATGAATTACATCGATCTGAGCGTGTTCGTCCGGGAGGAGGACGGCCGCTATCAAAAATACACAGAAGAGCATATCCAGCGGGGATATACCCTGGAAGAAATCCGCAGGCTGATCGAGAAGAGCGGCCTTCGTTTTCTCGGGGCTTACGATGGATATTCTGATAGAGAGGCCCGGGAAGACAGTGAGCGGATTGTCGTGGTGGCCGGGGAGTACGGGAAGAGATAATTATAAGAAAGGATTTGCAGATCAGGCAGATGAATGACTATATTATAAGAGGAATGGCAGCAGACAACCAGGTTCGTTTCTTTGCTGCCTATACAAAAGATACAGTGGAAACAGCAAGGCAGAAGCACGATACCAGCCCTGTGGCAACAGCCGCCCTGGGCAGACTGCTGACGGCCGGAGGAATGATGGGGGCCATGTGCAAGAACGACACGGATGTGATTACCATCCAGATTAAGTGCAGCGGACCCATCGGGGGACTTGTGGTGACTGCGGATGCCAAAGCCAACGTGAAGGGCTATGTCTATAACAAAGATGTTATGCTTCCCCCCAGCAAGGCAGGCAAGCTTGACGTGGGCGGCGCCCTTGACCTGGGTGTGCTGACCGTGATCAAGGACCTTGGCATGAAGGAGCCTTATTCCGGTCAGACCCAGCTGGTCACCGGGGAGATTGCCGAGGACCTCACCTATTACTTTGCGGAATCAGAGCAGATTCCCACATCTGTGGCCCTTGGCGTACTGATGAATAAGGATAATACCGTGCGTCAGGCCGGAGGATTTATTATTCAGATGATGCCCTTTGCAGGGGATGACATCATCACAGACCTGGAAGAGCGGCTGAAAAACTATTCCTCCGTCACCAGCCATCTGGACCAGGGGGAAACTCCCGAGGATATGATAAAAGCCCTGTTTGAAGGCTATGATTACACCATAGAGGATAAGATTCCCACACAGTTTTACTGCAATTGTTCCAAGGACAGGGTAAAACGGGCAGTGATCAGCGTCGGCAGGGAAGAGCTGAACCAGATGATAGAAGAGGGGGAGACCATCGAGGTGAACTGCCACTTCTGTAATTCCCATTATTATTTTACCGTGGATGAGCTAAAGGAAATGTTAAAGGCCGCAAGATAACGATTGCGGCCTTCTGGTACATCAGTTTCGATTGTGACTTCCTCTTCTTCAAAGGGGAGAGAGTTCTATTCCATCAGTCGGAGTCTATAACTCCTTATAATCGGGCAGGGATTATGCTCTGTTTAGTCGGATTGGGATATATCCTCTGCGCACCTTGGTGCCGGCCTTTTCTTCCTTCTCAGGATCAGCGGGTATATCCGGTACATCCAGATCGTCCATGTAATCCTCTTCATCCATGGGGTTTATATGGCCTTCCTGCTCCCTGGAGCTGTCGCCGCCTGATCTGTACTTAAGAAAGACAGCTGCTGCACAGGCAGCGGCAAGCAGGCAGAGCAGGGCAGCTATGATGGTAAGATTTGACTTCTTCATGTTGATCTCCTTTCCTGGAGTGGGTATGATCCCAGTAAAAACAATAAGTTACTATCGGAAACCTGTTACTATTTTAATACTTTTGCAGGAGAAAATCAATACTGACACAAAAAGCAGGCTTTTTGGAGGGTAAATTAGTATGAAATTAATTGCAGCCGCAGATAAAAACTGGGCCATCGGGAGAAAAAACTCCCTCCTGGTCCGCATCCCTAATGACATGAAGAATTTTCGGGCTCTCACAGAGGGCAATGTAGTCGTCATGGGCAGAAAAACCCTGGAGAGCTTTCCCGGGGGACAGCCTCTTCCCAGGAGGGTTAATATCGTCCTGACCCGTCAGGCTGACTATCAGAAGAAGGGGGCTCTGATTGTACACAGCGAAGAAGAACTCAGAAGAAAGCTGGCTGAGTATGATTCAGACCGCATATTTGTCATTGGGGGGGAAAGCATCTACCGGCTCCTGCTGCCCTATTGCAATACCGCCTATATCACCAGACTTGACTATGCCTATGAGGCAGATACCTGGATGCCGGATCTTGACCGGGAAGAGGGGTGGACACTTGAAGAAGAGGGGGAGGAGCAGACCTGCTTTGACCTGATCTATTACTTCTGCATCTACAGGAATGCATCCCCGTCAGCTTTTGATGCCATAATCAATGAATAACACAAGTATGAATTTACCGCTATCAGAGGAGCTTGATTTTGTCTCGATTGCAAAGCAAGAGAGGTACAAAATCGCGCATCCGACTATTTAAGTCAGAAAAATAACATTCGCTATCAGAGGAGTAAAAAATGAGTACAAGAAGCAAAGAAGAATTATCAGGTATATCTCTGCTGGGCAGCCAGGGAGTGAAGTATCCGGATGACTATGCCCCGGAGCTTCTGGAAACCTTTATCAATAAGCATCCCGACCATGATTATTTTGTGAAGTTTAACTGTCCGGAGTTTACCAGCCTGTGTCCCATGACCGGGCAGCCGGATTTTGCCGCCATCACCATCTCCTATGTACCCGGTGAGAGGATGGTGGAGAGCAAATCCTTAAAGCTCTATCTGTTCAGCTTCCGCAATCACGGGGATTTTCACGAAGATTGCGTCAATATCATCATGAAGGATCTGATTAAACTGATGGATCCAAAATACATCGAGGTCTGGGGCAAGTTCACCCCGAGAGGGGGGATCTCCATTGATCCATATGCCAACTATGGACGTCCCGGAACAAAGTGGGAGGAAATCGCCTTCTACCGGCTGTCCCGTCATGATATGTATCCTGACTTGAATGCAGAAGTAACTTCCGCATTCTCAAATACCGTTTAAATATGCGGGACTAATGTCCGTTTTCTGCTTTATTTTTGCCTGATTTGACGTTATAATGACACTGTGAACATGGCAAATCCCATGTTTCAGGGCATGC
>JAFUDC010000128.1 GCA_017459345.1 Eubacterium sp.
AAGCAGCCAGCAGACTGCACAAACACAACAGCATTCTTTTGTAGACATCTAACAAATCTCATTTTTTTCATCCAGACCCGATTCAGGGGAAAAACGCCATACAGAACAAATGCCGCAGAGCCTTTATTTATCAGCTCTGCGGCGATTTTGCTTCAAAACTTGAGATTATACAGCAGAAGCACTAATTTGTCAGCTAAAAAAGGCCTTGCTATGTCCTCTGCATGCTCTCTCATGGGAATATGGTATCAAAGCAGTATCAAGAAGGCAAAAATAATCCCCCAGAGCATGTTTACGCACTCTGAGGGGATTTTGGTCACTATTCGTACTCTATGTCAGCATCAAGGTGTTCCTGATAGAATAGCCTATTTAAATATACCGAATATAATAAAACTTAAGATAAAAATCGTCATTGCCGGTGGATCCCAGTGGGATTTCACATGGCTGTTGATGTTATTGGTAAAGAAGTCTGCCAGGAAGGTGGCGGCTACTGCAACTACCAGGCCCACCAGAAAGCTGCCGCTTAACATGGTAGCATTGGCACAGGTGATGGTAATGTGATGGGTCGCCGGGGTAGATGCTCCTGCCTCGGTCATCATCAGGATAAAGCAGATGGCACTGATTGAGAAAAAGAGATTTGCATAGTTTCCTGTAATCAGGTCCGCCTGGTCAGGGAAGGTACGCAGGAGATACATACCGGTTCCTGCAACAATGAATCCCACACTTACGCCAAGAATCAGATTATTTAACAGACCATTTTCTTTGATGGTAAAGAAATCCCTCTTCTCCCCCTCATAATCTCCGAACAATCTGGCCTCTCCAAAAATTAAGCGGGTCAGGATACCCAGAGTAGCCACGGTCATGGCTACCGTATCCGTATTAAAGTGGAAGACATTGGCATAGGTCCACTGGACCACATATCCAACGGCACCTGTCAATCCGCCAACCAGAAAGACATCCGGCTTCCTGCACCCGAAAAGGGCAGTAAATATATCGGCTCCTCCTGTTGGCAGATATCCTTGTTTTCCTGCATAGGCAGCAGCCGTAACTGCTCCGGCAAAGGAAATGTGGGGTCCGAACACGGTTCCAAAGGCGATGCAGGCTGTTGCCAGGTCGGCTCCTCCAGCCATGGCTGCGATGGAGCCTGCCAGGGCGATAAAACCTACCATGACGAAGGTTGCCACACCTCCGAGCATAGAGCCGAACACACCGGCTCCAAAGGCTGCTATAAGACTCAAGTAATTCATATGTACCTCCATATTTTATCAAACTGCTTTTTATCTCAAAATTTCTGCTTAATCCATCTACTGCTTAATCATCGTATGTATAGAATCCCTTTCCGACCTTCTTACCCAGCCATCCGGCCTTCACATACTGGCGCAGGAGGGGGCATGGACGGTACTTGCAGTCTCCATATCCTTCATACATGACTTCCATGATGGCAAGGACAGTATCAAGACCGATAAAGTCAGCCAGCTTTAATGGGCCCATGGGATGGTTCATGCCGAACTTCATTACTGTATCAATATCTTCTACAGAAGCTACGCCTTCATAGAGACAGTAGATCGCCTCATTGATCATGATCTGAAGAACACGGTTAGATACGAATCCGGGTACATCCTTCACTTCAACCGGCAGCTTGTTAAGGCGCAGTGTCAATTCCTTCACTGCGGCGTAGGTTTCATCGGAGGTCTGCAGCCCGCGGATGATCTCCACCAGCTTCATGACTGGAACCGGATTCATGAAGTGCATGCCGATCACCTGGTCCGGTCTGTTTGTGACTGCTGCAATCTCCGTGATGGGCAGGGAGGAGGTGTTGGAAGCCAGAACGCAGGATGGCTTGCAGATTGTATCCAACTGTTTGAATACATTGCTCTTGATGTCCATGTTTTCCACGATGGCTTCAATCACGATATCGCAGTCCTTTGCGTCCTCAAGGCTGACAGAGGGAATCAGATTAGCCAGTGTAGCTGCCTTCTCCTCCTCTGTATTCTTTCCCTTGGCCACGTTCTTATCTAATAACTTCGTAATAAATGCGATTCGGTTGTCAACGATGTCCTGCTTTACATCGTTCATATAGGTTTCAATTCCTGCGGCTGCCAGAACCTGGGCGATTCCTCCGCCCATCTGTCCTGCGCCGATTACCATAGCTTTTTTAATATCCATAACGTACCTCTATTCTTTCTTACTCTACCTCAACCCACACAGCATCACCCTGAGCCATACCGGAACAGATTGCGGCGATACCATTCTTTTTGCCTCTTCGTTTGAGCTCATAGATCATAGTCATGAGAATTCTGGAGCCGGTAGCCCCGATTGGGTGACCCACTGCAACTGCGCCGCCATTGACATTTACTTTTTCATCCATGGTCTTCTCATCCATTCCGAGAATACCCAGGCAGCTTACCAGCGGTACTGCAGCAAATGCTTCATTTACCTCGATCAGGTCGATATCATCCAGTGTCAGGTCATTTTTCTCCATCAGCTTTTTGATGGAAAGACCCGGAACGGTGGCAATGTATCTGGATTCTCTGGATACCTGGGCATAGCCCTTGATGGCAGCAAGAATAGGAGCACCAAGCTCTTCTGCCTTTTCCCTGCTCATGATTACGATGGCAGATGCACCGTCATTGGTCCCTGGTGCGTTGCCGGCTGTGATGGTACCATCCTTGGTAAAGAGAACCGGAAGCTTGCTTAAGCCTTCCATGGTAGTGGTGGGGCGTGGTGCCTCATCCTTATCCACGATGGTTACCTTGCCTTTTTTGCCCTTGACTTCCACAGGGAAACGTTCCTCGTCAAACTTATGGTTTTCTTCTCCCTCTTTCCACTTCATCTGGCTCCTGTAAGCCCACTTGTCCTGCATTTCTCTTGTGACACCGTACTCACCGGCAACAGCACCGCCGATGACTGCCATATGGACATCATTTTCCGGGCACCATAATCCGTCTAAGACCATGGCATCCTTGGCCAGGACATCGTTCATACGGGAACCCCAGCGCATGTTTGGCAGAACATAAGGAATATTGGACATGCTCTCCATGCCGCCGGCCACGATGACATCGGCATCTCCGGCCTTGATCATCTGGGCACCCAGAGTCACTGCTTTTAAGGCAGAACCACAAACCTTATTAATGGTAACTACAGGAACAGAATGAGGAATCCCGCCCTTTACCGATGCCTGACGGCCGGGAATCTGACCCTGGCCTGCCGGAACTACCATACCATAGACTACCTCATCTACCTGACTGCCTTCGATACCAGCCCTCTTTAAGGCTTCCTTGATGGCAAGACCGCCCAGATCCACTGCCTTTAAGGGAGTTAATGCCCCGCCCAGCTTACCAAATGGTGTTCTTGCTGCACTTACGATTACTACTTCTTTCATTTTTATCGTTACCCTCTTTCTTTCGCTTCTTCATTCATCAATATTATTGCAAACGACAAAGTAAATCTTACTTTGCTCGTTTGCCGCGCCGGATTTGCGCTGCGTTAGCAGCATATTTCATCAGATTATCTCATATCGTCCGGTCTTTCTCCTGGGCATGGCCGGCTCCTGGTCAGGATAACCGAAGGTCAGCATGGCCACCATATCTCCCTTCTCCGGAGCAAACCTCTCCTTTAATGGCTGGTCCATCCCGGTCTCTAAGGGGGCTGTCAGCCAGCAGGATCCGATACCCTTATCGAAGGCCATGAGAAGCATGTTCTCGATGGCTGCAGATACACTCTGAATCAGGGTAGAATCCGCCTTCTTATAATCCGGCTTGTTGATAAAGGCCATCACACATAAGGGTGCATCACCCAGAAGCCCCACAAAGCGCTTGGTATCCTTGACCACCTGTGGGTGTCTGGGGAAACGCTCCTTTAAGATAGGATCCAGTGTGGCGGCGGCCTGCTGCATGATATCTTTTATCTCCTTTAGGGTTTCCGGAGACCGCACTGCCACAAAATACCAGGGCTGATAGTTTACAGCGGATGGAGCCATGATTCCGGCCTCCAGGATATCAAGAATATCCTGCTGGTCTAAAGGCTGAGGCTTATATTTTCTTACGGACCTTCTTCCGTATATAGCGTCTTTAACTTCCATAGATTTCCTTTCCGTAATTCTTTACTTATCCGTAAACTCTGCCGGTCTCTTCTCAAGAAATGCAGTCATACCCTCATACTTATCGTCCGTTCCGGAAACCACACCAAAGAGGGCTGCCTCATACTGGGCGGCGCTGCGCAGGTCGATTTCTGTCCCGTAATTTACGGCATGTTTAATAATATCCAGGGTGACAGCGCTCTTATTTAAAAGATCCTTGCAGAAGTCATCCACTTCATCCATCAGATTGTCAACCGGAACCACTCTGTTGACCAGGCCAACCCGGTAAGCCTCTGCGGAATCGATAAACTTGCCGGTCATGAGCATTTCCTTTGCCTTGGTAATGCCAACCACTCTGGGAAGACGGATGTTGCCGCCGAATCCGCAGCATACACCAAGCTTGGATTCCGGAGCGCCGAACTGAGCATTTTCAGAACAGATTCGGAAATCACAGGCAAGGGCAATCTCAAATCCGCCGCCCAATGCATATCCGTTTACCGCTGCGATTACCGGCTTGGGGCAGCTCTCGATGGTTGCACAAAGCTTGTGGCCTGTGAGAGCCCAGCGATAGGATACCAGACCGTTCATCTTCAGTTCTTCTCCCACATCTCCCCCGGAGATAAAGGCCCTCTTACCGGCTCCGGTGATAATGATTACCCGGACACTGTCGTCTGCGATCATGTCCTCAAGGCCTGCCTGGAACTTAAAAAATGTATCCCAGTCCAGGGCGTTTAATACCTTGGGTCGGTCGATAGTGATAATTCCTTTTCCATCCTTTTTCTCAAATAAAACAGGTTCTCTATCCATAATATTTTCTACTCCTTCCTGCCCATGCAAAAGTACAGAGGCTTCCCACATGGGCAGATTCTTCTTATTTCTACAGCTATCTTATTTCGTTTCTTCAGCTATCTTATTTGGCAATTCCGGCAATTCTCTTAGCCAGTTCCTTCTTACCATCCAGATTACCCTGTCTGGAAATCATGATCTTCTGGGCCTGGGGTGATCCGGCACCATGCATGGACTCTGTCCTATATCCCACTGCTGCGGTTCCAAGAGCCAGGTTCTCACATAATCTTAAAGCTCTTAAGCGATCCTCTGCATTGACATCTCTGCCCACCAGATATTTCTCCACATAGTGGCCGACTGCATCGCTGCGAAGGTCTGCCTCTGCCGGTGCTGTTACCATGATACCTCCGGCAATATCTTCCATGAGACGGACGATCTCATAGGGATTTCTGGTGACATTGAGCTTACATACATTTGCAATCAGAAGGTCTACCATATAGTTGCCGGCCTTTGTCTGCCATCCTTCGGCGGAGGAAGCAATACCCAAAGCGTAAAGCTGCTCGTTTAACTGAGTCATCTCAATCAGCTTGTCCTTTACATGGCTGGCCTTCTCGATTCCATTGTACTGGGCGATCAGGCTGGCTGCGCCGATGGCAACATCGCCAACACCGCTCTTACATCCGCCGTAGCTGTTGCGGTGGTATCCGGCAAAGCGCTCAACCAGCATGCCTGCGAATTCCACTTCGCCGTTTAAGTAGATATTCTCATTGGGAATAAATACATGGTCGAATACGGTAAGGGCTTCCACACCGCCGTATTTTGCGTTACCAACATCGATGTTGGCAAGCTTCTCCATCTTTCTGGTATCGCAGGACTGTCTTCCGATGATCATGGTGATTCCGGGTGCGTCAAGCGGAACGGAAAATGCGATGGCGTAATCTTCCTGTCCTGGTCTTAAGGCCTGTGTGGGCAGGACAACCACTTCATGGGCATTGGTGATACCGGTAAGATGAGCCTTGGCACCATTTACCACAACACCATCCGGACGGCGCTCTACAACATGAAGGTAGAGGTCCTTATCCTGTCCGTCTCCGCCGATAGGAACGCTCCTGTCTCCCTTGGGATCTGTCAGGGCGCCGCCGACAATCAGGTCCTCGTCCTGGACACGGACGATGAATTTCTTGAAGCGCTCAAAATAGTCGGTTCCATGGGCTTCGTCGATTTCAAAGGTTGTGGAGTAGAATGCGTTGGCACAGTCCATGATGACACATCTCTGGAAGCAGGCTCCGGTTCTCTGTCCCATCAGTCTCTGCAGCTTCACCTTCTTATTGAGGTCTTCCTTACTCTTGTGAATATTGTTAAAACGATTGATCTTATGACCTGTAAACTGGGAAGTTGCGGTCATCAGATCTTCGAATTCCGGATCTAATGCCATGTTGTAGGTCTCGATCAGGCAGTTCATGGAAGGACGGAGAATGGGATGATCTACCGCATTCTCAATCTTCTCTCCCTGGATATAGATATTTCTGTTCATCTTTCGGATGCTTTCCACATACTGTTCGCCTGTCATTAAAGCCATTGTTGTTCCTCCTATGATTTTCAATACTTCTGATTCTTAATTCTCTGATACTGAATTCTTTTATTCTTAATTCGGACTTTTGAGATGGTTATTAAAGCATTTTGCCTTTCCTTCTCTCACAATTCCCGTAATGCACTTTGTATTTTCTTTTATTTCACCCCGATGGATCTTCCGATTACCATCTTCTGGATTTCATTGGTTCCCTCATAGATCTGAGTGATCTTGGCATCCCGCATCATTCTTTCAATCGGGTACTCCTTGGTATATCCATAGCCGCCGAAGAACTGAACACATTTCACTGTGGTCTCCATGGCAAGATCGGAGCAGTAGAGCTTGGCCATGGCTGCCTCTGTGGCAAATGGTTCTCCCTGATCCTTTAAGGTGGCTGCTCTCCAGAGCAATAAACGGCCTGCGTCCACTCTGGTCTGCAGGTCAGCCAGGGTAAACTGGGTATTCTGGAACTGAGCGATGCGTTTTCCAAACTGCTGTCTTTCATTTACATATTTGATGGTTTCATCGATAGCTCCCTGAGCGATACCCAATGCCTGGGCACCCATGGAAATACGGCCTGCATTTAAGGAAGCCAGGGCTACCTTCATGCCTTCTCCGACCTTTCCAAGAATCTGGGTCTTTGGAACCACACAGTCTTCAAAGATCAGCTCTGCAGTAAGAGAACCGCGGATTCCCATCTTGTGGATGTGCTTTCCTACAGAAAAGCCTGGTGTGTCTTTATTAATAATGAAGGCGGTGAACTCCGGGCGTCCCTTTGCATTGGTTCCGGTCACTGCAATCACAATGTTGAACTCATTTGCCGGAGCGGAGGAAATGAACATCTTAGCTCCGTTGATAATGTAGTTATCGCCATCTTCCACTGCCTTTGTGATCATTCCCGAGGAATCGGAACCTGCGTTGGCCTCGGTGAGGGCAAAGCCCATCAGGTGGCCCTGGGCCATCAGCGGCATATAGTGTTCCTTCTGCTCCTTAGTACCAAAGAGCTCCACACAGTACATGCTGACACCGGCATGGGTGGAAACGATACTGGCTGTGGACCCGCAAACCTTTGCGATCTCTTCCATACATAAGATGAAGGAAAGGAAATCCATGCCGGATCCTCCCAGCTCCTCAGGATAGGCACAGCCCAGAATTCCGGTCTCGCCTAATAAATCGATGGTCTCTCTTGGGAAGATCTCCTTCTCGTCCAGCTCTGCTGCTAAAGGCTTGATCTGTTCCTGGGCAATCTCTCTTGCCAGGTCCCTAATCTCTTTCTGTTCTTCTGTCAATAAAAATCCGCTCATGTTAAGCACCTCTCTCTTTTTTGCATTTTTTTGAATGGAAGAAATACTCACATTCAACTATTTGAATATTTATTTCCATTCAGCCTTCCGTTTGTTTGCTGCTTTATGCCTGTAATTATAAGTGCCCCCTGCTCTTACGTCCACGTCGCAGAATTTCATGATTACTTGAAAAAAAGTCAAACAAAATCAGGCCTTAAAATAGTGGAATTATAGGAAACATAATCATAAAAATTACTCAGTGGTTGTATAGGAAGAGGATTGATATAATATAGAAAACAATTCAAAACCATAAATATATATGAATAAGGAGGTAACTATCATATGAGCAGCACAAATAATCAAGCCTTATCGGGAGTAAAAGTGGTAGATCTTACCTACTATGTTGCCGGACCCGGCACAGCGAAGATTCTTGCTGACTGGGGAGCCGATGTCATCAAGATCGAGCCCCCGGGAGGAGAACCTGGAAGAGGAACCGGATTGACCTTGGGAGTTCCTGCAGAAAATACCTTTAATCCTTATTTTGGCACCTATAACTGCAACAAAAGAGCCATCGGCCTGAATCTGAAAACCGATGAGGGAAAAGAAATCCTGGACAAGCTCTTAGCCGAGGCCAATGTCTTTGTCACCAGCTTCCGGCCGGGAGCCTTACAGAGACTGGGCCTTGACTATGATACCATGAAGGTAAAACATCCCCATATCATCTGGGCCTCCATCAACGGCTTCGGCGAGCTGGGACCGGATAAGGACAAGGCCGGGTTTGATACCGTTGCCTTCTGGGCAAAGAGCGGTGCCATGATCGACCTGACAGAGAAGGATACCTCACCGATCAACCCCACCCTGGCCTTTGGCGATGCGGCAACAGCCTGTTCTCTGGCCGGCGGTATCTGCGCAGCCTTATATAAGCAGGCGAAAACCGGAGAAGGATCCAAGATTATGCTATCCCTTTACTCTCAGGCTATCTGGCAGCTGGGCTCCATCATCTCCTCCTCCCAGTTCGGAGATGTTTATCCCAAGTCCAGAAAAGACCCCAACGGCCCCCTGGTAAACTCTTACAAAACCAAGGACGACCGGTGGATCTTCCTCACCGTCTTTGACGACCGCCTCTATAAGCCTTTCTATACGAAAGTACTGGGCCGGCCGGACTGGGCTGAGGATGACAGATATAACACACCGGTTGCAGTAAAAAGCTGCAGCAAAGAGCTGACAGCCATGATCCAGGGAGAAATTGAAAAGCATACACTTTCTGAGATGGAAGAGCTTCTTACCAATGCCGATATCGCCTATGAGGTGGTCAACCACATCCGGGATATCCTCAATGACGAGCAGGCCAAGGTCAACAATTACATTATAGATACGGTTCAGCCAGGCGGAAGAGCTGTGGTGATGGCACAGACCCCGGTCAAGATTGATACCCTGGAGGTACCCGCCAGATACTCCACTCCCTGCCTTGGTGAGCATACGGAGGAAGTCTTAAAGGATCTTGGCTACTCTGATGAAGCCATCCAGTCCTTAAAAGAGGCAAATGTAATCGAAACCATGCATGAGGATGCAATAGAGCAGATTAAGGCAGCGAAGGAAGAAGCAAAAAAAGAATCGGAAGCCGAAGCTAAACCGGCAAAGAAAGGCCGGAAGAAAAAGGCTGGTAAAGGAAAAAAGACCAGCGCAAAGAAAGCAGTATAAGTACCATAATAAAAAAGGTAACGTATAGTTACCTTTTTTATTTACTGCCAGCCAAACTGGCCCTTGTCTAATATCTTATTTCCCTCTTCATCCACCAGCCGGAAGACTGCCAGGTTATCGGACATCTTCCAGATCCTGCAGCTGATCCGGGTGTCCGGATACAGAATAGCCCTCATCTGGGCTGTAATCTGAGTCATCCGCTCTGGCTCATTGGGTATTATGGCTCCGATCAGCATCCTGCATGAAAAACCAAAGGAGCATAAGCCCTGCATAAAGACTCTGTCAAACCCATGGTCCCTGGCATAATCCGGATCGACATGAACCAGGTTGGTATCACCTGTCAGACGATAGAGGACATTCTGCACCGGGCTGATATAGTCTTCCACGATGTAGTCTGGTTCCCTGTCTGGGATAACCACCCTGCTCTTGGGCATGGGATCCCCTCCAAATCCCCCACCCTCATGGAAGAGGGTGGAAGAAATATTGGAACAGAGAAGATTGCCTGCCTCATCATAGACATCAGCGCAGGTTTTTATCACCAGGCCTTTGCCTTCCCCCCGATCATAAACATCTGTAATCCTGTCCTGAAAACTCATAGTACCTTTGATAGGATCGATGGGGCGATGCATCAGCAAAGTATGTTCCATATGGAGGGGGGCAATATTGCTGTGAAGAATATCATTGGCCAGCATGGCAGCGGGGAAGGGCCGCGGGAGAAAGGGTTTAATACCAACGGTTCCCCAGTAGGGCAGCACGCCGAAGGTGGGCAGGGTCTTTAAGTTTTTCTCGTAGGTGTATATCAGGTCATCCCTGCCTGCTCCGACTGACAGTGCATACAGGGCAACATCCCGCCAGGTATATTCCAGATAGCGGCGCTCTGTCGCCTTACCCACCAGCTGTTTGGCAATATTCTCAGTCATAACTGTCTCCTCTTTATTATTACATATTTAAGAAGAAGCCCCCTCCTGTTATCAAGGAGGGAGCAGTTAATGTACGATTATACTTCGTAGATGCTGTCAACGATGGATTCTTCTACATATTTTCCATAGAGTTCAGTCCATGTTGTCTTAACTTCCTCAGAATTGCAGTGGCCGTCAAAACCATCTCTGTCTTCCCATGCATCAATGCAGATCAGAAGATCATCATCGGAGATGGACTTCATCATATAATAATATACATTTTTAGGCTGTTTGCGGAAGATCTCTTCCAGGTTGTTCTTCTTTAACTCAGCAATGTACTCATCTCTTTTGCCGGCTTTAACTTTATTAACACCAAAATATACTGTCATGGTTTTTCCTCCTTACATAATGTGCAGATTACGGAATACGATGGTCTTTTCCTGTGTTACTTCGTCGAAGGATACGCAAACGCCCTCACGTCCCAGACCGGAGTTCTTAGCGCCGCCGAATGGCATCTCATGGCTTCTTAACAGGGAGGAAGCGTTGATGTTCATGGAACCTGTAACAACCTCGCGGCAAACCTTTAAGGCAAGCTTCATGTTCTCTGTGAATACGCAGCCGCCAAGACCCAGTGTGGACTGGTTTGCGATATCAACTGCCTCTTCTACTGTATCAAATCCCATGATGGAAGCAACCGGCCCGAAGATCTCCATGTCATTCATAACATCCATGTCTCTTGTGCAGTCAACAAGGATAGTTGGCTTATAGAAAGCGCCGTCATGAGTTCCGCCGAGAGCCAGCTTAGCGCCCTGAGCGATTGTATGCTCAACCTGTCTCTGTACCTTCTCAGCTGCGGCAACATTGATCATGCAGCCCATTTCTGTTTCCGGATTTAACGGATCGCCCTGTTTTACCTTCTTGAAGCGCTCGATCAGCTTGTTTGTGAACTCTTCTTTTACGGAGTTCTGGATCAGGAGACGCTTAGCAGCGATACAAACCTGGCCGGAGCAGAGAAGTCTTCCAGCTACAACCTCTTCTACCGCAAGGTCAATATCTGCATCTTCGCAAACGATAAATGCATCATTTCCACCAAGCTCAAGAGCAACCTTTGTCAGGTTCTGTGCAGCTGCTTCATAGATCTTCTTACCAGTCTCTGTGGAGCCTGTGAAGTTGATCATATGTACATCTTTGCTGTGAGTCAGTCTCTCACCAACCTCAACACCACCGGTGATGATCTGAAGAACGCCATCCGGAATACCTGCTTCCTTGAATAATTCAACCAGCTTTATACAGGTAAGGGGGTTATAAGGAGAAATCTTAACGATTGCTGTGTTACCAGCTAAAAGTGTGGAGGAAATCTTCTGTCCCATCAGCTCAACCGGATAGTTAAAAGGAACCAGGCAAACAGATACGCCATAAGGCATACGAACTGTGAACATAAGGTTTCCATCCTGGCCTGCCTCAAAACCGTTCTCGATTACGCGGCCTTCAAGATGTTTGTATTTCTCGATGTATTCCTGAAGAAGGTCCGGGAACTCGTTTGCTTCAAAAACTGCCTCTGTATATGGCTTACCACACTCTTTGCAGAGAAGAGTAATGTACTCATCCATGTTGGCTCTGGCAAGGTCAACCACTTTGGATAACATATTGGCACGCTGGATCGGGAGAAGCTTAGACCATTCCTTCTGTGCTCTGTTAGCTGCTGCGATAGCTCTGTCCGCATCCTCTACGGTTGCATCCGGCACGGTATCAATCACTTCGCCTGTAGCAGGGTTGATAATCTCAATCACTTTACCGTTTGAAGAATCCACTTTCTGGCCGTCAATGATCATTTTCATAGTAACAATCCTCCTTAATTCGATGTATTTAAGTTCTCTTTTATCTTAGGTATCAGAGCCATATATCCGTCAGAGCATGCTATACAGCTCTGATACATTGATACACTTCGTTATGTACTTTTATAATACGTTTCTTAACAGGATAACCTTCTTCTGTGTCACTTCCTCGAAGGAGCTGCTGATACCCTCGCGGCCTTTACCCGAGCATTTTGCTCCGCCGAATGGCATCTCATGGCTTCTGCAGAGTGTGGAAGCATTGATATTAACAGAACCTGTCACCACTTCGTTGGCAACCTTTAAGGCAGTCTTGATATCTTTGCTGAATACAGCGCCGCCAAGACCATACATACTCTGATTTGCGATATCAATTGCTTCATCGACTGTATCAAATCCGATGATCGGTGCAACCGGTCCGAATACTTCCACATCCTTTGCGATATCCATATCCCTGGTTACATCGGTAAGGATTGTGGGAGCATAGTAAGCACCATCATGAGTTCCTCCGATGGCAATCTTGGCGCCCTGCTCTACCGTATGATCAATCTGTCCCTGCACCTTCTCAGCTGCAGCTACATTGATCAGGCAGCCGATGTCGTTGGTGGGATCGATGGGATCGCCCTGCTTTAATACGGAGAATCTGTCAACCAGCTTTTTAGTGAACTCTTCCCTGATGTCGTTCTGAACCAGGATTCTCTTGGAACCGATACAGATCTGACCGGATGTGGTGATACGTCCTGCAACAACCTCTTCTACTGCAAGGTCGATATCTGCATCTTTGCATACGATAAATGCATCATTTCCGCCCATTTCCAGAGCAACATGTGCAAGATGCTTGGCACCGGATTCGTAAACCTTGGTTCCTGTAGCAGTAGAACCGGTAAAGTTAATCATGTGGATACCCTTGCTCTGGGTCAGCCACTCACCGATAGGAGCTCCCTTACCAGTCACAATCTGGATAACACCGTCCGGAACACCTGCTTCCTTGAAGATCTCTGTCAGCTTGATCAATGCCAGCGGGTTGAACTCAGAGGGTTTTACGATTGCAGTATTTCCAACCAGGAGTGTGGAAGAAATCTTGTGGCAGTATAAAAGGATCGGATAGTTGAAAGGTACGATACAAGCGGATACACCAAGAGGCATATGGGTGGTCATAATCAGGTTTCCATCCATTCCCTTCTCGATTCCGTTCTCGAAAAGAGTTCCCTTCAGATGCTTATAAGCCTCGATGTACTCCTGTAAGAGGTCACAGAACTCAGCAGCCTCACCCTTTGCCTCTGCAATCACCTTACCGGTTTCCTTGCAGAGAATGGTGCCAAGTTCATCAACTCTGGTACGTGCGATGGCAACAACATTGCCAAGAAGCTCTGCACGTTTCCAGCCAGGAAGCTTTGCCCATTCCTTCTGGGCTGCGTTAGCTGCCTCGATGGCACGCTCCACATCTTCCTTCGTGGCATCAGGTACAGTGTCAATCAGTTCATTGGTGGCCGGGTTATATATATCTAATGTTGCCCCGTTGGAAGCCTCAACCTGTTCGCCATTAATGATCATCTTTAACATCTTGTTTTCCTCCTTTTAATAAAATGTGTTTTATTGTCCTGAGCTCTCTTTCCAGCAGAGGAAGAGAGTCACAATCGTGGTTGTTCAAATCGGAATCATCCAGATTATTCCGCGCAAGTTCTGCTTGGAAATTCCGGCTCCCTCTTCTCGGAGAATGCCTTCATTCCCTCTTCCTTATCCGGCAGTCCGTAGCAGATACCGGACAGGTTTCTCTCCAGTTCCAGAGCATTGACAAGGTCCAGCTCCAGTGTCTGATTCAGGACCTCTTTTGCGTAACCGACAGCCGCCGGAGAATGCTTTGTCATCTCCCTGGCCATAGATACCGCTTCATCTAACAATGTCTCCTGAGATACCACATAATCTGCCAGGCCAATCTCTTTAGCCTCCGCTGCCTTTACCATCTTTCCGGTGTAAATCAGCTCCTTGGCTTTGGAAAGCCCCACTCTCTTAGGAAGTCGGTGGGTTCCCCCGAAACAGGGAATCACACCCAGACTCACCTCCGGCATACCGAATTTTGCTTTCTCACCTGCGATGATCACATCACAGACAAGACTCAGCTCACAGCCGCCGCCTAAGGCAAATCCGTTTACTGCCGCGATCACCGGGAAGGGAAGTTTCTCAATCCTGGTAAATGTATCCTGGGCCAGTCTGGCATAGGCTCTGTTCTCTTCTATACCGGCATCCTTGCACTCTGACAGGTCTGCACCAGCTACAAAGGACCTTCCCTGGCCGGTGATGACCAAAGCCAGCAGATCTCTGTTTTCATTCATCCGGTCCATCCAGACATTCAATTCTTTGAATGTCTGGATATTAAGTGCATTCAGAGATTCAGGCCGGTCGACTGTCAGGATGCCGATATGGTCATCTCTTAATTCAAATCTGATATTATTCAATCTGTCCTATCACCTCACTCCTTTGGTTGAATTCCCTTATCAGGCAATTCCCTGTGCATATTGCACAATCTGTTTTTTAAATGTTTTGGGTTGCTGTACATTTTGTATCTGTTTGATGACTTTACTTTAAACCATTATCAACTATAATTCCATCTAATAAAATTCACTGAACTATTTCCTAAAATTCATTTATCCTTACGGAAACGAACCTTTGATTTATTTTCATATGTATACTGGCATCATCACATAAGAAGCAAAAAGGCAGCTGTAAAGATCAGCCGCCTCTAAGATGTCTTAAAAAATATATCTAATTTAAATGATATGAGATTGACACAGAAATCATTTATGAATATAATTATAGCTAGAATTATATTTTCTTCAAGAACGCACTTTAATGTAATATACTATCATTTTGTATAGTATGGAAAACTATTCGGACGTAGAAGTAAAGTCTGGAAACTACCCACATAATAAAAGGAGCCGATTTCGTCCGTGTAAGCAAGGCGGCACGGCTACGAAAGCGAGCATCCGGAGGATTTTGTCACAAATAAACTATCATTTATATAGGAGTTATGACATGAATATCGACAAGATTAAGTCTTATAATTGTCCGGTCGAGGCGGCTATGGATGTGGTGGGCGGCAAGTACAAGGCACAGATTGTTTATGAACTGATCGGGGCCACACGCCGCTATAACGAGATTGCCAAGGCTCTTCCCCAGGCGACACCCAGGATGCTGAGCAAGCAGCTCAAGGAACTGGAGGAGGATGGGGTTATCAACCGGGTTCTATACCCTGTAGTACCTCCCAAAACAGAATACTCTCTTACAGAGCTGGGAGAGACACTGGTTCCCATTGTCGAAGCTTTATGTAAATGGGGAGAACACTACTTTGACCTGGCAGGACTGCCGGTGCCATTTTAAATTAGTTAAAAGGAGTAAAAAATATGAATTGGCAGCATTTAGTATATTTTAAAGTAGTTGCGGAGACAGAGAATTTCTCCAGAGCATCCGAGCAGCTTTATGTGACCCCATCTGCCCTCAGCAAGGCTATCAGCGGTCTGGAGCAGGAGCTGAATTTCCCTCTCTTTGAGAAATCCGGGCGGAATTCCGTACTGACGGATTGCGGCAGAGAGTTTAAGGTCTATGTGGACCAGGCTATCGATACCATCAATCATGGTCTGTCGACCATCCATGAGAACCTGGATATCTGCATTGGCAAGGTGAACATTGCCGGCATCTATACCATGGTGGCTGAGTATCTTCCTCCCCGTATTAAGGGTTTTCTTGATATCTATCCCAAGGTGAATTTCTCCCTGGTTTATCAGATCACTTTGACCGTGCTGGACAGCATCATCAGCGGAACTGCCGATCTTGGCTTCTGCGGGTCCTTCGATCAGAAGTCCAAAATCTACAACAATATCGAATCTGTCCTGTTAAAAACGGAAGAGTTGGTCATTGTCACCTCCAAGGACCACCCCTTAAGCAGTCGTGACTACATAGACTTTTCTGAGCTAAAAGATGAGAACTTTATCACCTACCGGAATGTGAATGCCGGCATCCACCAGATTTATCAGGATCTTTGTGATACTACCGGCGTTTATCCCCGGATTGCTTTTGAAGCACCGGATGACCACACTATCCTGGGCCTTGTGGCTGCGAATCTTGGAGTCGCCCTGATTGCCAACAACCCTGTGCTTATGTCCAAAGACCTCCATGTCCTTCACTTTGAGGAGGGCAAGGTTCCCACCAGACAGCAGTACATGGTGTGGAAGAAGGGGCATCATCTCTCACCTGCTGTCAAGGCCTTCCGGGATTATATCCTGGATGAGATTCCGGATTCCGTATAATCCTGAGAATACTGATATCCATCGTAACAAAGTTTTCGCAATCACCTAATCGGTCTTTTTCCATATACGTATAATAAAGGAGCCCGCAACCATGGATTGCGGGCTCCTTTTTTAGGGATATTTATTTATATAAGAAGTTGATGATGAAGCTCCTCAAGCTCTTTATCATTTAATTCATGATCGATATAGATGGGCGGGTGCTGGATATGATATGGTTCAAGAGATGCGCATCGTGCAGGGCAGCTGCACAACACTAAAGCATAAACGAATTCTTTATCCACAATTATCGTAAATGAATAAATTCATTTACGATATTCTCGCTCAGAGAATAATTGCGGCTTTAAGCAAGCTTAATCCGCAATTGCTTTCTTCGCTTAGTTAATATTCTGAAAACGGAGGTCAGACATCAAAGTCTGGATTTTATTAATCAATGCCTTTCGGTCATATCCGGCATGACAGCCGCCGCAAAACTTAATCCCGATCATAATCAGCTGCGATCCTGTCTGTTTCCAAAGAGGATGGCTCTTGCCTGAGCAAGCAGTTCATCATCAACCTTCTCATCAAGGGTTACTTCCCTTACATAAGGGAGGGCTGATGACAGCACATCTTTGATATAATAGCGAGTAGACAGGTTGGCTGATGGGCATCTGGCACACTGGCCGGTCAGCCGTACTGTCACATTTCCGTTATTATATCCAACATATTCAATATTACCGCCATGGTTCTGAATCGATGGACGAATCTGGTTCTCTATAAGGTCAATTATGCAGTTTTCATATTCATTTGCAGTCTGATTCATCATACTCTCCATTTGATGTGCTATCATCATAGTAATGTAAATTCAGATTATCAGGTTTCTCTTTTTCGCTTCCTGGGTCAGTTCCTTTCGAAATGCCGGGTGGGCAATGCTGATCAGGGCTTTTGCTCTCTCACTGGCTGTTTTTCCTTTCAGCCTCACACATCCGAATTCTGTGACGACATAGTCCACATCATTCTTGCTGGTGGTGACTGCCGCACCAGGAGTTAGTATGGGCTTAATCTTTGATATGGTACCTTTTTTTGCAGTAGCACTCATGGCAATAAAGCTCTTTCCTCCTTTGGACAGGTTGCAGCCTCGCACAAAATCTGCCTGTCCTCCTGACCCGCTGAAAGGAACCGTGCCGATGGATTCGGCACAGACCTGTCCTAAGATATCAATCTCCAGGGCAGAGTTGATGGACATAAAATTATCGATTCTGCCGATGGTATAAGGGTTATTCACATAGCTGACCGGCTGCAGCTCTATGGCAAGATTGTGCTCCAGGAATTTGTACATTTTCTTTGATCCCCAGGCAAAAGCAGCCACTGATTTATTGGGGTTCAGTGCCTTTCTCCGGTTATTGACAATCCCCTTCTTCATCAGGTCTACCATACTGTCGGTAAAGAGCTCTGTATGAATTCCGAGATCCTTCTTGTCATCCAGACATTTTCCAACTGCGTTGGGGATTCCGCCGATGCCAAACTGCAGTGTGGCACCGTTGGGAATCTGTTCGGCAATCAGGCTGCCGATGACTGCATCGATGTCAGATACCGCAACCTCCGGCAGAATATCCAGCTCTCCCTCTCTCTCGCAGATGGCATCCACCTGGGAAATATGGACCAGATTAGATCCATATACTCTCGGCATGTTGGGGTTGACCTCCAGAAAGACATATTTTGCCTGGTTCATCAGCTCCACATTCTCTGAAGAAACCAGACCGAAGCTGAAATTGCCATGGATGTCCATGGGGGTTACCACACTGTAAAAGACATCCAGGTTCCTGTTTTTCCACAGAGATGAAACCTCACTGTAGTTGCAGGGCATGTAATCACTCATGCCCTCCTGGACACTTTTTCTTGCCACCCCTGTTGTGAACCAGGAGACATAATCGTATTTTCCATGAAGCTCCGGTTCCAGGAAGGGGGCCGGATTTACAGCGATGATGCTGTGGTGCTTCACCCCTTCTATCTCATTCTTCCTGGCCCTGTCCGCAATCGCTTCCGTAATGGCGATGGGCTGGGACATGGCAGTTGGTGAAGCGCAGACCATGCCGCTCTCAATCATTGCGGCGATCTCCTCCGGAGACTTCAGTTTATCCTGATATAAATCTTTGAATTGATTCATGCTGTTTCTGCTCCCTGCAGTTCCTCAATAAACATGGGAACGACCTTAAAGAGATCTCCCGTGATGCCGTAATCTGCAACATCAAAGATGGGAGCCTCCTCATTCTTATTGATGGCAATGATATAGTCGGAATCCTGCATACCTGCGATATGCTGGATGGCGCCGGAGATTCCCAGTGCAATGTACAATTTGGGCCTCACTGTCTTTCCGGTCTGGCCCACCTGATGGTCCGCCGTCAGCCACCCGGAATCGATGGCAGCTCTGGATCCGGCAACCACGCCGCCTCCCAGGGCTTTGGCCAGCTTCTCTGCCAGTGATATGCCGCCTTCCACATCCTTGCTGATCCCGCGGCCGACTGCTACGATAATATCAGCACCAATCAGATCGACGGTCTGCTTTGCCTCTTTTACCACTTCCAGAACTCTGGTTCTAAGATCACTGTCCGCGATCTTTACCGGATAATTTACCACGGTGACACGGTCAGCGGCTCCCTGGTCATACTCTGATTTCTTGAGAACACCGGGCCGAACCGTTGACATGCAGGGGCGGAATCTCGGACAGATGATGGTGGCCATCAGATGGCCGCCGAAGGCCGGTCTGGTCATCTTAAGATTGGTATCTTCCATCTTGAACTTTGCCTTCTCCACATCGATGGTAGACGAGTTTTTAAGGAAGTCTACATAGTTTTCCATGTCGATGTCCAGGTGGGTACAGTCTGCAGTAAGACCCGTATGGAGTCTGGCTGCGCAGCGAGGTCCCAGATCACGGCCGATATTGGAGGCTCCGATCAGGAATACCTCTGGCTTTCTGTCCATGATCACGTCGCAAACCACCTTGGTATAGGCATCGGTCGTATATACCTTAAGAGACGGATCTTCACATACGATAACCTGATCGGCGCCGTATCCGCCAATTTGGGAAGCCAGATCAGCAACCTGATCTCCCAGGAGAAGACCGACCAGTCTGGATCCTCTCTCATCCGCCAGCTTTCTTCCCTCGGAAAGCAGTTCAAAATCTGTGTCCATCAATTTGCCGTCCCGCTGTTCGCAGAACACCCATATATCCTTAAAAGCTGCTATATCAGCACTATTATATCCCATATATTATACCCTCCTTAAATCACATGCTGGTCTTTCAGTTTCTCCACCAGCATCTTCACTGTATTCTTATCTGCGCCCGGCAGCATCTGACCAATCCCCTTCTGAGGTGGTGTGAAGGATTTGAATATATTGGTGGGTGACCCTTTCAGGCCGATGGTATCCAGTTCAATCAGGGGTTCATCCTTCAATTTTTCAAAATCATAAACTTCGATGGGTTTTTCATAGCAGTGCTTGATTCCGGAGAGGGTCTTATATCGAGGCACATTCAGCTCTTTGATACAGGTGATCAGACAGGGAGTCTGAACCTCGATTCTCAGGTATCCATCCTCCAGGGCTCTTTTCACTTCCAGAGTCTTCCTATTCTTTTTTATCTCAGCTGCGTAGGTCACCTGGGGAATATCCAGCTTCTCGGCAATCTGCGGGCCCACCTGGGCGGTATCCCCGTCAATGGCCTGCCTGCCGCAGAAGATGATATCTTCATCGGAGAGGCCGGCATAATGGATGGCGCCGGCAATAATCTGAGAGGTGGCAAAGGTATCGGAACCGCCGAACTCTCTGGAGGAGATCAGGATTCCGTCATCTGCTCCCATGGCAATCAACTCCCTGAGCATCTCAGCAGCAGGAGAGGGTCCCATAGTCACAACCGTAACCTGACAGCCGGTCTCATCCTTCAGCTTAAGGGCTGCCTCCATGGCATTCATATCATCGGGATTGATGATTGTGGCCATGGAAGCCCTGTCCAGGGTTCCATTTTCCTTTACCGCGACCTTTCCTGATGTATCAGGAACCTGCTTCACACATACATAGATTCTCATTTATGTTAAATTCCTCTCTTTCGCTGTTTTTTATATTCTCGCAGACAGTCAGAACAGCTGCGCATTGATCTACTTCAACAAGTTCTTTGCTATGACAATCTTCTGCACTTCCGAGGTACCCTCATAGATTGTCAGGATTCTGGCATCCCGGTAGATTCTCTCAATTTCATAATCCTTGATGAAACCGTAGCCCCCGTGGATCTGCAGGGCTTTTCCTGCAACTCTTACTGCCATCTCGGCAGCAAAGAACTTGGCCATGGAGGCATTCATTCCTGCAGGCTGCTTCCTGTCTCTGAGATCTGCCGCCTGGAGGGTCAGCAGCCTTGCGGCTTCCAGGTCCGTGGCCATCTCTGACAGATACCACTGAATTCCCTGGTTGGAAGAGATCGGCTTCTTAAACTGCTTTCTCTGCTTAGAGTACTCGACCGCCAGCTCCAGGGCTCTTGCCGCCTCACCGCAGGCCTGGGATGCAATCCCGATTCTCCCGCTGTCCAGTCCGCTCATGGCGATACGGAATCCGTCTCCAACCCTTCCCAGGATATGATCTTCATCAACTATGCAATCCTCCAGAATCAGCTCTGAAACAGCCGCAGCCCGGATACCCATCTTGTCTTCTGTCTTTCCCACCTTGAAACCGGGATTATCTCTGTCCACCAGGAAGGCTGTCATACCTCCATGTGTCTTTTTTGCCGGGTCTGTGAGGGCGATGACGATGGCATAGGAGCCTTCCTCCGGCCCCAGATTACTGATGAAACATTTGCTGCCGTTGATCACATAATGATCGCCTTCCTTAACTGCAACGGTCTGCAGGGATCCGGCATCGGAGCCGGCCCCCGGCTCTGTCAGGGCAAATGCACCAAGCTCCCCCTTCAGGGTTCTGCCGAAATACTCCTTCTTCTGGGCATCATTGCCGTTCATGGAGATGATGGCATTGACCAGAAGCTGGACTGCATACATTTCTGCGGTACTGGCGCAGGCTTTGGCCATCTCGCTGACCGCAAGAACCTTGCAGACCTCGCTCATCCCCACTCCGCCGTAGCTTTCCGGGATGTTTAAGCCGAACAGGCCGACCTTCACCATCTTCTCAACCGTTTCCAATGGAAATCTGCCGCTTCTGTCGATCTCTTCTGCCAGAGGTGCCACTTCATTCTGAGAGAATTCTCTCACCAGGTCTAAAAGCATACTTTGTTCTTTTGTCAGTTCAAATGTCATAATTCACTCCGTCCTTTCGTCTATGTATCTGCTCTCTTGAATGGCTCTATTATAATTGGTCTTTCCGGAAAAAACTATTTACAAGAATTCAATGAATGTTTTCCATGAAGTGAAGTCTCACATGGTAAAAACCACGTGCTTCCTATTCGCGCCTTACGGCGCATAGTCCGCTTTAGGCGGACAGGACTTCCTCTCCACCCTTCGGCCTTTACTCAGCTTCCGGCAGCTTTACGCTGCCATGGCCGCACAAAGGTCATATAAGGTGGATAAGGTGCAGGTACTTCTCCTGGTACACCCGGGAACTTTTGCCACGATGCCCAACCTCTCCGTCTCCGGCAAGGATTTTATGATCTCTCTTATAAAGTATCTCGCCCCTATGTTATACGAGGCGTTTAAGTCACAATGGTACTCTTTCCCATTCTGGAATCTGCAGAGGCTGTAGTTGCCATTTATCCCCCGTTCCACATAGCCGCTCCCGTCATAGGCCAGAGCGGAGGTCTTCCATGCATTAATACGGCTCACCCTGATCCCCAGGCGGTGTGCCTTGTCCATCACCATGGACTGTATATACTGGGAACGCCACAGGTGGAGCCTCTGCTTCTTCCGACCCCTCTTCTTCCCTTTCCGGTCCAGATGTTCGAAGACGATTACATGGGCTCCGCTTCTCTTTGCAGACTCGATGATGAATGCCGCAGTCTTTACCGCGATCATTTTATTTATGCCCTTCGCCCGGCCCCAGAGCCGCGGGGTCCGGCCAGCCCCTTTCTGCTGTGCCTTCTTTATGCGGTTTACCGCCGTGTCCAGCCGGTCTTTTTCTACATGGAGGGATAAGAAATACCTCCCCGTGACAGTGCCGTCCGGTCTCATGGCGGAACACACGCATGCCTGGTTGATGCCCAGATCCACAGCAAGGACTGTCTGTTCCTCAACAGGTATACCATCCAGGGTGCAGGACTCCTCGAAGGCGAAGTCCAGGAACCATTCCTTCCCCCTTTTCCTTAAGGTGGGGACACACTCCTTCCGCCCTGCGCAATGACGGAGGATATAATCCACATCCGTCTTCCTGAGCTTTACAGTCACCCAATCCCAGGTGTTGCGGATATAGACCTTGATCCGGGCAGTATGGTCATCGATACGGACATAGGTATTATCCCGGTAAAGAGCAGGATAGATATGGCCCGCACGGGGGTAACCCGGCCTGCTTCCTTCCCCGGACTCCTCATATCTCTCCAGACTGGACATGTAAGATGCACACTTGCCCAGGGCCTCTGCAATGGCGGCACGGCGCAGGTAGCTGGGAAACTTATAGAAGCCTTTCGAAAAGTCATACAGCACTTCCGGTCTTTTTTTCGTACATACCGACAGCTTTTCTACTGCATTATTACGCCTGTGTCCAGTGAACAGGCTCAGGGATTTCCACTCCCTTAGACAGACTGCAATATAGAAATCTACTGCTTCCCGGTAGATTTCCACTGTTTTCTTAAATATACAATTATATTCCCTGATTTTAACCTTGTAAGTGCTGTAGCTCTTCATTCCTGGCAGACCATCCCATCATCTATTTTGTCAGCATTATACTGGATTGATAAATATTGTATATATCATTATACCATGCAATGAATATCCGGTCAAGAAAAATCGAATATTTGTTCTGTCTGTATTTAATGTACTTACTCTCCTGACAGGAAGAATAATTATAATAATTATAATAATATTATATATCTCAATGATATATCATCTTATACATACGACTGATTAACGATATAAAATTGTTTATCTGAGAGGACCGTACGGAATATCTCTCTGCAGCAAGTTCCATAAAGCCCTTGGGCATATGTACAGGTGGACAGGCATAATAGAAGGAATCATAGGTTCCGGCATCCACATCCAGCAGGTATCCCCAGTGAATGGACTTCAATACCATCAAAGCCACTTTCCTGTGCCAGCTTTGCAGCATGTACAACAGAGTCAATATCTGTTTTCCCCCTGATTTAATACTGATGGAACACCTTAGCCAGAATCTTCCACTCCCCATCTTCCTTGATCAGGCTGTGGAAATCAGTGAATGCAAGACCATGCCAGTCTTCCAGTGTGACCCTTACAGTGGCTGCAGTTCCTTAAATGCAAAGTACATCCACTCTGGTCTTTGTCTCCGGTACCGGTCCAAATGCATCGACAGCCCCATAGGTGCTTTTTCTGCGAAGCTTTACATCTGAGATTGATTGCTGCAGTTTACAAGTACGAGTAGTTACATATTACATCATCCGTTATACAAGTGATGAGAACACACTTTTTTGTGATATACTATCATTTTATATAGTGCAGACTGCCTTCAGCTGTGACGGCTTTTCCTAGTTTTACGGCTAACTCGTTGAAAACAAAAAATCCCCCAGGTTCATTGACGAACTCTTACTTTATGTAAAGTTTCCGACAAATCACCTGGGGGATTTTCAATATCAGACTTTATGAAGTTATAAAAGCCGTATCAGCAATCCTCTTTCTCACTTCTTCATTAAGCCTGCTCCGGCGTTCCATGCCTTTCCTACCTGCTCGCCGGATACATAGTAGCCATGCTGGAACTGGTCAAAGATCAGGGCATTCAGCCTGGACGGATCTACCTTGCCGTTCTCAGAGAGAACGGATTCCTCTGCGGCAGTGTTCACGATTTTTCCTACGATAGCGTACATGCTCTCTGTCTGAACAACCTCTGCCAGCTCGCACTCCATCACAACCGGGAACTCCTCGATAACGGGGCCATTCACAAACTCGCTTTTTACCGCATGATATCCGGTTCTCTCAAACTTATCCGCCATCTTATTACCGGTTGCTATACCGAAGAAGTCAGCCACATCCATATGGTCCTTATCTGCAATACTTACAGTAAAGGCTTTTGTCTTAAGAAGATTCTGGGTTGTCTTGTGGTCTTCATCGATAAAGAGGGCAATCTTGTCTGCACCGCAGATCATACCCCATGCAGCATTCATTACATTTACCTTGTCATTCTCATCGTATGCGGCAACCATTAAAACCGGCATAGGATATACTGCCTGAACGACTCCTAAGTTTTTCTTCATATTTTTGTTCCTCACTTTCTTTATACTGCTTTTAATGCGGAAGCGATCTCTGTATCTCCTGTCCGCATTTTTATCACTTTTTTATAGGTATTTTTCATCTCAAGGACATCAGACAGCACCCGGGCCACATCCGGGATGGGATTGCTGCCATCATGTTCCGGATTAATCTCAATCCTTCCTGTTCCTTCTGTTTCCTTCAGAACGCTGGGCTGAATGATGGTATAGTCCAGATCTGTATTATGAACCAGCCATTCATCTGCAAAGAACTTGGCGATATTATAATTCGTAATATTCTTCAGAGACTCTTCCTGGCTCCATTTATCCGGTTCCATGGCAAAGATGGAACTTAATATTATAAATCGCTTTACCCCGGCCTCCTCTGCTGCCTGCATCAGTTGAACTGCCCCGAATGCATCTGTCTGCAGGAGATCCTTACCTCTGGAACCTGCAAGGAAATATACAGCATCTGCCCTCTTTACGGTTTCCATCATCCGGGCTTTGCTCCAGTGAAGATCAAAGGGAACCACCTCTACCGATGAACGATCAATCTGAAAGGAATCCGGCTTTCTCGCAGCCGCATAGACAAAATGTCCGGCATCTGTCAGATTCCTGATTACATATCCTGCAACACGCCCTGTTGCCCCAACAATCAATACTTTCATCTATCCACCTCACATACTCTTATTGACTTTTCTTTATTGTTCATATAAAATTATAGCCAATGCGAGAAAAAATACAAGTACTTACATTTTAGTTAGGTACTTACGTGGAGGTAAGTTATGAGCCAGAATATCAACGATGCTGATTTTTATGAAACAGGATATTGTTACACACTGTCTTTGATCTCGGGTAAGTACAAACCTATCATTCTCTACTGCCTGATGGAATATGAACCGGTCCGTTTTAATGCCATGAGAAGATATCTGAAGAATGTAGCAGATAAGACTTTAAGTCAGAATCTGAAAGAGCTTGAAGCTGATGATCTGATCATAAGGACTGTCTACCCTCAGATTCCGCCAAAAGTAGAGTACTCTCTTACTGAAAGGGGACACTCTCTTGTGAAAGTTCTGGATAAGCTTTGTGACTGGGGGAATGAAAACAGAGAACCACACAGGTAGTGGTTCTCCGCAGGATTGCAATTATTCGTATGCTGGCAAGTTCCTTTATTCCAGAGTCAGGAGCAGTGCCATCTTGAACTTTTTGTCTGCCTTCACTGAATGCAGCCCGCCTTTTGCAAAGTGAAAATTCTCGCCTGCTTTGATTCGATGATTCTTTCCTTCATAGCCGATCACTGCCTCTCCGTCCAATGCAAAAATCAGTGCTTCACCCGGAGCCGCATGCTCTGAAAGCCCTGTACCTTCATCAAAGGTCATAACAACAAACTTCATCTTATCATTATGTACCACATCCATATTGACGATCTTTCCGTCCTGATATGGCACCAGATCTGCCAACTTAAAAACATCTCCTGCTTTGATTGCTTCGTTCATACTGTCATTCCTCCTTATTGCTATTTCTGTATAAATGGCTGACTCTGAAGTTCTTACTCCTACAGGAATATTTATTGGAGTCAGGATACACTCACCTGTCTTTAATTTTCTCGTCTCTTGATCAGACATGTAAACCTCAGCCTCTCCGTCTGCCAGAATGATCAGCTTATGATAGGGATATATTTCTGCACTGATATCTGTATTTCCCGCAAGAGAATAATAAGCGATATAGTTTTCACCGCCATAGATTTCTTTTGAGATTGTACATCCGGGTACCGGAAGATTATCAAGTGCAATTGAGAATACCTCACCCGTCTTTTCTTTCATCACTGTCCCTCCCGATAAAATGTTCTTTTACTGATGTGAAATCTTCTACCAGCTCTGCCGCACCTAAATAATTACCTTTCTCATCTCTCACCGCCGCATAGATCACACGCACCGGATGATCTTCATTAGGTGTCCAGACCTCCATAAAGTTCCTGGCTCCTGACTTGAAATCATCCAAAAGCTTTTGTACCATCGGCTTGACCCTTTCCGGATGACACTCGTAGGTGGATCGATCCAGTGCAGACAGGGGACGGGAAAATACCTTGCCCTCATTGGTAAAGAACCGGTTAATGTCCTCATCATCGATAAATGTTATATCAATCGGAAGCACTTTAAATAGCCCGTTTAACTGTGCTATTGTCAATTTCCCACCCGGAAAATATAAGATACCGTCTTCCATAACATCCACTGTTTTTTTCTGACGTTTGGCAAGAGCTTCCTCTCCATGGTTCCACTTCGGAGCATCATTTATGAAGACAAATCCCATTTCCGGGAGATCCCTGTATGCATCCAGCCATTCTTCCTCGGTCAGATGTTCAAGGCATAAGGGGAAGAAAATGTTTTCCTCTTTGTAGATCATCTCCTTCATACGGTTCAAAACTGTCTTTGCCGGTTCTTTCTCATCAGAATAATTAGTCACTGTTAAATTCTGTGCCAGACGGGCGATTTCAGCCTTAATCTCATCATCTACACCCCACATCACGTCATTTGGTCCCGTAATCCCATGATGCATCAGCATCGGCATCAGGATGCTCTCCTTCTTACTGTATAATACACCGATTTTACGAAGTACTTTTATATCATCCAGGAGAACTGATACTTTGTCTGCTTCCAATGCCGAAAGCGCATGATCAAGTATTTTCTCAAGGGCAATATTCTCCCGGCGCAGTACATCGACAGGATGTCCTTCCGGCACCTTCCCGTCCGCATTTTTTTCTGCCTCTTCTTCCTCCGCCCAGATCTCAGCTTCCGTCTTGCCATGAAACAGGGCTGAATGCAGATCGCATAACCTCTGTACTTCCTGCATCGGAATCCCGTCATTGATCAGATCCTGTTCGGCTTTAACGATGTCATGGACAGAAACACTTTCAAACTCTCTGACAAAATCCACCCGGACCTTTTCAATTTCTTCTCCCTCATTAAGTCTCATGATCATCTTTTTCAGTTTTATATTTCGGTCATCTGTCTCATCCCGAAATTCTACTTTCGCATTACTTCCAGGGACACCGGCAACAGTAAACCCTTCGTTTTCAAATGCGGTAATTATTTTGTCCATCGCTATCCCCTTGATAGCTGCTCCTTTATGAATCGTCATTACTTTGCCCATAAATTTTAAGGCTGCTGAGCTGGTAATATCCTTAAATCCAAGGTCAACCATGATATCCGATATTTCAGGATATTCCAAAACCAAGTCCGCAACGGTCTTAGTCAAATCTAATTCTTTCATGCCTGCCTCCTCCTTTTCATCTAAGCTTCAGGTATAGTATATATTGACTTAAGTACGATTTCTGTATCTGTGGATACAGTTTTAAGTTTTTGTGTTATTTTACTATGAGAGTAAAGCCTGCAAGGCTGCGGGATTCAGGATTACAATCCTGGAGGATTCACATCGGACTACCCCTTCTTCTTCCAGCCGTTTCAATTCCCTGTAAAGAGAGGGCCTGGAGACATTAAGCTGCATTGCCCACTTTGTCATAGAGCCGGGGACGACAATAGCGTCATTTCCGGTCTTTTTCCTTTGCATCAGAAGATAGAATGCCGCTTTCTGTGCAATGCCACTATAGGAAAGAAGTTCAAGACGCTGCTGGAGCATATAAGTTGCAGTTGCAATTTCTGTGGTGAAGTTTTCCAGAACTCTGACATCCTCCTGCATCAACTTTAACATTTCCTCTCTCCGGAACATGATCACCGTGGACGGTTCAGTCGCTACAACATCACAGGGATAGGTGTGGTCACGAGAAAAAACTGCTGCAGGGCCAATCATTTCCCCCGGATTACGTGTGGAAATATTTACCTGATTACCGTTCGGAAAGGGCTTTTGGGCTTCAACACGCCCTTCCAGAACTATTCCCAGTCTGTCAGCAGGTTCCATAAGCCGAAAAATAATCTCGCCCTTATCATAGCATTGTATATAATGTGCAACTGTTTTTAATCGATTCCTTAAATCCCTGGCAGGGATTCCGTGAAACAGCTGACTGTTTTCCAAAACACTATAATCCATAGTAAACGCATCCTTTCTTTATTTGATATCTTTCCTTCCGACAAATCACATTATACATTAAAAAAACCACATGGGATGTATCTACAGATACAGAAATTTGAATTAATATCGAATATAATATATCCAAAACAGCATAAGGGAGGGCTTATCATATGAGAAAACATGTTAAAGGAAATGTCAGCTGGGTAGGTTATATCGACTGGGAGCTGGAAAGCTTTCATGGGGATGATTACTCCATCATGAACGGGTCAAGCCAGAATGCATACCTGATCGAAGAGGAAAAGACCGTTCTGATCGATACAGTCTGGACACCTCACCGGTTCGATTTTGTGGACAACCTGAAAAAAGAGATTGATCTGAATAAGATTGATTTCATCGTAGCCAACCACGGAGAGTGCGACCATTCCGGTTCGTTGACCGCGCTGATGGATGAGATCCCGAATACACCAATCTACTGTACCGCCAATGCAGTAAAGAGCATTGAAGGCCAGTTCGGTAAAAGAGGCTGGGATTTTCGTGTGGTAAAGACGGGCGACAGTATAGATATCGGGAATGGGAAGAAGCTGGTCTTCGTGGAAATGAGGATGCTCCACTGGCCGGATTCCATGGCAACCTATATGACCGGAGACAATATCCTCTTCTCCAACGATGCATTCGGACAGCATTATGCCGTAGAGGAGCTCTTTAATGATAAGGCAGACCAGTGTCTTTTGAACAAGGAGGCTATGAAGTATTTTGCTAACATCTTGAACCCCTTTGCACCGATCCTGGTTAAGAAGCTTGATGAAATCGCCGGTTTTAATCTTCCGATTGATATGATCGCACCCTCACACGGTGCCATCTGGAGAGACAACCCCCTCCAGATCGTAGAAAAATATGCTGCCTGGGCGGATGCCTATCAGGAAGACCAGGTGACTATCGCCTATGATACCATGTGGGAGGGGACGACAAAGATTGCCCACAAGATTGCAGAGGAGATCCACAGACAGAGTCCGGATAAGGTTGTAAAGGTCTTCAATATCGCCAAGGCAGATAAGAATGAAGTCATGACAGAAATATTTAAGTCCAGGGCCATCGCCGTCGGATCACCAACCGTCAGCAACAGCATCCTGTCCAGCGTAGCCGGATGGCTGGAATTCCTAAAACAGCTCAAGTTCAAGAACAAGAAGGCCGCTGCCTTTGGCTGTTACGGATGGAGCGGAGAATCTGTAAAGATTCTTCAGGAACGGCTGAAAGAGGCTGGCTTTGATGTAATCGAAGATGGCATCCGTATCCAGTGGACTCCCAGGGATGAGGATATGGCCCAGATTCCTGCCCTGGTGGAGGGAAAACTGATTGGGAAAACTACAGTGGAAGAGGCTGCTGCAGATGAAGGAAATACTGCACTGGCCAGGTATCAGTGCCAGCCTTGTGGATTTATCTACGACCCGGAAAAGGGCGACCCCGACAGCGGGATAGCTCCAGGAACAGCTTTTGAAGATCTTCCTGACGACTGGTGCTGCCCGGTCTGCGGTGTAAGTAAGGATATGTTTAAGAAGATTGATTAATATCTGTTGTGATTTGATGAATAGCAAAGTTAAAAAAGGTGTGGGTACTCCTCTATTCCAGGAGTCCCACACCTTTATTATTATCAACAATTGTATCCGGCCATATATCCCTCGTAGACAGCTGCAAGACCATTCCTCACCTGCTTCGCATCACCCACCGGAGTCACCTTGATGCCCAGAGCCTCCAAGGGGTCCACCAACTGGTTGACCGGTCTGCTGCCGGCAGCAACAACGACTGTGTCTATTTCATCAATCGTCACATCTTTTCCTTTCCGGTTAAATGTAATAGAGTTCTCGGAGATATTTGTCACACGGCTCTCTGTATATACTTTGATCTGACGTTCGCGGATGGAATCCAGGGACATGAGGCGGGTCTCTCTCTCCAGACCGATCAGGATATCATCCATCATCTCGATGATCATGGTCCTGCTTCCACAGTAGTCCATGTATTCCGCAGTTTCAACACCTACAGAACCACCGCCTAATACAGCAACATTCTTGCCAAAGGAAGCATTCTGAAGAAGGATGTCATTGGCCTGTACTACATGAGGCAGGTCTGCTCCCGGGATCGGAGGAATAAATGGCTTTCCTCCTGTTGCCAGGATGACTTCATCCGGGTTCATCTCCTTAATCATATCTACAGTGGCCTCCGTGTTCAGTCGGATCTCAACGCCCAGACGGCCAAGTTCGTCATTCTGCCACTTAATCAGGTTGACAAGCTCTCCCTTATACAGAGGAAGACAGGCTATGTTCCATGTGCCGCCGACCTGGTCAGCCTTCTCCAGGATCACTACATCATGACCCCGCTTCTTGGCTACGATGGCTGCCTCCATACCTGCTGGTCCGGCTCCGATGACAACAATCTTCTTTGCCTCTTTGGCGGGATTGTCCGGAAGCTCAAACTCACGGTCTAATTCCGGATTGACCAGACAATGGCAGTTCTCTCCGCGCATATTGCCGCCAATACAGCCCTGTACACAGCCGATGCAGTAACGGATTTCATCTGCACGCCCTTCCTGGACCTTCTTCGGGAAATCAGGATCTGCAAGGGAAGCTCTCCCCATACCGATAAGGTCTGCCTTGCCGGCCTTTAAGATGTTCTCAGCCAGGTTGGCTTCATTGATCCTGCCTGCAGTAAGCACCGGAATAGAAACACACTTTTTAATCTCCTCGCTGGCATCGACAAAGACTCCATTATCCATGCGGAAGGGTTCCACAATGTTATTGGACACGGTAAAGATACCCTGTGAACAGTCGATGGCATCCACGCCTGCCTGCTCAAGCCTCTCTGCGATCACCCGGGTCTCAGCCATGGAAAGGCCGCCGGGAACAAACTCTCTGGTGGACAGACGGACGAGGATGGGGAAGTCAGGACCAACCTTTGCTCTGGTGTCCGCAACGATCTCCATCAGGAAGCGCATCCGGTTCTCAAGACATCCACCGTACTCATCGATACGTTTGTTGGAATACTTGGACAGGAAATTGCTGATCAGATAACCATGAGCAGCATAGATCTCCACCGCATCAAATCCGGCTTTTTTCAGATTCATGGCAGTATCCCCGTACTTGGATACAATCTCCTTTATCTCTTTTTTTGAAAGCATCCTCGGCTTCTTCGTCCCCGAAACGTCCATGTAAGGAGAAGGTGCTACCAGATTCTCATCACTGACAGCGATAAATGTCTCTCTTCCGGAGTGGGAGATCTGGGCTGCAATCTTAGCTCCCGCTGCGTGTACACGGTCAGTCACCTTGCGATGGGATTCAATCAGTTCATCGTTCCAGATGCCCAGCATACGGGGGAAGAAACCCACATAGGGTGCAACTCCGAAATACTCTGTGATAATCAGACCCCAGCCACCCTGGGCCTTCCTCTCCAGATAAGCAGCAAACTGCTCTGTAGAGGCACCCTCCGGTGTAGCTGTCAGCGTTGACATGGCCGGGACAAACAACCTGTTCTTCAGTTCCATGGTTCCGATCTTAACCGGCTCAAAAAGTTTCTCGTACATAGTAGCCCTCCTCTTTAAAAAATATATCATGATTTAGATTATGATATATTTTTATCATATTGTCAGCTATTTGTCAAGAAAAAACCACTGTACTTTTATACTTTTTCGTACAGTGGTTCAATATAAGAAATATATATAGGAAGGTCGGGTCTGAGATGAGATGATTTCTACCGACTTATGGCAGAAACTGTCTTATATATTCCTTGAACAATCTCTCAGTCTCACCTACCATGTCAACTTTTCCATTGCTCAGACACCAGTTGAAGGTGACACCATTGAATATATAGCAATAAGTATGGGTAATCTTCATAATATCTGCCTGATCGGACAAAGTTCCTTCTGCCTTTGCTTTCTTAAGATACTCCTCTGCCATCTGCAGCAGAGGAGTAAAAGAATACTTTTCGTCAGTGGCATCCAGGTCTGGAAACAGGCTGTCATTGTTAGGGGTATAGAATCCCCGGATAAAGCGGATTCCTTTTATCACATTATATCTGGCACAGCAGACAAAGACATCAATGCTTTTATCCACATTGCTTAAGTCATCAAATTCCCCATGTTCTTTATAATAGTCTGTAAGATATCTGGTGAAATCCTCTGTAAGATATTCCCGAAGGAAAACCTCCTTTGATTCATAAAGATTGTAAAATGATCCATAGGAAACCCCGGAAACCTGACAGATATTCCGTATCGTGACCGTATTGTAATCATACTGCTCCATGATAGACTCCATGGCATCCAGAAGCCTGCGGCGGTTTTCCTCATTTTTCAGCTGACGTTTTCCTTTTTTGATCAGACCTGTATCCTTCAAAATAGTTTTATTCCTTTCCTGCTAACATTGGTATCTGTATTCTGAGATGTATGTATCCAGAAGGACAATTGGAGTATAACATAAAGGCAGAAATTAATAAAGTGTATCTGGGGAGACAAATCTTAGACCTAAAGCTTAAAACCCTATTAACGACACTAGAGAAATAAAAAACACCTCCAACCTTGATAAAAACATTAATCTGTTCCCACCAAAATTGGAGATATTCATTCATTTTGCAGTTTATGCGTTCATTCCGGCAAAGAATCCTTCACAGGATGCAACAGCTGCATTGCTTGTCTTCACAGCACCGCCGATCACAACAAGGTCATCACAGATGGATCTTAAGGATTCCTCAAGATTGTTGACCGGTTTGTAGCCCAGGGCCAGGACTATCTGCTGAGCAGGAATCTTATACTGTCCCTTCTCTGCATTTTCTACCAGAGCGCCATCTTCCATGAACTCAAGGATTTTTGTATCAGCAATCCTGACAGCTCTGTATTCGTCCATGATCTCAAATATCTTGTTTCTGAGAAGGGGTGCGATCAGCTCCTCACCAAATTCATGCTTCATCTCCACGACAGTGACGTCACGTTCCTCGGTTGCCAGATGAGCCGCTGTCTCAAGTCCTACTTCTCCTCCTCCGGCTACAAGAATCTGATCAGCAGGCTGTACCTTGCCAAGAAGGATTTCTTCTGCAGTGACTACATTGGGATTATCAATACCTTTAATAGGAGGTGTCAGAGAAGTACCGCCGGAAGCCAGTATTACCTTATCCGGGGATATTTCTTTTACAAGGTTCTCGGTTACTTCCGTATTCAAGTGGATCTCAACTTTCAGGTCCTCCAGCTGTTTGATCAGCCAGCCGGTGTATACGGAAAAATCACCTTTACAGGGCGGATAGGCTGCGGCTTTAAATTGTCCGCCCAGGAATTCCTGCTTCTCATACAGAACGACCTCATGCCCTCTTGTCGCTGCCGCTCTGGCAGCTTCCATGCCTGCGATTCCTCCGCCAATTACCATAACCTTCTTAGGATTGCTGACCGGAGAAAGGTCTACATCAAGTTCTCTTCCGACTGTGGGATTAACAAGGCAGCTGATAAACCGTCCACGCAGTAATCCGCCATAGCATTCCTGCATACAGCCAACACATTTACGGATATTTTCTACATCTCCCCTCTTTGCCTTGTTGGGGAATTCCGGCTCTGCCAGAGATTCCCTGCCCATTCCGATGATATCTGCCTTGCCGGCGGCAAGAATGGACTCCGCAACAAAGGGATCTGCTATACGGTTCACTGTAAATACCGGAATATTCACAAGCTTCTTGACTTCTTCGGCATAATTAACCAGCCAGGCCCTTGGCGTATACATGGAAGAGATGATTCCATTAATATGATTCCCATATACGGATGCACTGATATGAAGGGCATCCGCTCCCCACTGCTCTAAAAGCATGGCAAGTGGTCTGGATTCTTCCATCGTTCTTCCACCAGCAGCTTCTTCAATGGCGGAATATCGGACTGTAACAGGATAATCGTCTCCGACATTCCTGCGGATTTCTTCCATAATTTCCTTTAAGAAACGGACGCGGTTGACAAAATTACCGCCATACTTATCTGTCCTTTTATTGATATAAGGTGACAGGAACTCGGCAATCAGATACCCGTGGCCAGCATGAATTTCGATTCCATCAAAACCGGCCTCCTTTACCCTTCTTGCTGTCTGTCCGAAATCTTTTACAATCTGCTCAATTTCAGGTATCGATAATTCTCTCGGAAGCTCTCTGTTGACAGGACAGGGAATTGCGCTTGGTGCCATTGGCTGAACTCCATTATTCGTCCAATGGGTAGCCTGCTTACCTGCATGCCAGATCTGACAGAAGATCTTCGAATTGTATTTGTGGATTGTGTCAGTCAGCTTTTTATGGCTGGCAATCTGAGCATCATCCCATAATCCGGCAGTTCCCGGTATATTCATGGCATGCTCGTTCACAGCATAATCCTCAGTAATAATCAATCCCCAGCCTCCTTTTGCCTTAGCCTCATGATAGGCAATGTACTGATCAGAGGCAGTTCCATCCGGGTTACACATGCCTGCAACCATAGCAGTTACGGCCAGTCTGTTCTCAATCTCACAGTTATTGATTTTGATTGGTGAAAAAAGTCTTTCAAACATACTATTATCCCCTCCATATTAATTTTAGTTACCGTGGTAACTAAAAGATAACACAGACCTCCTTATATGTCAATACTGTCAACACAGAAAAGACTGTAATTTCTATGAAAAGAATGGTATGATAATCAGGAATACCTCGGAGGATATGAATTATGGAACATAAAGACAGTAAAAAGAATCTGATCATCAAAAAAGCTGCAGAATACTTTTATGAATATGGATATGTGAGAAGCACTTTAAGGGATATAACTTCTGCCTGTGGAGTGACACATCCGACAATTTACAAACATTTCAAAGGGAAGGACGCATTAGCCCAGTTGTTTTTAAAAAATTATTTCTCTAATTGTAATGAAGCTGTATCAAAGATGGCTGAAAACTGCTCTCTGTCAGATAGATATATTTATTTTTGGCTTATTCATTTTAGTGTTATATATCATGATAAACGTTTTGCCAGATATTTCTATGAGTATCTGGATACGTCTCCGGAAAGCTTTATGACTCTGGAGATGGAAAATACCATTAACGCAACCAGAGATCTGCTCTCTCTGGACACATTTATGAACCAATTAGACCTGAATCTGGAATTGATCAATTCCTGTGGGGCAAAGCTTGGTGAATATTGCATGAATGAAAAGATTGATGAATTCCAGGCTGCAATCTATATGCTGCGAATCATGAATACTTTAAATAATAATGTTTTTTCAATCTCTCCTGAAGATATTAGTAATTTTACACAGACTCATCCGGAAGCGGTTCTTTATACTCGTTATGATATGGTAAAGGATGAGCTTGGCGTGTGAAGCTCATCCATACCTTTCTTTCTCATCATTTGTAAATATTCCGGCCATAGAAGAAAAGAAAACCTTACCAATCTTCAGAGTCATTCTTTTCTATTACACTTCCCATGGAATCACCACAAAATATCCATCTGTATCATCTGAAATCCTGCCGATCCACTTCATTTCACTCTCCGCCCTGGCCTTAAGAAAAGGATCCCGGGTTCCGGCAGCCTTCAGGCTTGCATTGATCACCCACCATTTTGAAGAAATCCCGGCCCGTTTCAGATCTTCTTCCAGTCGCCTGGCTTCGTAATAAGGAGTGGCTTCTGGAGGGTTAACAATAACAACCTCTGTTTCCTCCTGGTTTTTCAGTCTCGGAAGGAGCTTCTTTACCGATTCAGGGATATCAGCGTTGGAATGCTGCATTTCTCTGGCATAGCTTTCCGTGGAATTCAGAAGCAGTAAGGTATGGCCGGTCGGGGCAGTGTCTATGACCACAATCTGTTCTTCTGCCTTATCCACAATCTCAGCAAAAGCACGGAATACCGCAATCTCCTGGGTGCATGGGGAACGGAGGTCTTCCTTGATATAATCCAGGTCATCCTCAGAGATACCGCCGGCAATGGATTTTGCGATGACTTCGTTCTGGTATTTCAAAAGTTCTTTCTTCTCATCAATATTGCTGACTTCAATATCTCCAAAAGAAGACAGGTCCTCTGCCATGTGGCCGGCCGGGTCTGTGGTGGTCAGGTGGACTTTACAGCCTTTTTCTGCTAATCCTTTTGCTATGCTGATGGATACCGATGTCTTTCCAACACCACCCTTTCCCATGGTAAATATAACCTTCTTATTCTTTTCGTAGAGGTCATCGATCAGCTTATCCAAATCAGGGAAGGAAACGTCCTGACTGAAAAGTCCTGAATCCGGCACTGCATCCTCCCTAAAGAGTTTCCTTATATTATCGATCCCACTGACATTATAGGACCGCAGGGGAACCGTGTATAATGGCAAGTCCCGAATAGTTCCCGGGATTTGTTCTAGAGCTTCCTGCTGTTTTCGATAAAAGCTGGCAGAAGTCTGGTCCCCAGTGTTCTCACTCTCAAGGACTCCGTTCACGATGAGAATCTGGTTCCCTATACCCAGCTCAGAAAGCTCACCAGATGCCCTGGCAGCCTCCATAAGTGGATCTTTCTCCGGCCGACTTACCAGCATCAATGTCGTGACGGTCTCATCGGATAATGTTTTCACTGCACGGGCATACATTTCCTTTTTATCGCCAAGCCCGGCCAGCTGGCCCAGACAGGATGCCCCATGTGTGCTCTCGTCAATAAAGTTATCCCAGGCAGAAGGAAGCTGAAGCATCCGCAGGGTATGTCCTGTGGGGGCCGTGTCAAAGATAATGTAATCATAAGAAGAGTTGATACCATCATCTGTAATAAAATGAGCAAATTCATTAAAGGATGCTATCTCCACCGTACAGGACCCGGAAAGCTGTTCCTCCATGTTGGCCACCACGGAATCCGGCAGTTTTCCGCGATAGGGTCCCACTACGGATTCCCTGTACTCTGCGGCAGCTTCCTCCGGGTTCAGGTTTGCCACTGTAAGCCCGGAAACCTCAGCAATCGGAAGTCCCTTGTTGTTAAGCTCCATCTCGAATACATCCTGGAGGTTAGATGCCGGATCCGTGCTGATCAGGAAGACTTTCTTTCCCTGATCCGCAAGATAAACCGCCGTAGCGCAGGCGGTGGAAGTCTTCCCAACACCACCCTTCCCAGTAAAAAACATGTATTTTGTCAGTTCTGTCTTTTCAGGATTAAAAATCTGGCTCATAATAAATACCCTTAGCAACAAGTATTCTTCTCGATTTCCGTCTTTACCATGGCATCCAGCAGTTCCTCCATGGATGCACCAGTCCAGGTCACCAGCTGTTCATTGGTCGGATATTCTCCGATCATCACGACCTCCCCATCAACCAGGGTGATGGGGAGCGCATCTGCCCCCTTCTCCATCAGGACTGCATTGACTTTAGTATTATTCACATAGATATCCGGTTCATCTGCAAGGTTGTGGCGGATGACCTCCTTCCCCGCCTTCTGAAGGTTATTAATGATGGTGGCGACCTTTAATAATTCCGGGTCCACTCCCGGTCCGCATACTCCTGTGGAACAACACATAGCCGGGTCAAAAATCTCAACTTTACTCATAAGAAACTCCTTTCTCTCATGACAGTAACAGACTGTTGCAAAACTTGCATCGCCATGCCATCTGGCTTGCAAAAGTCAATAGACTACTAACACTCAAGTTTTACTTGCAAGTCTTATTGCCAAATAAATACCATTTTATGTTGATATAATTATAGAAATAACTCTATGTATTGTGATCTAATCCAACTGTTAGATTAGACCGCTTCTTCACCAGACTCACACACCACATCCACAGAACGGCAGATACAGTCATCTGATACTGAGAATATTTCATGAAGGGCTTCCTCCAGTTTCTTGAGTTTCTCTGTGTTTAATGTGTAATACACATTCTGACCCTCACGTCTGGTAGTCACAACTTTTGCATTACTGAGAACCTTAAGATCATGGGAAAGAGTCGGCTGCGTCACATATACTTAGATACTTTGCCCTGCTTCAGGTTATCCATAGACTGATCTATCATAGCGAGGGTCTTCTCAGAAATCTGATAACCTTCAATCTTTTCATAATTCGGAGCTGTTTCACCGAGACTTTCCAATATCCGACTTCGTTCACGCCAATGACAATATCTTAAAAAAGCATGAGCTGCTTTGCTAATCTCTCTGTCAAGTTCATCCTGCTTTTCATCTTTTTCATCAATAGGAAGACTGTATTCTCTTCTGATATCAGCAAACGCTTCTTCTGCCGGTATTGTACGGCCTTCCTCAATCTCTTTCATTGCCTGATCAAGATCTACTTTAACCTCTTCTATTTTTTCCCTGTGTCTCACCGGATCCATTCCAAAAAAAGATATCTCATTTAAGTAATGTGTCAGCAACTCTATCATGTAGTCCTGCGTCAGTTTATTGTCTGCCACCAGGTATCCCAGGGTTTCTTCCCAATCAGATAGTTCAAATGAATATCCTGTTGCAAAAATGTCCTCTCTGATTTCGTTGAGGTCGATAAGACAGAGCGACTTATCCTCATGATTATATTGTTTGTCAAACAAGGATGCCTCACACATATAGAGCACCATATGATCTGATGGAATTGCTTCTACAGAAAGAAGATAATCAATGAAATCATTCAAGCGGCTTCGGTATCTATCCTGAATCTCTGCAATTGACATATCTTTGTATTCAAGCAGTAAATGGGTATGGCTGATCATATCATATACCAAGTTGTCTAATAATCGTCCTCTATCGGTAATACGTAAATATTCCTGTACAATTTTCATAAGGTATTTCCCTCTCCTTCTTCACAGTTCCGTTCTGATAATAGAAAGGCGGGTTAGAACCGTACCTCTCCCGCCCGGAACATCACATTTTCTGATCAGTTGAACATCAGTCCCCGCACGCCCCTGAACCAAAACAAATAACAGTCAAAATAATGGATAAGGGCCAGAAACAGCCACGTGAAAACGTAAGACACGAAACCTCAACATGGAGTGCGTTTTCAAGACGCCTGGTACTTATGCTCTGTTCCAGGTTTTTCAGCCTGCAACAGCGAACAGCCATGACAGGCTGCGGAAAAATCAATCGATATCTGCCTCAAACAGCACTGTGGTATTTGCAGTATCCAGAGCGTTCTGAGCCTTTGCCAGTTTATCCGAAACAGCTATGTACGCTTCCTCGGCCTTGGAGATTTCATAGTTAGCGTAGTCATACTCAATGAAATTGTTGCCGCGGCCAAAGGTGCTCTGCACTCTCTCCTTCGGCAGTTTGCTCCGCATACCATCGAGCTGCTTCTTTCTCGAAGTAAGCTGAGGAATATAAATCAGCATCTGATCGATGGTCATGTTGAATTCCGGAATCACGTAGGTGGAATTGAAGCAGTTAAGCGTGTGCTTCAGATTCCGGATTTTCTCCTCGAACTCTGTCAGTGCATCCTGTGTTGCCTGGAAATCATATGCAGGTCTGACGCTCTCCACATCCTCCTGGATGGCTGCTGTAAAGGTCTTCACTTTCTTCTCTCTTGCAAGTAATGCGTCTCGCTGCTCGTTCAGCTTCCTGAGCTGTTTTGCAGCAATCGCAGATGTAATCTTTGCCATTTGAACCTCTCCTTTTCTGTCTTTATTACCTTGATGATACTACATCCAGGAATGTTTGTCATTGAACCTGTAGTATAAAATTCGATTCTTAACAATGGACAATTGTTATTTTGGGGTATCAAAACAGTATTAAGAAGGCAAAAAAAATCCCCCCAGACAGCTTATTTAAGCGCTCTGAGGGGATTATGGTCATTATTCGTACTCTACCGTTGCCGGGGGCTTGGGTGTATAGTCGATCAGTACCCTGTTGATTCCCGGTACCTCGGTGATGATTCTCTGCACCAGATGGTCAATGAATTCCGGAGCAAAGTGCTCTACTGTCACTTCCATAACGTCTGTGGTATTGATAGCCCGGACGATGCAGGGCCAGTCAAAGGTCCTCTTGCCGTTTTTGATGCCAGTGGATTTGAAATCCGGTACCACGGTGAAGTACTGCCATACTTTTCCGGAGAGGCCATTCTTGGCGAATTCTTCCCTGAGGATAGCGTCAGATTCACGAACTGCTTCAAGACGGTCACGAGTTATGGCGCCTGGGCAGCGTACACCGAGACCGGGGCCTGGGAATGGCTGACGGTTTACCATGTCATCGGGCAGGCCCAGGGCTGCGCCTACCACACGTACTTCATCCTTGAATAGAAGCTTCACGGGTTCTACCAGCTCAAGCTTGACCTCTTCCGGGAGTCCGCCCACATTGTGGTGAGCCTTGATGCCATCCTTGCTCTCCAGGATGTCCGGGTAAATGGTTCCCTGTCCCAGGAAGCCGATGCCGGAAAGCTTGGCTGCTTCCTCATCGAATACGTCGATAAACTCGCCGCCGATGATCTTTCTCTTGGTTTCCGGATCGGTCACGCCAGAAAGCTTATCCAGGAAGCGGTCTGTGGCGTCAATGTAGATCAGGTTGGCGCCCAGCTGCTTTTCAAATACATCGATGACCTGCTGGCTTTCGCCCTTTCTCATAAGACCATGGTTTACATGGATGCAGGTGAGCTGCTTTCCGATAGCCTTGATCAGTAAGGCTGCCACTACGGAGGAGTCAACTCCGCCGGAGAGAGCTAAGAGGACTCCGCCGTCACCGATCTGTTTCTGCAGGAGGTCCACCTGAGCTTCGATAAATGCGTCTGCCTGCTCCTTTGTTGTGATTCGCTCCATGGATTCCGGCCTCACATTCCCATCATCCATACCGGTAAATGTATAATTCTCAAACTGTGCCACTGCTGCCTTGAGGTCTTCATCTGCTACCGTATCTGCGCAGGTCACATCCGCCTGGCCGGCAATACGGCTTACCACTACCTTTTTTACGCCATCAATGGCCTCTAATGCTGCCTTTACCTTACCTTCACATTTTGGGCATCCCATGCCTTCGATATAGAGGGTTCTGCTTTTGTCCGCCATGTTTCTTCTCCTCCTGTAGATTAATTTCGGTCATTAAATGTTCTTATAGAGTTGCATTCATTGAGTTTCTTTTCGGTTTAATAATATCTCATTTACTTCCGTCCTGTAAACCACCTTTTTTCACATTGCCCCTGCAATCTGCCTTGCCACGTAAACTCCGCTGGCCGAGGCATGGGACAGGGAATGGGTAACTCCGCTGCCGTCACCGATGATATAAAGTCCCGGGTAATTGCTCATGAGATTCTTATCCAGCTTGACTTCCATGTTGTAGAACTTGACTTCCACACCATAAAGAAGGGTGTCATCGTTGGCCGTACCTGGGGCAATCTTATCCAGGGCGTAGATCATCTCGATGATGCCATCAAGAATCCGCTTGGGCAGCACCAGGGACAGGTCTCCCGGTGTCGCAGAAAGGGTAGGCCTGACGGTACATTCCGCAATACGGGTGGGATTGCTGCGCCGGCCTCGCTCCAGGTCTCCGAATCGCTGGACGATTACGCCGCCCCCAAGCATGTTGGAGAGCTTTGCGATGCTCTCTCCGTAATCATTACTGTCCTTAAAGGGCTCGGAAAAATGTTTGGAAACCAGAAGAGCAAAGTTGGTGTTGTCGGTCTTCTTTTCCGGGTCTTCGAAGGAGTGGCCGTTTACCGTCACAATGCCGTTGGTGTTTTCGTTCACCACGATACCGTTGGGATTCATGCAGAAGGTCCTGACCGCATCTTCAAACTTCTCCGTGCGGTAGGTAATCTTGCTCTCATAAAGGGCATCGGTCAGATGGGAGAAAATCACGGCGGGAAGCTCCACCCGGACGCCGATATCCACCCGGTTCGACTTGGTGGGAATATTCAGTTCTTTACAGATGGTCTCCATCCATTTACTGCCGCTGCGGCCCACGGAGACGATGCACTGATCACATTCTGCCTGACCTTCATCGTATATCACTCTGAATCCCTGACCCGACTTATTCTGGTTGGCTGACGGATCCCCTTCTGCCCCCTCCTTTTCCGGTTCAGGCACGGCGGCCCCTTTCCCCATCAGCTCAATTTTTCTCACCGGTGTATGGAAATGAAAGTCAACATGGTCTTTCATCTCATCATAGAGCTTCTCCAGCACCACATAGTTGATATCCGTACCCAGATGGCGTACTGATGCCTCAAGAAGGTTCAGCTTATTCTGCATGCAGAGTTTTTTAAACTCGCTGCCTGCTGTGGAGTAGAGGCGGGTGTTCTCTCCACCGTGAGAAACATTAATCTGATCTACATATTTCATCAGTTCCAGGGCTTCTTCCTTGCCGATATACTCATACAGGGTTCCGCCGAAATCATTGGTAATATTATACTTTCCATCAGAAAATGCACCGGCGCCGCCGAACCCGTTCATGATGGCGCAGGTTTTACATTTGATGCAGGACTTGATCTTCTTTCCATCGATGGGACAATGTCTCTTCTCCAGGGGGTATCCGCTTTCAAATACGCCCACCTTGAGATTCGGATTCAACTTCATCAATTCGTAAGCAGAGAAGATTCCGCCCGGACCGGCACCGATGATGATGACATCATATTTTGTCATATTTTATTGCTCCATTCACTCATATAAGTTTTTATACTCAGAACCCTACCTGGATTAGGCATGGCTTTGAGTAGATAAACAAAACTTTGCTTCGTCTGTTTTATTAATTATATCAGTCATTCTGCCTTTTTACATGCTTTTCTGAGTGCTGCTACCACAATCTTTAATGCCTTTATTCTGGCATATTTCTTGTCTACAGATTCCAGAATATGCCATGGCGCAAAGGAGGTATTGGTCTTTTGCAGCATCTCGTTGATCGCTTCCTCATAGAGATCCCATTTCTCCCGGTTTCTCCAGTCCTCATCCGTGATCTTCCACTGTTTTTCCGGGGTGTTCTGCCGGTCTGTAAACCGGGCCAGCTGGGTATCGCTGTCAATCTGCACCCAGAACTTGAGAACCACTGCACCCCAGTCTGTCAGCTCTTTCTCAAATTCATTTATTTCGTTATATGCTCTCTGCCAGTCATTCTCCGAGCAGAAGCCCTCCAGCCGCTCCACCATGACCCGGCCGTACCAGGTCCGGTCAAAGACGGCAATATGCCCCGTCTTGGGCAGCCGGTTCCAGAAACGCCAGAGGAAGAACCTGGCCTTCTCGTGGGGCTCGGGGCTGGCAATAGGATGGACAATATAGCCTCTGGGATCCAGAGCCCCGGTAATCCTCTTGATATTTCCTCCCTTTCCTGCCGCGTCCATCCCCTCATAGGCGATAACCACAGGAATCTTCTTGCGGTAAAGTTCATAGTGGAGGTCCCGGAGTTCTCCCTGGAGACGCTTCAGTTCTTCCTTATAGTCCTTGGGATCGATGGTCTTGGAAAGATCCAAATCCTTAAGATATGGTATGGGCTCCAGAGGAAATGTATTCTGCAGAATCGGAACTGCCAGTGCATGATTTTTCAAAGCGGTGTCAATACCCTGAGTCAGATAGCGGAGCACCTGCAGAGCCGCCCACTTCTTATCCTTGGCATCAATGATATACCAGGGGGCTGTAGGCCGGTTGGTATCGGAGAGATACTGCTCGTAAACCTCCAGGCAATCGTCATAATGCCTGTTCTCCCACAGGTCCTTATCATCCACCCTCCAGGAGGTATTCTTATCAGAAGCCAGGGCAGAAAGGCGCTTCTTCTGCTCCTTCTTCCCAATCTGGAAGAAGAACTTCATGACCAGATAGCCATTGTCCGTCAGCTGTCTTTCCGTGGTGACGATACTGTGGATCTTATGTCTGTAATCCTTCTGTGTATAAGTTCCATTCAGAACTCCTCCGGTCACTTCCTCCATCCAGCACGTATCGAAAAATTTGAATTTGCCTGCCTCCGGCAGCTCCACCAGATAGCGGTAGAGAAATGGCTTTCTCTTCTCCTCCGGGGTGGGCTCCGCCTCCATCTTGGCCACGGAGAAAAATCTTGGATCGATATCTTTGATGACTTCTCCCAATACACTGCCCTTGCCGGCAGCACCCCAGCCTTCAAAGATGATCATTACCGGAAGCTTTGCTTCCTTGATCTTAAGCTGAAATCCCGACAGCTTTGCCCTCTGGGCAGCCATCTCCTCTTTCAGGGCTTCCCTGGATGGTTTTTCTGTTTTAACAAAATGTTTAATCAGATTATCTCTCATCGTTTCCCCCCAATACATTTTTTCTCATATATTTTTCTATTACATATTTTCCCATTGTGTTTTTTTCATCAAAACACCTTACGAATCTCATCCAGGTCTTTTCTTTTTGGGCACATGGGCTCTGCTGCGGAATATCCCAGGGCGATCACTGCCGCAACCTGCTGGGAAGCCGGGATACCTAATTCTTTCCTAAGCTTCTCGCTGTCCCGGATACCCATGATCAGTGAATCAATGCCCAGCTCCCTGGCTTTTAAGAGCATGTAGGCATTCTGAAGGCCAAGATCGTAAGCACCCCATTCATTTCCCAGTTCATTGGTCGGAGTTCCGTCCTTCTCAAAACCGGAAATATTCTTCTCGAAAGCAGTCACGATAATAACAGGGGCGTTCTTCGAACTTCTCTGGTTAAAGTCCGGCAGAGTCTCTGCTTTAATCTTAGCGACCATATCCGGAGATTTCACGATATAATATCTTCCTGTCTGGGTATTCTTCCAGGATGGCGCCATCTGGGCAGCCAGCAGAATCTCATTGATGGCGGCATCGGAGATGCTGGTTCCTTCCTGGTACTTTCTCACACTTCTTCTTGCCTTTATCAGTGTTGAATAATCCATTATATCCATCATCCTTTCTATGATTATCTCTTCCTTATATACTACTCATGTCTGAAGAATAACAATGACCTGAATGTGATTTATTGTGAAAACCAGGTAATCACGATGCATTTCTCATGATCCTGGTTCCGATCCAGATAGCAATCACAAACCCCGCAATCAAAACGACCATTGCCGCTCCAAAATTCCAGATAGCGGTCAGTCCTGAAAGAACCGGCGCTGCCGCTGTAAGGGCAGTCACCTTGGAAAACTGAGTCATATAGGCCTTGGGATCCTTAGGCTTCACCGATACCCTGCTTCTGTAGGGAAGAATATTATAATCCTTTGTGACAGCCATCAGGATGGCATATAAAAGAAGTCCTGCCGAAAACAGAAACATCAGTATGCTGTAAGGCGGCATATATATCACCTCGCTTTATCATTCTGATCATTCAAATCGGAATCATCTCAATGTTTCAGGATTTCTTCTATTATACCTTCTGGAAGGCTTTTGCACAATATTAAACTAGGGGTATTTCACATTTCCTTTTTTCTGTTCCCCAATCACTTTAAGTAATGGGAAATCATCTTTTCAATCACCTTTGTCCCAATAGGATGCAGGCTTGTCTCATGAGTAAGAATCAGATGACTCCCTGGAAAATATCCGTTTTTCTCATAACTCTCTATTTTGGTTAAAGCCTTTTGGGAGTATTCCTGATCATCCATCATTCCGAAATGCTCCCACAAGAAGGCTCTCCTTAATCTGACATTTAGCACCGTGAAATCTGGGTATACCGTTCCGAATCCCTTCAGCTTTAGAGGACACTCGTAGCGATAGGGGACATTCATCCTGCCTAATGTATCAGCAATGATGATTTCTGATTTTGACCTCACCCTTTCCCCCTTACTGGTGAAAAATTCTGGGGCATCATCATAAAAAGGTTTCTTTTTGTAGTTAACGTTCAGCCAGCTGTCGACATACTGTTTATCTGTGGCTATAACTGGTTGAATCAGATCTTGACGAGGTACCTGAAGGTTTTCATATACAGATTCTATTTGCTCTTTTTCATAGATCATTAACAGGGATTGTATAATTGACAGTTCATTTTCTGCAAGTTTCAATATTCGTTTATCATAATCTTTCTGAGCCAATGCTGCTGCAAAACCACGATCTTTATTCTTTATGTACTTACCTGCTGGATCTTTAGAATCTTTCCTGCAATAGTATTGAATATACTTTCCATGGTGATGGACTCTTAGTATTCCATTAGGTGCATCTTGCAGGGCTTTTGTTTTTTCTGCAATAATTCTTTCCAGGAATTGCTTCCTCCTTAGAAGTTCTATATTTGTCTGTATATTCATAAAAACCCTCCTGGCATAAACTCTCTTTCACACAGCAATTTTATGGCACTCCTACTGGCCCGGCGGCTTTCCGCCGGCGCCAGCAGTGTTTTTTACACTTAGATTTCTTATCTTTGGCTTTTTTAGGGGTAATCTCGGCTGGCCCGGCGGCTTTCCGCCGGCGCCAGCAGTATTATTTACACTTAGATTTCTTATCTTTGGCTTTTCTAGGGGTAATTTGAACTGCTCCGGCGGCTTTCCGCCGGCGCTAGCAGTGTTTTGTACACTTAGATTTCTTTTCTTCAGCTTTTCTAAGGGTAATCTAGTTGGGCTCGGCGGTCTTCCGCCGGCACCAGAGGTGGTTTTTACACTTAGATTTTTTATCTTTGGCGTTTTTAAGGGTAATTTGAACTGCTCCGGCGGCTTTCCGCCGGCGCCAGAGGTGTGTTTTACACTTAGATTGCTTTTCTTTGGCGTTTTTAAGGGTAATATGATTTGGCAGGA